>CAZGIE010000044.1:0-13422 GCA_964526485.1 uncultured Gemmatimonas sp. | reverse complement strand
CCGGGGTGGCCGCACTGCTGGCCGAGGCGGCGTGCCGTGGGGCGGCGTACAACGTGCGCATCAACGTGGTGGCGATGCCGGACCGCGCGGCGGGGACCCCGCTCGCGGCGGAGGCGGAGCGGTTGGTGTCGCGTTGCGCGGCCGATGCGGCGACGGCGCGCGCGGCGGTGGAGGCGCAGCTGGGATGATCGAGCGGCGGGCGGCGACCCCGCCCGCCCTGACGCCGCGGTTCCCGGCGCACCGGGTCCCGCCGACGCGACTCAGTCGAGCGTCGTGAGGATCCGCGGCCCGTCGGCCGTGATGGCGATCGTGTGCTCGAAATGCGCGGAGAGCGCGCCGTCGAGGGTGACGATCGTCCACTTATCGGCGAGGGTCTTGGTCGCGGCCCCACCGACGTTCACCATCGGCTCGATCGCGATCGTCATCCCCACCTGGAGCTTCGGCCCGCGCTTCGGCTTCCCGTGGTTCGGGACCTGCGGCTCCTCGTGCATGCTCGTCCCGACGCCGTGGCCGACGAGATCGCGCACGACGGTGTACCCCGCGCGCACGACGACCTCCTCGACCGCGTGGCCGATGTCGCCGATGTGGTTGCCGAGGGTGGCGGCGGCGATCCCGGCGTGGAGCGAACGCTCGGTCACGTCGAGGAGGCGCTGCGTCTCAGGCGGGATCGCCGCGACGGCGTAGGTCCAGGCGGAGTCGGTATGGAAGCCGCCGTGATGCACGCCGATATCGACGGTGACGATGTCCCCCGCGCGAAGGATCCGCGTCGGGGACGGGATGCCGTGGACGATCTCGTCGTTGATCGAGATGCAGGCGGAGGCGGGGAAGCCGTAGAGTCCCTTGAATGAGGGGACAGCCCCCTGCCCGCGGATGAAGGCCTCGACCATCGCGTCGAGCTCTCCCGTGCTGATCCCGGGGGCGATGGCGGCGTGAATGTGGCGGTGGGTGGCGGCGAGGATCCGTCCCCCCGCGGCCATCACGTCGATCTCGCGCGGACTCTTGAGCTGGATCACGCGCGGACGGCGGCGAGCGCGCGCGCCGTCACGGCGTCGAAATCGCCGACGGCGTCGATGCGCCGCACGTTCGCGCCCTGCGCGACGTACCAGTCGAGGACGGGGGCCGTCTGCGCCTGATAGACGCGGAGGCGGTTGCGGATGGCGTCGGGCTCGTCGTCCGGGCGGCGGATGAGCGTCCCGCCGCAGGCGTCAGGGCACGGCGCCCCCGGCGCGAACCCGGTGAACGGCTTGTTGTTCTTGTCGCAGGAGGTGCGCCCGGAGAGCCGGGCCACCAGGACCTCGTCCGCGATGTCGAAGACCAGGACGAGATCGACCGACTTCCCGAGCGCGGCCGTCGCGGCTGCGAGCCCCTCGGCCTGCGCGACGGTGCGGACGACCCCGTCGAGGATCGCGCCCTGCGCGTACGCGGGCTGTCCGAGGGTGTCCTGGATGATGCCGAGGATGACGGCGTCGGGGACGAGGTCCCCACGGTCCATCGCCGCCTTCGCGGCGAGGCCGAGCGGGGTCCCTTCACGGACCGCCGCCCGGAGCACGTCGCCCGTAGCGAGCTTGGGGACGCCGAGGGCCGCGGCGATCCGCTCCCCCTGCGTCCCCTTGCCGGCGCCCGGCGGGCCGAGCAGGACGACGATCACGTCGTCAGAACCCGCCGGTCGGCGCGCCCCGCCCGCGGAAGCGGACCCGACCCTTCTTCATGAAGCCGTCGTACTTCCGCAGCAGCAGGTGCTGCTGGACCTGCGCCATCGTGTCGAGCGCGACACCGACGACGATCAGGAGCGAGGTGCCGCCGAACTGGAACGGCACGGCGAAGACGTCGGCGAGCCAGACGGGGAGGAGCGCGATGAACGTCAGGAAGATCGCGCCCGGGAGGGTGATGCGGGTGACCACGTCCTGGATGTGGTCGGCGGTCTTGGAGCCCGGCTTGATCCCCGGGATGAAGCCGCCCTGCTTCTTCAGGTTCTCCGCGACATCGGCCGGATTGAAGATGATGGCCGTGTAGAAGTACGTGAAGAAGACGATGAGGACCGCCGAGAGGACGAAGTACGCCCAGGTGCCCGGCGCGAGGTAGTCCGCGACGTTGGCGAGGGACTGGTTCCCCGAGAACTGCGCGATCGCGCCCGGGACGACGATGAGCGACTGCGCGAAGATGATCGGCATCACGCCCGCCGAGTTGAGGCGGAGCGGGATGAAGTTCTTCGCGGCCTCGCGCTGGCGGCCCTTCGCCATCGTCCGCTGCGGGATCTGGATGGCGATGCGACGCGCCGCGAGGGTGATCGCGACGACGCCGGCGACGACGCCGAGCATCACCGCGGTCATCGCGAGGAGGGAGAGGAGCGAGACCGCCCCGGTGCTCAGGAAGCCGAAGGCGTCCCGGATGCCCGGGAGGAAGCGCTCGACGATCGAGAAGAAGATGAGGAGCGAGGCGCCGTTCCCGAGGCCGCGCTCGGTGATCTGCTCACCGAGCCACATCACGAAGAGCGCGCCCGTCGTGAGGAACAGCACCATCTGCAGCGTGAACGCGGTCCCGGGGCGCACGACGGCGCCCTGCACGCCCGCGGTGAAGAGCGCGTAGCCGTAGCCCTGGATGGCGGCGAGGCCGACGGTGGCGTAGCGCGTCCACTGATTGATGCGCTTCCGGCCCTCCTCGTCCTTCTGCATCTTGTCGAGGGTCGGGATCACCGCGGCGCCGATCTGCATGAAGATCGAGGCCGAGATGTACGGCATGATGCCGAGGGCGAAGACCGTCGACCGCGAGAGGTTCCCGCCGACGAAGAGGTCGTACAGCCCGAGGAGCCCGCCCCCCTGGTTCTGCTGGAAGAACGCGATCATCGCGTTCACGTCGACGCCCGGCACCGTCACATGGGAGCCGATGCGATAGACGAGCAGGCAGAGGAAGGTGAAGGTGATCTTCTGCCAGAGCTCGGGGACGTTCCGGATGCCCCCGAGCGCGCCAAGCGGGTTCGCCTGTGCCATCTCAGCCCTCGACGGTGCCGCCGGCGGCGACGATCGCGCCGCGCGCCGCGCCGGAGACCTTGAGCCCCCGGACCGTGACCGCGCGGTCGATGGTGCCGTTGGCGAGGAGCTTCACGGGGCCCTTCGACGCCGTGACGAGGCCGACGGCGGCGAGGGTCTCGACGGTGATCTCGGCACCGCTCACGCGGGCGAGGTCGTCGAGGCCGACCACCTGGGCGTCCTCACGGAACGGGTTGGTGAACCCGCGCTTCGGGACACGCCGCGTGAGCGGCATCTGGCCGCCCTCGAAGTGGGGCTTGTTGCCGCCCGGGCCGTGATGACCGGCGCGGGCCTTGATGCCCTTGTGCCCCTTGCCGGACGTCTTGCCGGTGCCGGAGCCCGGGCCGCGCCCGAGGCGCTTCCGGTTCCGGTGCGACCCCGGCGTGCGCGCCAGGGTGTGCAGTGTGATCTTCTCGTCGCTCATACGGTCATTCCTCCACCGGCGTGACGTCCACGAGGTGCCGGACGCGCTTGATCATCCCGCGCAGCGCCGGCGAATCCTGGTGCACGACGGACGCCTGGTGGTGACGCAGGCCGAGGGCCTGCAGGGTGGCGTTCATCCGCGCGGTCTGGCCGATGCCGGACCGCTTCTGCGTGATCCGCACCTTCCCCTCCGTGAGGGTGTTCGGCGCGGTGGTCTTGGGCCCCTTCCCGGGGTGCCACACGAAGGTCCGCGGCATGTTACACGGCCTCCTTCGACTTGGCCCGCGACCGGTACGGCAGCGAGGCGACCTCGACGCCGCGCTCGCGCGCGATCTGCTCGACGGTCGTGAGGTGCTTGAGCCCGTCCAGCGCCGCGAGCACCATGTTGTGCGCGTTCGTGGAGCCGAGGGACTTCGTGAGGATGTCGTGGATGCCCGCGCACTCGAGGACGGCGCGCACCGCGCCACCCGCGATCACGCCGGCGCCCGGCGCGGCCGGCTTCATCAGCACCTCGCCCGCGCCGTGCTTCCCGACGATCTCGTGGGGGATCGTGGCCCCGGTCATCGGGATCGTGATCATCTTGCGCCGGGCGCCGTCGACGGCCTTGCGGACCGCCTCCGACACCTCGTTCGCCTTGCCGGTCGCGATGCCGACCTTCCCCTGCCCGTCGCCGACGGCGACCAGGGCGTTGAAAGAGAAGCGCCGGCCGCCCTTCACGACCTTGGCGACGCGGTTGATCGCGATGACGTTCTCGAGGAGGTCGGAGCCCTCACGATCCTGCATCGGGGCCCCGCCACGGCCGCCGTCGCGCCCGCCACGGCCGCCGTCGCGCCCACCACCCGGGCCGCCACGACCACCGCCGGGACCGCCACGCCCACGGCCACCGCCCGGACCGCCGCGACCGCGGCCGCCGCCCGGACCACCCTGGCGCCCGCCGGGCGCCCCCATCCCACCAGTCTGTTCAGCCATGTCAGAACTCCAGCCCGCCTTCGCGGGCTCCGTCGGCCACCGCCTTCACGCGGCCGTGATACTGGTACCCGGCGCGGTCGAACACGACCTTCGTGATCCCCGCCGCCTTCGCCTGCTCCGCCACCCGCTTCCCCACCTCGGCCGACTTCTCCGACTTCTTCCCGGTCAGCCCGGCGTCGGTCACGGTCAGCAGGGTGTGGTGCCGCACGTCGTCGACGAGCTGCACGGTCATATGCTTCAGCGAGCGGAACACGACCAGCCGCGGCCGCTCGGCCGTGCCGGAGACCTTCGCCCGCACGCGGACGTGACGCCGCGCCCGCAGCGCCGCCCGTCCCTTCGGTACACGCTTCCCTGGCATTACTTGCCCCCGGCCTTGCCGGCCTTCCGGCGGATGACCTCACCCGCGTACTTGATCCCCTTGCCCTTGTACGGCTCGGGGGGACGGAGGCCGCGGATCTCCGCCGCCACCTGTCCGACGATCTCCTTGTCCGCGCCCTCGACGATGACCTGCGTGGGCTGCGGGGCCGTCAGCTTGATCCCCGCCGGCGCCTTGTACTGGATCTGATGCGAGTAGCCCAGCGCGAGCTGCAGCCCGAACGGCTTCGGCTCCGCCTTGAAGCCGACCCCCGAGATCTCGAGCGTCTTCACATACCCCTTCGCGCACCCCTCGACCATGTTGGCGATGAGGGTCCGCGACAGCCCGTGCAGCGACTTGTGGGTCGACTCGTCCGAGGGACGGGTGACCGTGAGGGTGCTCCCGTCGATGGTGATCGTGAGGTCGGGATGGATCGCGCGGTGGAGCTCCCCCTTGGGGCCCTTCACCGAGACCTTGTTCCCCGCCTCGACCTTCACCGTGACGCCGGCCGGGATCGTCACCGGCAGCTTTCCGATACGCGACATGGTCGGCTCCTTACCAGACGAGGGCGATGAGCTCGCCGCCCGTCCGGGCGGAACGGGCCTGACGGTCGGTCATCAGCCCCTGCGAGGTGCTGAGGATCGCGACGCCGAGCCCGTTGCGGACCCGCGGGATCTCCGTGGCGCCGACGTAGCGCCGGAGCCCGGGGGTCGACACGCGCTGGAGCTGGCGGATCACCGGGGTCTGCCCGGCGTACTTGAGGGCGAGGCGGAGGACCTTGCGGCCCTCCTCCGTCTCGACCGTCTTGTAGTCGCTGATGAAGTTGGACTCCTTCAGCAGCCGAGCGATCTCGGCCTTCATCTTGGACGCCGGGACATCCACGCGGCGATGCCGTGACGCGACGGCATTGCGGATCCGCGTGAGCATATCGGCGATCGGGTCGTTCATGCTCATGGTGGGACTCGGTCTCCTAGGGTATCCGGCGGGGCCGGACCGGTAGGACGGAATGGGAGCGGTTCCCGGCGCCGTGTGCGCGCGGGCCTACCCCCGTGGGGCCAGCGACCTGCGACCTTCGCCTACGGACCTGCGACTTACCAGCTCGCCTTGCGCACACCGGGGATCAGCCCCTGCAGGGCCAGCTCCCGGAACGCGATGCGGCTCAGGCCGAAGGTGCCGATGTAGGCGCGGCTGCGCCCCGTCAGCTGGCAGCGGTTGCGCACGCGCGCCGCCGCCCCGTTGCGGGGGAGCTTCTGCAGCGCGACCTGCGCCGCCCGCCGCTCCTCCTCCGTCACCTTCAGGCTGCGGACCGTGTCCGTCAGGGCCTTCCGCTTCGCGGCCTGCTTCGCCGCCATCCGCTTCCGGCGCTCGTTCTTCTCGATCGTGCTCTTCTTCGCCATGGTCTCCTCAGCCCTGCACGACGATCGGCTTGTCGTCGCCACGGAACGGCATCCCGAGCTCGCGCAGGAGCGCGAACGCGACATCGTCCCGGTTGGTGGTCGTCACGAACGTGATGTCCATGCCGTGGATCTGCTCGACGAGATCGTAGTTGATCTCGGGGAAGATCATCTGCTCCTTGATCCCCAGGCTGTAGTTCCCGCGGCCGTCGAAGGCCCGGGTGTTCAGCCCGCGGAAGTCGCGGATGCGCGGGATCGCCGTCGAGATGAAGCGGTCGAGGAACTCCCACATCCGCGCGCCGCGCAGCGTCACCGCGACGCCGATCTCCTGGCCCTCGCGCTGCCCGAAGTTCGCGATCGACTTCTTCGCCTTCGTGCGCAGCGGCTTCTGCCCCGTGATCGTCGCGAGCTCGTCCACCACGGCGTCGAGGACCTTGGGCTGCTTGATCGCCTCGCCCATGCCCACGTTCAGCGTGATCTTCTCGAGCGTCGGGACCTGATGCGGGTTCGTCAGGCCGAACTGCTGCATCAACCGCGCGCGGATGACGCGGTCATAGTGCCCCTTGAGCCGCGGCGCGGGCGCCGGCGTACCGGCCCCGGCGTGCTCCTTCGGGAGCATCGAGGCGCGCTTCTCGCCCGCCCCGGCCCCGCCCTTCTTCTGGCCCTGCTGCTTGGTCGTCGCCATCGGTCAGTCCTCGGTCAACGGGTGGCGGGGATGGGCTCCCCGCTCTTCACGCTGACGCGCTCCTTGGTGCCGTCGGCGTCGATCCGGGTGCGGGTGCGCACCGGCTTCCCCGACTTCGGGTCCAGCAGCATCACGTTCGAGACCGCGATCGGCGCCGGCATCTCGATGATGCCCGACTGCTCCTCCGCGGTCCGCGCGCGGCGATGCTTCTTCACGATGTTGATCCCCTCCACCGTCACGCGCCCCTTCTTCAGGTGCACGCGGAGGACCTTCCCCTCCTTCCCCTTGTCGTCGCCGCGCACGATCCGCACGGTGTCGCCGCGCGTGATCGTCATCGCGGTCCGCTCGGCGTTCCGCGCATGGCGGATCGCCGGCTTCCGCCCGGCCGTCTTGCGATAGGTCAGGATGCGCATGTCAGAGCACCTCGGGGGCGAGCGACACGATCTTCATGTAGCGCTTCTCGCGGAGCTCGCGCGCGACCGGCCCGAAGATACGGGTCGCCCGCGGCTCGCCCTTGTCGTCGATGATGACGACGGCGTTCTCGTCGAAGCGGATGTAGCTGCCGTCCTTCCGCCGCGTCTCCTTCACGGTGCGGACGACGACCGCCTTCGCCACGTCGGACTTCTTGACGGTGCCGTTCGGCAGCGCGTCCTTCACCGCCACGACGACCTTGTCGCCGAGGCCGGCGTAGCGCTTGCGGGTGCCGCCCAGGACGCGGATCACGAGCGCCTTCTTGGCACCCGAGTTGTCCGCGACCTTCACGACCGATTCCTGTTGGATCATTGGTCAGTTCCCCTTAGCGCGCGCGTTCGACGATCTCGAGCAACCGCCACCGCTTGTCCTTCGACAGCGGGCGGGTCTCGACGATGCGGACGGTGTCGCCGACCTTCGCCGAGTTCTGCTCGTCGTGCGCCTTCAGGCGCTTGGTCTTCGTCACCATCTTCCCGTAGACGGGATGCGGCACGCGACGCTCGATCGCGACCACGACGGTCTTGTCCATCTTGTCGCTCACGACGAGGCCCTGGCGCGTCTTGCGCGCGCTGCGGGCCGTCGCGGCGGGATTCACGGTCTCAGCCATTCGGTCTCCTCGCGCGCGTTAGCGCGCGACCTCCTTCTCGCGCAGGACGGTGTGCAGCCGGGCGATGTCCCGGCGGATGGTGCGCAGCCGCAGCGGATTGCTCAGCGGCTCGGTCGCCCCCCGGAAAGAGAGGTTGAAGCGCTCCCGCTCCAGCTCGGCGACCTTCGCACGGATCTCGTCCGCGCTCATCCCACGGATCTCCTCAGCCTTCATCGGACGACGCCTCCTCACGGGCCACGAACTTCGTCTTCACGCCGAGCTTCGCCGACGCGAGCCCGAGCGCCTTCTGGGCGATCTCCTTCGAGACGCCCTCGATCTCGAACAGCACCCGGCCGGGCTTCACGACGGCCACCCAGAGTTCGGGCGAGCCCTTCCCCTTACCCATGCGGGTCTCGGCCGGCTTCTTCGTCACCGGCTTGTCCGGGAAGATCCGGATCCAGACCTTGCCGCCGCGCTTGATGTGACGCGTCAGCGCCACGCGCGAGGCCTCGATCTGCCGGGCCGTCACCCAGCCCGGCTCCAGCGCCTGGAGGCCGAACGTGCCGAACGCCACGGTCGCGCCACGCCGGGCCAGCCCGGTCGTGCGCCCCTTGAACATCTTACGGAACTTGACGCGCTTCGGTGCGAGCATCTCTCGGTTCCCCCCTTACGCGTCCGAGGAGTACGTCGTGCCGCGCCGCGACTCGACGATCTCCCCCTTGAAGACCCACACCTTCACGCCGATCGTCCCGAACGTCGTCTTCGCCGTCGACGTGGCGTAGTCGATGTCCGCACGCAGCGTGTGGAGGGGCACCCGCCCCTCGTGATAGCCCTCGACGCGCGCGATCTCGGCCCCGCCGAGGCGCCCCGAGCACTTCACCTTGATCCCCTCGGCGCCCATCCGCATCGCCGACTGGACCGCCTTCTTCATCGCCCGACGGAACGAGATCCGCTGCGCAAGCTGCGCCGCGATGTTGTCGGCGACCAGCTGCGCCTCGATCTCCGGCCGCTTGATCTCCTCCACGTTCACGCCGACGTCCTTGCCCGTCAGCTGCTGGAGCTCGGTCTTGAGCTCCTCCACCGACTGCCCCTTCTTGCCGATCACCACGCCCGGGCGGCCCGTGTGGATGGTCACCACGACCTTCCCCGGCTTCCGTTCGATGGTCACGTCGGCGATCGCGGCCCCGCTGAGGCGGGCCTTGAGGTACTTCCGCAGGAGCGCGTCCTCCTTCAGGAGCGCCGGGAACTCCTTCCCGGCGAACCAGGTGGAGCGCCACGCCTTGGAGACCCCGAGGCGGAAGCCAATCGGATGCGTCTTCTGTCCCATTATCGCCCTTCCTTCTCGGCCACGACGATCTCGACGTGGCTGGTTCGCTTGATCATCGGCGTCGCCCGGCCCATGGCCGCCGGCGTCCACCGCTTGAGCTTCGGTCCCTCGTTCACGATCGCATGCTTCACGTAGAGCGCGTCGACGTCGAGCGCCGCGTTCGACGAGCGGGCCGCCTGCTCCGCGTTCGCCACCGCCGACGCCAACACCTTCGAGATCTGCGTCGCCGCGTGCTTCTTCGAGAACTTCAGGAGCGCCAGCGCGTCATTCACCCCGAGTCCGCGGATCTGGTCGATGACCAGCCGCATCTTGTAGGGCGACTGCCGCGTGGTGCGCTGGATGGCACGAGCCTCGGTCATGCTCACTTGCCTCCCTTGGCCGGGGCCGCCGCCGGAGCGGGCGCCGCCTTCTTGTCGGTCTTGTTGTTGCCGCTGTGGCCGCGGAAGAGCCGCGTCGGCGCGAACTCGCCGAGCTTATGCCCGACCATGTTCTCCGTGACGTACACCGGGATGAACTTGTTCCCGTTGTGCACGGCGAAGGTGTGCCCCACGAACTCGGGGATCACCGTGCTCGCGCGCGACCAGGTCTTCACGACCTTCTTCTCGTTCTTCGCGTTCATCGTCTGCACCCGCTGGAGCAGCGCGTCCTGGATGAACGGACCCTTCTTGATGCTGCGTGACATGAGTCGATTCTCCGGTTAGCTCTGCGTGGCCTTGCCGCGCTTCCGGCCACGGACGATCAGACGCTGCGACGCCTTCTTGGTGTTGCGCGTCTTGACGCCCTCCTTCTTGCCCCAGGGGCTCACCACGTTCCGGCCGCCGCGCGTGCGGCCGCCATGCGGATGGTCCACCGGGTTCATCACTTCGCCGCGGACCTTCGGGCGGCGCCCCATCCAGCGGGTCTTGCCGGCCTTGCCCCACGAGATCAGTTCGTGCTCCGCGTTCCCCACCTCGCCGATCGTGCCGAGGCAGTCGCCGTGGATCAGGCGCATCTCCGTCGAGGCCATGCGCACCGTCACGTAGTCGCCTTCCTTCGCGACGACCTGGACGCTCGTCCCGGCCGAGCGAGCCATCTGCCCGCCCTTGCCCGGCTTGAGCTCGACGTTGTGCACCGCCGTGCCGAGCGGGACCTCGCGCAGCGGGAGCGCGTTGCCCGTGCGCACGTCCGACCCCTTGCCGCTGACGATGGTGTCACCCACCGAGAGCCCCTTCGGGTGCAGGATGTAGCGCTTCTCGCCGTCGGCGTACCGCACGAGCGCGATGCGCGCCGAGCGGTTCGGATCGTACTCGATGTGCTCGACCGTCGCCGGCTGGCCGTGCTTGTTCCGCTTGAAGTCGATGATGCGGTACTTCCGCTTGTGGCCGCCGCCGAGGCGACGCATCGAGATGTGGCCGTGATTGTCGCGCCCGCCGCTCTTCTTGAGCGGCGCGGTCAGCGACTTCTCCGGCGTGCTGCGGGTGATGACGTCGTTGTCCGACACGGAACGGAACCGCGTCGCGGCGCTCACCGGCTTGAATTGACGGATACCCATGTGATCAGCCCTCGAAGATCTCGATCGTGTCGCCCGCCTTGAGCGTCACGATGGCCTTCTTCCACCGGGGCCGAAGCCCCGCGGTCCCGCCGACGCGACGCGCCTTGCCGCGCTGCTGCGACGTCCAGACGCCCGTGACCTTCACCCCGAACAGCGACTCGATCGCCGCCTTGATGGTGGTCTTCGTGGCGTCCGGATGGACCTCGAACGTGTATTCCCCGCGGTCCTGGTACGCGGCCGAGCTCTTCTCGGTCACGACCGGACGGACGATGGTGCGAAACAGACTCGGCATCGGTTACTTCCCCCCCTTCTTCTTCGCGGCCGGCTTCGCCGACGCGGCCTTCTTCGCGGCCGGCGCCTTCTTCGCCGCCGGAGCCTTCTTCGCCGCCGGGGCCTTCGCCGCGGCCGCCTTCGCCGTCTTGGTCTTCGCCGGCGCCTTCGCCGCCTTGGCGGCCTTCACCGGGGCCGCCGGGGCCTCGGTCACCGGCGCGAGCGTCTGGCCGATCGCCGTCGCCTCGACGAGGACGACCTGCGACCACACAAGGTCATACGTGCTGACGTCGCTGTAGGCCCGCACCTGGACCTCGGGGATGTTCCGCCCCGAGAGGTGGACCATCGGCTTCGTCCCGTCCGTGAGGATCAGCGTCTTCTTCCCGGCCACGCCGAGGCGGGCGAGGAGCTGCGCCACCTGCGCCGTCTTCGGCGACTCGAAGGCGAAGCGATCGATCACGATCACCGCCCCCTCACGGGCCCGGGCGTTGAGGGCGCTCTTCCGCGCCAGCGCCTTGATCTGCTTCGGGACGGCCTGCTCGTACCCGCGCGGCTGCGGGCCGTGCACCGTGCCGCCGCCGACGAAGTTCGGGGCGCGGGTCGAACCCTGACGGGCGCGGCCGGTCCCCTTCTGCTTCCAAGGCTTCTGGTTACCACCAGTCACCCAGCGGCGCGTCTTGGTCGCGTGCGTGCCCTGACGCTGATTGGCGAGATACGCCTTCACCGCCTGATGGAGCACCGGGAGGTTCACGGTGCCGTCGAACGTCGCCGCGGGGAGCGTCACGCGCTCCCGCGGGGTCCCGAGCGCCGTGAAGGCCGCCGCGTCGTAGTGAGTCGTGTCAGCCATCGGTTACCCCTGCTTGCGGACGAGGACGATCCCGTTGGTCGGGCCGGCGACGCTACCGCGGATGTAGATCAGGTTCCGCTCGGCGTCGACCTTCTCGACGCGGAGGTTCGCCTGCGTGTGACGCGCCGCGCCGTAGTGGCCCGGCATCTTCTTGCCCTTGATGACGCGTGACGGATCCGTGCCGGGGCCGACCGAACCCGGCCGCCGGTGCTTGGTGTTGCCGTGCGTGTTCGGCCCACCGCCGATCCCGTACCGCTTCACGACGCCCTGGAAGCCACGCCCCTTCGTCGTGCCGGTCACCTTGACCATCTCGCCGACGGCGAAGATGTCGACCTTCACGACGTCGCCGATCGCGTACGTCGGCACCTCGGCGTCCTTCCCCGGCGCATCATCGAGCCGGAACGAGCGAACGACCGCCGGCGCCACGCTGAGCCCCGCCTTCGCGGCGTGCCCCAGCTCCGCCTTCGTCGCCCGACGCCCCTTCGGCGTGCGCTCCCCCTTCTTCGACTCGCGCGCGGTCCGCTGCGCGCCGTAGCCGAGTTCCACAGAGGCGAACCCCGCCTTCGCCGGGTCGACCACCTTGGTCACCGGGTTCGGCGTGGCCTCCACCACCGTGCAGGGGATCTGCATCCCCGCCTCGTCGAAGATCTGGGTCATCCCCAGCTTCTTGCCAATGATTCCGATCATCGTTCTCTCGCTTGGTTAGTCACGGCCCGGGTCCGCGGAGTGCGGCGCCCGTTGAGGCCGGAGGACTCTCAAGGTCAGGGGTCAGGGGGGAGGTGCCTGGGATCAGAGGACGTCCGATCCGGTCACCTGGGCCCTGACACCTGGACCCTGCCCTATTCGACCTTGATCTCGACGTCCACGCCGGCGGGCAGATCGAGCTTGGTCAGCGCGTCCACCGTCTGGGCGCGGGAATCGAGGATGTCGATCACCCGCTTGTGCGTCTTCAGCTCGAACTGCTCCCGCGACTTCTTGTCGACGTGCGGGGACCGGAGCACGGTCCACCGACGCGTCTTCGTGGGGAGCGGGATCGGACCGGAGACCTGCGCCCCCGTCTTCTCCGCCGTCCGAACAATGTCCGCCGAAGCCTGGTCGATCACCGCGTGATCGAACGCCTTGAGACGGATGCGAATACGTCCAGCCATGAGAGTCTCCACTCGGACCCGGACCCGCGGGGCACCCGCCCCACGGGACCGGCCCGTTCGTTAGTTACGCGAGGATCTTGGTCACCACGCCCGCACCGACGGTGCGGCCGCCCTCACGGATGGCGAAGCGGAGCTGCTCCTCCATCGCGATCGGGATGATGAGCTCGATCTTCATCTGCACGTTGTCGCCCGGCATCACCATCTCCGTGCCGGCCGGGAGCTCAATCGCGCCCGTGACGTCCGTCGTGCGGAAGTAGAACTGCGGGCGGTAGCCCTTGAAGAACGGCGTGTGACGGCCGCCTTCGTCCTTCGACAGCACGTACACTTCGCACTCGAACTTCGTGTGCGGCTTGATGGTGCCCGGCTTCGCCAGCACCTGACCACGCTCCA
>CAZGIE010000043.1:2100-13512 GCA_964526485.1 uncultured Gemmatimonas sp. | reverse complement strand
CTGCGGGAGCGCTGACGCGGCGCCGTATGTGTCGAAACGGGACGGCCGCGACCGTGTGGTCGCCACCCCCTGAGTCCCCGACCCTACCCCGGGCCCCCGACACGGACTAGCTTTCACGGTTCGCGCGAGTAGCTCAGCTGGATAGAGCGTCGGCCTCCGGAGCCGAAGGTCGTGGGTTCGAATCCCGCCTCGCGCATGCCCCTTCCTCGGGCCTCGTCACCTGCCGTCGTCGCGCCCGCGGGCGCCCCCTCGGACGAGCGCCACCCGCCCACGGCCCCATTCCGCGTGGATACCCCCGCCCTCCGCCGTCTCCCGGCAACCGACCTGCAGGCCCTCGGTGATGCGCTCGGCATCCCCGGGCCGTCCCGGCTGCCGCGGGCGGAGCTGCTCGATCGCGTGCAACGTGGACTCCTCCTACGCGGCGATGCGCTCGTCGCCGAGGGGACTCTCGAGGTCGTCCCGCAGGGGCACGGCTTCCTCCGGAGCCCCGACCACAGCTATCTCCCCAGCCCCGACGACATCTACGTGAATCAGGCGCTGATCCGCCGGTTCGCGCTACGCACAGGGGACGTGCTCCGCGGCACGATGCGCCCGCCCCGACGCGCCGACCAGTTCCTCGCGATCCATCAGCTGGAGACGGTGAACGGCCAGCCGCCCGAGGCGATGACGAGCCGCGTCACCTTCGACGCGCTCAAGCCGAAGTACCCCGACCAGCGGCTGCGGCTCGAGTCCAGCGCGGGCGGTCTCTCCATGCGCCTCGCGGACCTGATCGCGCCGCTCGGCAAGGGCCAGCGCGGCCTCATCGTCGCCCCGCCGCGCGCGGGGAAGACGCTGCTGCTGCAGCGGATGGCGAACGCGATCGCGGAGAACCATCCCGAGGTGGTGCTCATCGTGCTCCTCATCGACGAGCGTCCGGAGGAGGTGACGGACTTCATCGCATCGTGCCCGAGCGCCGAAGTGGTGGCCTCGACGTTCGACGAGGCGCCGAAACGGCACGTCCAGGTGGCCGAGATGGTGATCGAGAAGGCGAAGCGGCTCGTCGAAGCCGGACGCGATGTCGTGATCCTCCTCGATTCGATCACCCGCCTCGCGCGTGCCCACAACGCGATCACCCCGATGTCCGGCAAGATCCTCTCCGGCGGCGTGGACGCGAAGGCGCTCGAGCGCCCGAAGCGATTCTTCGGTGCGGCGCGACGCATCGATGGCGGCGGCTCGCTCACGATCGTCGCGACCGCGCTCGTCTCCACCGGCTCGCGGATGGACGAGGTGATCTTCGAGGAGTTCAAGGGGACGGGGAACATGGAGATCGTCCTCGACCGCGACATCGCGAACCGCCGCATCTACCCGGCCTTCGAGATCAACCGCTCGGGGACCCGCAAGGAGGAGCTCCTCCTCAGCGAGAAGGAGCGGAACCGCATCTTCCTGTTGCGCCACTTCGTCGGGAGCATGGCCCCCGACGATGCAGTGCAGTTCATCCTGCGGCGCCTCGCCCAGACGGCGACGAACGAGGAGTTCTTCACCCGCATGGCCGAGGGCGCATGACCGGGACCTGGCGCCGACGCTGGCTCGCGATCGACCTCGGGGACCGTCGGGTGGGGCTCGCCGTGAGCGATCCCCTCGGGATGATCGCGTCGCCGGCGGGGCATCTCCTGCGCCGTCCCGGGAAGCGCCCGCCCCTCACCGCGCTCCTCGCGGAGGCCGCGACGCGGGAGGTCGAAGGATTCGTCGTCGGCCTCCCGCTCGACGCGCAGGGGGAGGATACGCCGCGCGCGCTCGAGGCTCGACGCCTCGCGGAGGAACTGCAGGCGCGAACCGGGCATCCCGCCGAACTCGTCGACGAGCGCTTCACGACCGCCGCCGCGCTGCGAACGATCCAGGCGATGGAGGGCTCCACCCGGGGCCGGAAAGGGGATGTCGACGCCATGGCCGCGACGATCCTGCTGCAGCATGCGCTCCGCACCTTCGCCTCGGCCGCCGATGCGGCGCTCGAGGCGACGGCCGATGCGGTCACCGACCTCCCGCCGGACGCCACCGATGACTGACCGTCGCAAGGACCCCTCCACGCGCGGACGACACATCGGGCGCGCGCTCGGGCTCCTCGTGCTCACGGCCGCCCTGTCGCTCGCGGGCTGCGCCACGGGGGACGACACCGAGGTGGTGCTCACGATCCGCCCCGGCTCGAGCTTCCGCGAGGCCGCGGACTCCCTCGCCGCGCACGGCGTGGTGCGCTTCCCGCGCCTCTTCGGCTTCTACGCCGCCCGCCGCGGCCGCGACCGCTCGACGCGATACGGGATGTACGTCATCCGGCGCGGCGCGAGCTGGAACGGCATCCTGCATGCGCTGCAGACCGGTGAGGGGATCATGAACCGCGTGACGATCCCCGAGGGATGGCCCCTCTGGGAGACGCTCCCCGTGCTCGCCCGGACGCTCGACCTCCCCCTCGACTCGCTCGAGGCCGCGGTGCGCGATCCCGCGCTCCTCGCGCGCCTCGGGATCCCACGTCGGGTGGAGACGGCGGAGGGGTATCTCTTCCCGGACACCTACGACTTCCCGAAGGGAGCCACCGCGCGCGAGGCGGTGGAGCTGATGGTGCGGCGCTTCGAGGCCCGATGGGACCCCGCCTGGGACGCGCGGCTCGCCGAGCTCAAGCAGACCCGGCACGAGGTGGTCACGCTCGCCTCGATCGTCGAAAAGGAGGCGGTGAAGGACGCCGAGCGGCCCATCATCGCGGGGGTGTATCGCAATCGACTGCGCATCGGGATGGCGCTTCAGGCCGACCCGACGGTGCAGTACGCGCTGCGGCAGCGTCCGGGCCGTGTGCTCCTCCGCCACCTCAAGGTCGACTCCCCGTACAACACCTACCGGAACCCCGGGCTCCCGCCGGGTCCCATCGCCGCCCCCGGGCGCGCGAGCCTCGAGGCGACGCTCTTTCCGGCCTCGGTGCCGTACCGCTTCTTCGTCGCGCATCCCGACGGGCACCACGAGTTCCGGAAGACCTACGACGAGCACCTCGAGGCGATCGTGATGGTCCGCGAGGCCGCCCGTCTCGACTCGATCGCCCGCGCCGATTCCCTCGCCCGGGATTCGCTCGCCCGCACGGACTCCAGCGCGCACGACTGATCATCGGCCCGCCCGCGACCGCGCGGGCCGGAGCCGCCGTCAGTCGCCCTGCAGGTCCGAGCGCAGCAGGACGGCGTCGCGCAGGTAGAGGTGCCGCATCTCGCTCCGCTGCCGCGACGTCTCGACGTGCAGCAGGACGCGCAGGCAGCGCGGCAGCGCCCCGGCGACCGGCAGTTCCTGCGCGCAGAGCAGCGGGATGTCGGTCCACCCCATCTGGCGCGCCGCGAAGGCGGGGAACTCGCTCACGAGGTCCGGCGTCGCGGTGAAGACCGCCGATACCACGTCCGCAGGCGCGACGTCGTTCTCGTCGAGGATCGCCTCGAGGAGCTCGCGTACCGCGACGCGGATGAGCGCGGGCTCGTCGGCAGCGACGGTCGTCGCGCCCCGGATGCCGCGGACGCTGCGCTGAGGGGGCGGGAGAGGGGTCACGCGGGCGGAAGATGGAGCGAGGAGCCGGATTCGTCCACCGGTCCGACGCCCGGACGGACTAACTTGGGAGCATGTCGATGTCCGCCGTGATCTCCACCCGGGGGAGCCGCCGTTGGCAGGGCGGCCACCCGTGGATCTTCCGCTCCGACGTGATCACGCCGCCCGATGGCCCGGCCGGCGCCGTCACGGTGCACGATCCACAGGGCCGCCCGCTCGGCACCGCGCTCTGGAGTCCCGCCTCCGAGATCGCGCTCCGCTTCGTGAGCCGCGAGGCACGGGACGAGCTCGATGCGGCGTGGTGGCAGGCCCGCATCGGCGCCGCGGTCGCGCGCCGCGACGGGCTCCTCGACGCCGACACGACCGCGGCGCGGCTGGTGCACGGCGAAGGGGACGGCCTCCCCTCGCTCGTCGTCGACCGATTCGACCGCTGGCTCGTGGTGCAACTCCTCTCCGCCGGGCTCGAGGCGCACCGCGCCGCGATCATCGCGGCGCTCGGCGCACTCCCCGGCATCGAGGGCATCCTGGCGCGCAACGATGCGAGCGTCCGCGCGCGCGAGGGGCTCCCGCGCGTCGTCGAGCCGCTGCTGGGGACGGTGCCTGACGCGATCGAGGTCCGTGAGCATGGGGTGCGGTACCTCGCCGCCCCGCACACCGGGCAGAAGACCGGGGCCTTCCTCGACCAACGGGAGGCGCGCCGCCTCGTCGGTGGCGTGGCGCGGGGCCACGCGCTGGACCTGTTCAGTTACCACGGCTCGTTCGCGCTGCACCTCGCCGCGCGCGCCGAGACGGTGACCGCCGTGGACGTCTCGGCGGCGGCCCTCACACGCGTGGCGGAGAACGCGGCGCGCAACGGACGGACGAACATCCGGGCGGTGGAAGCCGACGTCTTCGACTTCCTACGCGCCGAGGAGCGCCGCGGCGCGCGCTATGAGACGATCGTGCTCGACCCGCCGGCGTTCGCGAAGAATCGGGCCTCAATCGCGGGGGCGCTGCGCGGCTACAAGGACCTCAACCTGCGCGCGATGCGACTCCTCGCCCCGGGGGGGTGCCTCTACACCGCGAGCTGCAGCTACCACGTGCGTCGTCCCGACTTCTTGGCGATGCTCGAAGCGGCGGCGGCGGACAGCGGGCGACGGATCGTCGTACGCGCACTCACCGGCCAACCGCTCGATCACCCCGAGGTGCTGACGATTCCGGAGACGGGATACCTGAAAGGGGCACTCCTCGAGGCGGGCGACTGAGGCCACGCGGCGCGCGGCGGCCGCGCCGCCCGACCGCGCCGCGACGTCAGCGCTGGCACCTGGGGCACCAGTAGGTCATCCGTCCCCCCTGCGCGAGCGTCGCGATGCGCACGCCGCAACGGCGGCACGCCGCGCCCGCCCGATCGTAGACGCGCCACGGCTCGCGACGCGCGCCCGTCCGATAGCGACCGAGATGCGCGACGCCGTCGGCGAGGGCGGCACGGATCCCCCGGAGGAGTCGGGTCACCTCGGCGGCGTCGAGAGCTCCCGCGCGACGGCGCGGATCGATCCGCGCGCGCCAGAGCGCCTCGGCGGCGTAGATGTTGCCGAGCCCGGCGAGGATCCGTTGGTCGAGGAGCGCCTGCTTGATCGGCGCGCGTCGACCCGCGAGACGCGCGCGGAGCTGTGCACCGGTGAGCGCGGGATCATCCGCCTCCGGCCCGAGGGCGAGCCGAGGCGGCCGCCCGGGGGCGTGGCGCGTCACCGTGCTGAGGGCGCGCGGGTCGGTCAGCACCAGACGTCGACCATCGCGCAACGCGAGCGCCCATCGCGCATGGGCCGGCGGGGCATCCGTCGCGGCGTCCACAACCCAATCGCCGTCGAGCCGGAAGTGCACGACGAGCGTGGTGCCGTCGTCGAGGTGCAGCAGCTGCGACTTCCCCCGTCGCGTCACCGCATCGACCCGGCGCCCGCGGCCGTGCCGTCGCGCGGCGGCCGTCCAGTCGTGAGCGAAGCGCTGATGGAAGGCGGGGACGTAGGCGATGGTGCGCCCGACGAGGACGCGTCGCGCGATCACGGCGGCCGCTTCGACCTCTGGCAACTCGGGCATCACGTTCCTCCACATCAGCGAGCGAGTGTGGAAAGGTGTCATGCGGCGCGGGGGTTGTCGCCTCGCCGAATGGTCGTAGGTTGTGACGGATCGCCCCGTCCTCCCTCGACACCTCCCCGATGACCTTCTCGTCGCATCCACAATCGCTGCGCCAGGAGTATCTGCGCTACGTGGAGCGTGAGGTCGAGGATTACAAGAGTTCCGTGTCGCGCGAGTTCCTCTACGGCATCGCCGCGGAGGCTTCCCGCACGCTCGATGAGGGTTCCCAGCTCGGGATGCGCGAGGTGCTCCTCGCCGACGAAGTCGACCGGATCATCGCGCGGCGCCTGCGGCTGCCGACCTTCGCGACCTGGCGCCGCCGCCGTGAGCGCAACGCGAGCGAGTTGCAGCGCCCCGAGCATTGGGGCCTACGACCCGACACACCGCTGGCGCGGGCGCTCCCGGGGACGCGCCAGGGATCGTCGGTCCTCGTGGCCGGGGCCCGACTCGAAGGCTCGGCGCTCTATCTCGCGGCGAACGGGTGCGAGGTCACGGCGATCGAACCCGAGGTCTCCGTGGTGAACCGTGTGCTGCTGATGGCGCGCGACAACGGACTGACCGAGAAGGTGCGCGGCTTCGCGGCCGACCTGGTGAGCTTCACGCCCGATGGCCCGCTCGGCGCGGTGATCTGTACGCCGGCCGCGTTCGCCGGCCTCTCGACGATCGAGCGGGAGCGCGTCTTCCGCCTCCTGCAGGAGGCGACCAGCGACGGCGGCGTACACCTGATCGAGACCATCATCGCCGGGCAGGCGGTGTTGAGCGAGGAGGAGCTCCGGTCGCGCTACGACTCGGGGTGGCAGATCTCCCTGGTGCCGGAACCCGGGGCCACATCGACCTTCGTCGCGAAGAAACTGGTCGCCTGACCCTGTGTCGTCCTGCGACACTCGATCGAAACCGAGGCCTGCGGAGCGCGATAAGTCGTTGTGTGACAATATGTTGAACATATCGAGTGACCGGCCGCGCCTCATCCCTATCTTCTATTGAAAGCGTGAGGGTCGGCACCCCGCCGTCCCATCGCAGTGCCCAGGACGGATCACCATGGACCAGATCGCCACCGCGCCGTCGACCGACGAGCCGATCGGTATCATCATCTCGATGGGCGCGGCGCCCGAACCGTCGCCGCGGTTCTCCGCGTACGTGTGGGGCCCGGTGCCCGACGAGCCGGACACGCTCACCGCGGACTCGACCCGCGCCGCCTGATCGGCGCCACCTTCTGCTGACATCCTGAAAACACAAAGGGGACCGGCCGAAGCCGATCCCCCCGTGTGAACGCGACAGCCGCTTACTTCTTCTTCGCGGCCTTCTTCGTCGCCTTCTTCGCAGCCTTCTTCTTGGCAGCCATGGTACTCGCTCCTGTTGAGGAGTGGTGTGTCCCGGCCGATTCCCCGGTGAATCGGTGGGTCTGGAAACCATGCGCGCTGGTTTGCACTCACGATTTCCTGCCTCCTTCATAAGACTTTTTGTCCACGGTGTCAACACCTCCGGACAAACTCGTTGCCAACGTCGCGCGCCATCGCGATCATTTCGTCACCCCTCGGACGTGAGTGCAACGATGGCGCGGGTCATCATCGACGGTCGCGCATGCGACGTCATGGCAGGCGGAACGATCCTCGATGCGGCGCGCGGCGCGGGCATCGACGTCCCTACGCTCTGCTGGTATCCGAAGCTGCCGACGGTCGGCAACTGCCGCATCTGCCTCGTCTCCGTCGAGGGGGAGAAGAAACTCCTGCCGGCGTGCGCGACGCCCGCCGTCGACGGGATGGTGGTGACGACCGAATCACACGCCGCCGTCGAGAACCGGCGCGCCGTCCTCTCGCTCCTCCTCGAGCGCTACCCCGCGGAGACGATCCCGGCGGACGCCGGCCGCAACGAGTTCGAGGCGCTCGTGCATCGCTACGACGTCCCGCGGAAGCGCTCCGGTACGCTCCCGCTCCGGACCGGCGACGAACGCCCGACCGACCCGATCATCACGCACGACATGAGCACCTGCATCCTCTGCACCCGCTGCGTGCGCGCGTGCGAGGACATCCAGGTCGTCGGCGTGCTCGAGGTCGCGGACCGGGGCGCGGGCACCGCGATCATCGTCGGCGCCGACGGGAACCCGGAGCACGCGGGCTGCACCTGGTGCGGTGAATGCGTCCGCGTCTGCCCCACCGGGGCCATCCACGACATCCTGCCGATGGCGAAGCTCCGCGCGGGGGCGCTCGACGCGCCCGCCGAGACGGTGCGGTCCGTCTGCCCGTACTGCGCCGTCGGTTGCCAGCTCGACCTCGAGGTCCACGCGGGACAAGTCGTCCGCGTCCGGTCGCCGTGGATCGAGGAGGAGACGCCGAACCAAGGCTCGACCTGCGTGAAGGGACGCTTCGGCACCGACTTCGTGATGCATCGCGACCGACTCACCAGGCCGCTCATCCGCCGCGGCTGGCGGCGGGACTCCGACGGCGTCTGGCGGTTCGACCCCACGGAGCCGGAGGCGGCACGCTGGCCGCGACGCGGCGGGCCCTGGGTCGCCGTCGAGGACGAAGGCCACGAGGCGAAGGATCACCGCCCACGAACGAACCCGTTCCGCCGGCGTGACGGCGGCGCGGAGGAGGCGCTCGGCGATCCGCGGGATCGTATCGCGACCCCCCCGGACTGGTTCGCGCCGTTCCGCGAAGCCACCTGGGACGAGGCGCTCGAACTCACCGCGCAGGAGCTCCGGCGCCTGCGCGACACGCACGGCCCGGGGAGCCTCGCGACCTTCCAGTCCGCCAAGTGCGCGAACGAAGAGAATTACGTCCTTCAGAAGCTCTTCCGGGCCGGGATCGGCACGAACAACGTCGATCATTGCACACGGCTCTGCCACGCCTCCTCCGTGAGCGCGATGCAGCGTGCGCTCGCCACCTCCGCGGCGTCGGGGTCGATGCGCGAGGTGGAGCACGAATCCGACGTGATCTTCCTCCTCGGCGCCAACACCACCGAGAGCCACCCGGTCTTCGGCGCCGCAATCAAGCGGGCCCTGAAGCGCGGCGCCACGCTGATCGTCGCCGACCCGCGCCGCATCGAGCTCGCGGCCCGCGCCGACATCCACCTGCAGATGGTGCCTGGTACCGACGTCGCGCTGCTGAATGGGATGCTCCATCACGTGCTCGCCGCGGGGCTCGAGGACCGCGCCTTCATCGCAACGCGTACCCAGTCGTTCGACGCGGTGCGGGCGGCGGTGGCGCCCTACACCCCCGAGGTCGCGGCGTCGATCACGGGCGTCCCGGCCGACGCCATCCGACGCGCCGCCGAGGCATACGCCCGAGGCCCGCGATCCGCGACCCTCTGGGCGATGGGCCTCACGCAGCACCACACCGGGACGGACATCGTCACCGCGCTGCTCAACCTGATGCTCGCCTGCGGGATGATCGGGCGATGGGGCGCGCCGATGATCCCCATCCGCGGGCAGAACAACGTGCAGGGCTCGAGCGACATGGGGGCGATCCCGTTCGCGTTCACCGACTACCAGCGCGTCGACGACCCGGCCGTGCGCGCGGCGTTCGCCGAGGCGTGGGGCGTCCCGGTGGAGCGGCTCGACCCGACCGTGGGCCGGAAGGTCACGGAGATCGTCGGCCATGAGTCCCCGGTGCGCGGACTCTACATCATGGGGGAGAACCCCATCATCTCCGACCCCGACGTCGCGCACGCCGAGGACTGGTTCCTGAATCTCGACTTCCTCGCGGTCCAGGATCTCTTCCTCACCGAGTCGGCACGTTGCGCCGACGTCGTCCTCCCCGGGGCGAGCTTCGCCGAGAAGGACGGCACCTTCGTGAACACGGAACGCCGGATTCAACTGTCGCGGAGAGCCATCGACCCACCGGGGCAGGCGCGGGGGGACCTCGACATCGTCCTCGATCTCTCCCGGCGCCTCGGGGTCCCGACGCCGTACACGACCGCGGCCGAGGTCTTCGACGAGATCGCGCGCGTCACCCCGAACTGGCGGGGCGTCTCGCACGCACGCCTCGCCGAGCGCGTCGCCGGGCTCCAGTACCCCGTCCCCGATGGCGCACACGAGGGAACCGCCTTCCTCTTCGACGACACCTTCCCCACCGCCGACGGCCTCGCCCGGTTCCATCCGGTGGAGTACCTCCCGCCCGCCGAGTTGCCGGACGCCGAGTACCCGTTCTTCCTGAACACGGGGCGCCAGATGTACCACTGGCACACGGGGACGATGACGCGTCGGAGCACCGCCCTCGACGCCCGCGAGAGCACCCCGACCCTCGAGCTCAATCCCGCCGACGCCGCCGCCCTCGGCGTGGCGGACGGCGACGAGGTCCAGGTCACCTCACGGCGGAACAGCGTGCGCGTGCACGTGCGACTCTCCGCGCGGGTCGCACGGCGGCAGGTCTTCCTGCCGATGCACTACCGCGAGGCGGCGGCCAACCTGCTCACGAACCCCGCGCTCGATGGCCCCTCGGGGATCCCCGAGTTCAAGGTCTGCGCGGTGCGCGTGGATGCGCTTTCCCCGGTGGCGGTGTCGGGCGATCATTAGGGGTTGATCGTCCCCCACCCCGAACGACGAGTCTCCCGGTGCGCGCACTGGTCAAGGCAGGTCCCACCGCTGGGTTCGAGCTCCGCGACGTCCCCGTTCCCGGCATCCGCGAGGACGAGGTCCTCATCCGCGTGCGGGCGGCCGGCGTCTGCGGCACCGACGTGCATATCCACGACTGGGACGCCTGGGCGCAGGGACGCTGCCGCCCGCCCTTCACCGTCGGGCACGAGTTCTCTGGCGTCGTCGAGAAGGTCGGCGGGCTCGTCACGAGCGTCCAGGTCGGCGATCGGGTGACCGCCGAGGGGCACATCGTCTGCGGGCGCTGCCACCTCTGCCGGACGGGGAACGCGCACGTCTGCCCCGAGACGAAGATCATCGGCGTGGACCGCGACGGCGCCTTCGCCGACTACATCGCGATGCCGGCGAGCAACGTCTGGCATCTCGACCCCGCCGTCAGCTTCGCGGTCGGGGGGATCCACGACCCGATGGGGAACGCCTTCCACACCGCGCTCCACGGGACGCAGCTCCCCGGCGCGACGGTGCTGGTCACCGGCTGCGGCCCGATCGGCATCTTCGCCGTCGGGATCGCGAAGGCGGCGGGAGCCTCGGCGATCATCGCGAGCGACGTGAATCCCACGCGTCTCGCGCTCGCGCGCCGGATGGGAGCGACCGCCGCGGTCACGCCGGCCGAGGCGGCGGAGGCGGTCCGTGCCGCGACCCACGGCCTCGGCGTGGACGTCGTCCTCGAGATGAGCGGCGTTCCCGCGGCGATCCACCAGGCCTTCGCGCTCGTCCGCGTGGGTGGTCGTGTGCAGATGCTCGGCATCCCGGCGAAGCCGATGGATGTGGACTTCGCGACCGAGGTGATCTTCAAGGGGATCACCGTGTACGGGGTCGTCGGGCGGCGGATGTACGACACCTGGATCGAGATGACGCAGTTCCTGCGCGCCGGCCAGTTCGATCCGACCCCCGCGATCACCCACACCTTCCCGCTGGAGCAGCACGCCGAGGCGATCGCGGCGATCAAGTCGGGAGAGGCGGGGAAGGTGATCTTCGAGGTGTCAGGGGACAGGTGAGAGGGGGCAGGGGTCAGGGATCAGAGATCAGAGATCAGGAATCGGCAGCTCAAACTGCAGTTTGCAAAAGGCCCCGAAAAGCTAATTGCTATAGAGGATCTGATGAAGGAACTCTTGAATCAGAAATAATAAAAAAGGCCAGAGCAGAGATGCGCTGGCCTTTTT
>CAZGIE010000043.1:0-2090 GCA_964526485.1 uncultured Gemmatimonas sp. | reverse complement strand
GGGTCAGGGGTCAGGGATCAGGGGACAGGGACCAGGGGACAGAGGCCACGATGAACCAAGCGTTCGTGCAAGAACTGCAGGCGGGCCTCGACGCCCTGAAGGCGGCCGGCACCTACAAGCGACTCAACCACCTCGACTCGCCGCAGGCGGCGCGCGTGCGGATGGAAGGGCGCGGCGAGGTGCTGATCCTCTCCTCGAACAACTATCTCGGGCTCTGTGACGAGCCCGCGGTGGTCGAGGCGGGGATCCAGGGGCTCCGCGACTTCGGGGCCGGGACCGGGAGCGTCCGCTTCATCTGCGGCACCTTCACGGTCCACCGCGCGCTCGAGACGGCCCTCGCGCGCTTCGTCGGGACCGAGGCGTCGATGAGCTACGTCTCCGCCTGGAACGCGAACGAGGGGCTCACCGCCTCGATCGTCGAGGCCGGCGACTTCGTCATCTCCGACGCCCTGAACCACGCCTCGATCATCGACTCGATCCGCCTCGCGAAGGCGATCACCAAGTGCACCACCGCGGTGTACGCGCACGGCGACCTCGACGATCTCGTCGCCAAGCTGCGGGCGAACGCGGGGGCCCGCCGGCGCATCATCTGGACCGATGGCGTCTTCTCGATGGAGGGGAGCATCGCCAAGCTCCCACAGCTCCTGCAGATCGCCCGAGACCATGACGCCATCCTCGTGATGGATGATTCGCACGCCACCGGCGTCCTCGGCGCGACCGGCCGCGGGACGGCGGAGCACTTCGGCGTGCTCGGCGAGGTCGACGTCATCACGAGCACCCTCGGCAAGGCCCTCGGCGGCGCGGCCGGCGGATTCGTCGCGGGGCCGGCGGCGCTCTGCGACACGCTGACGCAGCGCTCGCGCCCGCAGCTCTTCTCGAACGCGCTCCCGCCGACGGTCGCCGCGAGCGCCCTGGCCTCGGTCGAGTTCATCGAAGCGCATCCGGAGCGCGTCACGCGGCTGCACGAGAATGCGCGCTATTTCCGCGCCGCGATCCGCGAGGCCGGGTTCTCTCCCCTCGACGGGGACACGCCGATCGTCCCGATCATCATCGGTGAGACCGCCGATGCGATCCGGATGAGCGAGCTCCTCCTCGCCGAGGGGATCTTCGTCACCGGCTTCGGCTTCCCCGTCGTGCCTCAGGGGACGGCGCGGCTCCGCTGCCAGATCTCGGCGGCACACACGCGCGACGATCTCGACCATGCGGTGCGGAGCATCCGGAAGGTCGGGCTCGCGACGGGCGTGATCCGGTAGCATCGGCCACCCCCCGCCTCGCGCGACGTATCGTCGGCGTGTGCGGCGCGTGGTGTGGCACCACGATGTGACAGGGGGCCGCCGGCAACCGCCGACGGCCCCCTGTCACATCCCGTACCCGCGCCGCGATTACTTCGCGGCCTTCTTCTTCGCGGGCGTCTTCTTCGCCTTCGCCGGCTTCGCGGCGGCGGGCGCGGCCGCCTTCTTCGCCTTGGCCCGCCCCTTCTTCGGGGCGGCCTCAGGCTCCGGTGCCGCGGCGGGCGCGACCGGCGCCGGCTCATCGACGACGCCGAGCAGGAGGAGGCTCGGCGGGA
Source organism: uncultured Gemmatimonas sp. (assembly GCA_964526485.1). Lineage (GTDB taxonomy): Bacteria > Gemmatimonadota > Gemmatimonadetes > Gemmatimonadales > Gemmatimonadaceae > Pseudogemmatithrix. The sequence continues at coordinate 523 of CAZGIE010000043.1, read as the reverse complement.
CCGACGCCTTCGCGCTCGGACGACCCCGAGTGCCCGGCGCCGAACGCGGCCCCATCCCACGCGGGGCGGGAGCGGCCGGCGCGGTGGTCGGCGTGGCCGCCGCCTCGGCGGTCGCCAGCTGATCCGCGATGCTCGGACCGCCGGAGGAGGCCATCACCTCGAAGCCCTCGCCACGCTTCCGCAGGTCGAGGATGCCGGCATCATGCGCGTCCTTCAGGATCCGCGTGAAGTTGCGGTCGGAGAGGGACTCGCTGTCGCGCCCATGCAGCGCCCGCGCCTCCACGCGTACGCGCTCCGCCGGCACCGGCGCATCGCCGGTCGCGACCGCGGCGACCGCACGACGCACGAGGTCGAACGCCTCGTCACGCGTGAGCCGCAGCCCCTCGGCGCCGATCGACGCGTCGGCCACCGGCGCCTTGGCCGGCGGCGACGCGGCCGGCGCGCTCGACCCTGCGCTCTCGGGTGCCGCGGTCTCCTCGGCCCCCTCCGCCGCGCCGCCGTTGCGCTCTCGGTCACGCCCGCG
>CAZGIE010000042.1:12714-13763 GCA_964526485.1 uncultured Gemmatimonas sp. | reverse complement strand
GCGGCGTTCCGAGCGAAGGGATACGCCGCACCCCGGCTCCAGACGCGGCTCTTCGAGGGCGCGGACCACACGGAGCGGTCGTGGCGGCAACGGGCGGAGACGCCACTCAGATTCCTGTTGGCGCCGTAACAGCGGCTCCGTCGTGGACGCGAGGCCTACCCCCCCGCGATCGCCCCAAGCGCCCCGACCAGCGTCTCCAGCTCCCCGGTCGTCGTGAATAGATGCGGGGTGATACGCACGCCTCGGATCCCCGCCTCCGGCCGGTCGATGGCCACGGTCCAGATCCGGTACTCATCCAGCAGCCGCCGCGCGAGCTCCCCCGGCGGCACCCCCTCGACCCCGACATTGGCGATGGCGCAGGTGCGCGCCGGGTCCGCCGGGGTGTTGAGCACGATCCGCGGCCGCCCCCGTACTTTCGAGGTCCAATAGGCCTGCAGATACCGGAGCCGCGCCTCCTTCCGCGCGAGCCCGACGCGCTCGTGGAAGGCGATCGCGTCTTCGATGCCGAGATCGGTGTGGCAGGGGTGGGTGCCCGTGTGGTTGAGCTTGCGGATGTCGTCGTCCGCGAACCCCTCGTCCCCAAACATCGGCCAGAGGGCCTTCACGCGGTCCTTCCGCACGTAGAGCAGTCCCGCCCCGAGCGGCGCCCCGAGCCACTTATGCAACGACGCCGCGTAGTAGTCCGCCCCGAGGTCGGGGATCCGGAAGTCGAGCTGGGCGAACGCATGCGCCCCATCCACCAGCACCGCCACGCCGCGCGCATGCGCCATCTCCGCCACCTTCCGGACCGGGAGCACCTGCCCCGTCAGATTGACGATGTGGCAGATCATGAGGAGCCGTGTCCGCGGCGTGATCGCCGCAGCGTAGGCCTGCACGACGTCGTCGTCTGAGCGCGGGTGCAAGGGGATCTGGACCACGCGGTTCACGATCCCGTGGCGGCGCGCCATGAGCGTGAACTGGTCCAGCATCGCCCCATAGTCGTGCGAGGCCATGACCGCCTCGTCGCCGGCCTGCCAGTCGTGGCCGGCGATCACGGTGTCCAACCCTTC
>CAZGIE010000042.1:0-12704 GCA_964526485.1 uncultured Gemmatimonas sp. | reverse complement strand
TGATGATGGGCTCGTCGGCGCCGCATCCCGCCATCGCCGCGAGCTTCGCCGCGACGCGCGCCTTGTCCTCGCGCATCACCGTCCGCATGTACCGCGAGTGCTCGAGATTCAGCCGCCGGACGCGGCCGATGAACGCCTCGAGCACCGGCTCCGCCTGCATCGAGAAGTACCCGCTCTCGAGATTGATGTAGTCGGGCGTGAGCCGGTAGCTCGCGCGGATGCCGTCCCAGAACGGGTCATCCGCGGCGAGGGTGGCGGGCGGGATGCCCGCCACCCGGTCCCACAGGTCGGGCGCCATCAGGAGCCCGAGCGAGCCCCCCCCGAGGGTGCGGAGGAACTCGCGCTTATCCATCGCTCAGTTCGCCGAGGCGAGGGCGTGGACCGACCCCGCCAGCAGCTTCACCTTCGCCGCATCGCTCGACCCGGTCTCGGCGTCGAGCGAGCGCCCGAGGGCGTGCAGCGCCTCGCTCCGCGCCGCGCCGGTCATCCCTTCGGCGGCCGCGAGCTTCGCGCGAACGTCGGCGAGACGACGGGCCGGGAGCCCGTTCGACCGCGCCAGCTGGTCGACGTACGCCTTGCTCAGCGCGAAGCTGGGCGGCCAGACGATCTGCGGCTGCCCCTGCGGGTTCAGCTGGGCAAACTTCACGGTGTTCGCCGCGTCGATCTCGTTCTGCGTGAGATACGCGCTCGGCGTCAGCGCGAAGATGTCGAGGCCGCGGGCGATCTCCGAGCTGACGATCAGGCCGTTGTACCAGTAGACCGACCAGGAGCCCGCGCTGACCATGCGGGTGGAGTCGACCGGCCCACGGTCGTGGAAGGCGATCTCCACCGGACGGGCGGCGTCGGTGAAGTCGAAGACCGAGATGCCGCCCTGGTACCAGGCCTGCACCATGATGTCCCGCCCGGGGACCGGGATGAGCTTCCCGTTGTGCGCGACGCAGTTCTCCGTCGCCGTCTGCGCCGCCGGGAGCTTGTAGTAGCTGCGGAACGTCATCTGGCGGTTCTCGATCGTGAAGATCGCGTCCGCCCCCCACTCCTTCGGGTCGCTCGCACGGCACTTCGGGCCACCGCCGCCGCCCCACTCGTCGGTGAAGACGACCTTGGAGCCGTAGTTGCTGAACGTCGCGGAGTGCCAGTAGGCGAGGTTGGAGTCGGGCACCGCACCGATCCGGCGCGGGTTCACCGGGTCGGAGATGTCGAGGAGGAGGCCGTACCCCTCGCAGGCGCCGCCGGCGAGGCCGATGGCCGGGTAGACCGTGATGTCATGGCACTGCGTCGGGCCGGGGCGCGGCCCGTTCCGACGGGCCGGCGTGATGCCGACCATCCGACCGACGATGTCGTTGATGTTCGCGCGGAGGGCGGCGCTGTCCTGGCTCGTCGCGGCACCGGAGCCCCCGCGGGCGCGCACGATGCTGTCGAGCAGCGGGCGCGTGAACTGCGGCGGGGCGATCATCGTCTGCCCCTCGAGCTCGATGACGAAGGCGCCCGACGCCTTGGCGGCCGCCATCATCCGCTCGGCGTTGGCACGGTCCTCCGGCGCCTCGCCGTGCCGCGGGGGCGCGACGAGGTCGTTGAAGATGCGCGGCGAGCTGACGATCGCGGCACGCTCCGGGTTCGCGAGCGGAACCTTGATGACCTCGATGCGGAAGAGCGCCGAGTTCGGGTCCACGTCCGGCGTCTCCCGCACGCAGCCGGGGAGCTCGTTCGGGGAGCGGATCCCCGCGGAGCCGGAGATGTAGACGTAAACGTTCGCCTTGTCCTTCGGGTCCTCGAGCACCGTGTGCGTGTGGGAGCCGCGGCAGGTCTGCACGTTCGCGACGTTCTTCGGATTCTTGATGTCCGTGATGTCGAAGATGCGCAGGCCGCGGAGGCGGATGCTGCTCACGGTGTCCCGGACGCCCTGGGCGCCGCAGTCGAGGCGGCCCGAGAGGCCTTCGCCCGAGACGAAGAGGAGATTGCCGTAGACCGAGACGTCACTCTGCGACGCCGGGCAGTGGAGCGAGGCAGCGAGGACGGGACGCGTCGGGTCGGAGAGGTCCCACACCTGGTAACCGGCATAGTTGCCCTGGATCGCGTACTTGCCGGTGAAGGCGAGGTCGGAGTTCGTCTCCCCGGCGAACGGCGCCGGCGACGGCGTCTTGGAGAGGACGCGGAGGTTCCACGCCGCCTCCGCCGCGTTGAAGAGGCCGGCGCGGAGCCCGACGCGCGGATCGGGTGAGGGGGCCGCAGCCGGGGTCGGGGCGCCACCGGGGGCGCAGGCCCCGAGGAGGGCACCGAGCCCGAGGACGAGGCCACCGCGGACGCGGTGGGAGAGCGAGGACGACATTTCCGACACTCCTGGACGAGGGGAACGGGTGAAACGGTGAAGGGGCATCCGGCCGCGGCTCACGGGAGCCCGCGCTGCAGGACGACGGCGACCAGCATCTGCTCCATCCGCACGATCTCCGTGGACTGATCCACGTTGACGTCGGAGGCGAATTTGAACACGAGGTCGTCCTCGCCGGCCCCGGGGGCGGCGAAGAGTTGGCGCACCATCTCGGTCGCGCCACGATGATGCTGGATCATGAAGCGGAGGAAGCGCTCGTCGAACTCGGCCCCGCGGCTGCGCGCGAGCTCCGCGACCTGCGCCGGGGTGAGCATCCCGGGCATCAGCATCGTGTGGGTCATCCCCCCCATCTCATGCGTCATCCCGTTCGGGCTCGCGGGGGGAACCGGCTGCCGGCGATCGGCGAGCCAGGTCTGCATGATGTGGATCTCGTCACGCTGCGCGTTGATGATGCGCGCGGCGAGGGTCCGGACGGCCTCGCTCCCCGCCCGCGACGGGGCGAGCCGCGCCATCGCGATCGCCTGCGCGTGATGCCCGATCATCCCGGACATGAAGGCGACGTCGGCCTCCGTGTACGGATGCTTGATCGAGTCTGCGACGGCGTCGGCGATGGCCGCCGGCGAGGAGGGACCGACGCCGTCGACGACCGGTGTGTCGGGGAACCCGGTGAGGGTATCCGTCGACGGCGCTGACGGGCTCGCCGACACCGAGCCGGCGGTCCCCGGTCGGGCGCCGGGCGCGGGGGACGGCGCCGCGGCGATGCCGCCGCCGGGACGGCACGCCGCGAACCCGAGCATCGAAATGAGGAGCGCCGTGGCCCGGCGTGCAGTCGAAGACCTCATATGCCCGGGATTCTACCCCGACGACCGCCGTCGGGGAACAGCGCCGCCACCGAACCGACGTTGTCCGTGAGCGGGGACCCGCCCCGCGGTGACGGCGCCTCGCGGTGCAGCCCCCGCCCGGTCATCTTGACGAGGCACGCCGACGGGTGGCACTTTGTTCTGACACCGAACAAAGATGGCCTCCCCTCTCCCCCCGCGTTCTGCGGAGGTCCCCCCATGCGGTCCATCCAGGTGCGGCGCATTCTCATGCTGGTCGGCGGGCTGAGCCTCGCCACCGTCCGCCCCGCCCCCGCGCAGAGCCCTGCGCAGGCCGCCGCGGCCGCCGCGGCCGCCGCGGAGAACCCGACCGTCCGGGTCGTGCGCGATGCGACCGGACTCCGCCTCGACGTCGGGGGCCGTCCCCTGATGATCAATGGGGTCAATTGGGACTACGGCCCGATCGGCGAGAACTACGCGTACAGCCTGTGGACGCAACCCGACGCCCTGATCGCCGAGGCGCTCGACCGTGAGATGCGGCTCGTCCGCCGGATGGGGGCGAACGCCATCCGCGTCTACGCCGGCATCCCGCCGCGGTGGGTGCGATACATCTATGAACAGCACGGGATCTACACCGTCCTCAACCACGCCCTCGGACGCTACGGCGTCACGATCGGCGGGGTCTACCAGGCCCAGACCGACTATTCCGACCCGGCCGTCCGACAGGCGATCACCGCGGAGGTCCTCGCCCTCGTACAGGAGTTCCGCGGCACCCCCGGCCTGCTCCTCTGGTTGCTGGGGAACGAGAACAACTACGGCCTCAGCTGGAAATCGGCCGAGACCGAGGCGCTCCCGGTCGGCGAGCGCGATGCCGCCCGGGCGCGCTACCTCTACTCCCTCGTGGGTGAGGTCGCGCGGGCGGTGAAGGCGGAGGACCCGGCACACCCGGTGGCCTACGCGAACGGTGACCTCCAGTACGTCGACCTGATCGCGCAGGAGGCGAAGGGGCTCGACATCCTCGGGGCGAACGTCTACCGCGGCGCGTCGTTCCGCGACTTCTTCGAGGTCGTCGAGGCGAAGCTCGGGATCCCCGTGCTCTTCACCGAGTTCGGGGCGGACGCGTGGAACGAACGTGAGATGCGCGAGGACCAGGAGGCGCAGGCGCGCTACCTGATCGCCCAGTGGGGGGAGATCTACGGCCATGCCGCGGGGCAGGCGCGCCCCGGGAATGCCATCGGCGGCTTCACCTTCCAGTGGAGCGACGGCTGGTGGAAGTTCGGCCAGGAGTCCCGGCTCGACATCCACGACGTCAACGCCTCGTGGCCCGCCGACGCCTACCCGCACGACTTCGTGGCGGGCGAGAACAACATGAACGAGGAGTGGTGGGGCATCATGGCGAAGGGCCCGGCGGATACCCGAGGCCTCTTCGAGCTCTACCCGCGGGCAGCGTATTACGCGCTCCAGCGCGTCCACGCCATCGACCCGTACGCGCCGGGCACCACGGCCGCCTCGCTCCGGACGCAGTTCGCCGGCATCGATGCCACGGGGCTCGCCGCGCAGGCGCGCGCCGAGCGCGCCGGCGCCGGCGCGGAGTCGGCGCCGCTCCGGGTGAAGGGGATGCGACTGGAGCTCTCGAGCTACGCGACCGGCGGCTCGTCGATCCGGACCCCCTCGTCCGACACCCCGAGCCTCACCGACCGGCCGGCCTTCCGTGGCTTCGACCGGATGGAGTCGTACTACGTGGAGCTCGAGGCCAAGCCCTCGGAGCGACTGCAGGCCACCCTCGCGGTGAACGTGCTCGGGCACGTGCCCGAGAACCCGATCGACGAGATCTTCTACGAGAACCGCGGGCGGGCGCGCACCCTCGCGCTCACGTCGGGCGGTGGCATCGCCACCGACGGTCTCGAGCGCCTGAAGGTCTACCGGGCGCATGTGACCTGGGACGCGCGGAGCTTCCGCCTCGAGGCGTTCAACCGCTCCGGCCACTATCACTGGGGCTACGAGGGGGATTTCTTCGGCGTCTATCGTGAAGCGAACTACGGCCGGAACATCGACATCTACAACGCCGTCGCGCCGATGGGCGTCGAGTTCACGGGGAAGCGCGCGCTCGATGGGCTGAAGGTCGCGGTGGGCCCCGAGCTCTGGTGGGGCGCCAACCCCGCCGCGCTGTTCAAGTACCGTCGGCGCATCGCCGGCGTCGACGTGACGGGCCTCTATCACGAGGACCTCGCGCGCATCCCCGCCGGGGCGACGACGAGTTCGCTCGCGATCCCGCTCCCGCCGACGCGCCGCCTCTCGCTCCACCTCGCGACGACTCTGTTCGGCGTCGGTGTCGACGTCGGCGGGATCTGGGCCGGCTCCACGCGCGTCGGGGAGTCGTTCCAGCGGGTCGAGGGCACGCCCGGGCGCTACCAGGTGCTCGGCGACGAGATCCGACCCACCGACACCTTCGGCGGCAAGGCGAAGCTCTCGTTCTCACGCGGCCGCGTGAATTGGTACGCGCAGGGTGCCGTGATGGGGCTCGTGGCCGACGGCGGCCCGACGTCGGTGCAGACCTTCACCGGTTGGTGGCTCCGCGACACCGGGATGAGCAACCAGTGGAATGCGATGACCGGCGTGACCTATTCGATCGGGCATCTGCAGATCGCGCCGAACGTGCTCGTGCAGGCGCCGCTGGTGGGGCCCATCCCGCGCGGGGCCCCCGCCCCGGCGCGACTGCGCAACGTCCTGCGCGATCCCTTCGTCGTGCGCGCGAACCGCGAGATGGCCGCGGGCGAACTGCTGCTGACGTGGGACCCGACGCCGGCCACCTGGATGTACCAGTGGGACAACGATGTCCGCGAGGACGCGCGCTTCGCGGCGAGCGTCGCCTACACCTACAAGCGTTTGCCGACGGGGATGGACGCCGCCATCGGGATCCTCGCGGACGGGCGGACCCCGTTCGCCTTCCCCGCCTCCACCCCCGCCCGCGACCTCTGGGAGATCCGCGCCCGGACGATCGCCCGCGTCGGCCGCGACCTGCGGTTCATCGTCAACGCGTACGGCGGCACCGCCGAGCCGAACGGGGACAGCCAGCGGCTGGTGACGCGCGCCGGCGGCGATCTGCGCCTCGTCTCTGGGCCGCTCAAGGTCATCGCCGCCGCGAAGTTCAACGATTTCGGCCCCTATGACTATCACCGGGACTTCAACCTCACCTTCCCGACGCAGCTGATGGCCGACGTCGCCTACGTGATGGGGCGGCCGCAGTGGTTCGACCTCCCGGAGACGAAGTTCGGCGTGCGCGGCACCTGGCGCACGCTCGACCGATATTCGCCGCGCTACTGCCCGACGACGACCACGAACGCGGCCGGCGACACGGTCTGCGACGCGGGCGCGCCGGGCTTCCCGCTCGGGCGCGAATGGGAGATCCGCAGCTACCTGACGGTGGCCTGGTGAGCGCGCCGACCCTCCCCCGCCCGGCCGCGCCCGCGGCGATCGAGGCGCGCGTCGAGGCGCTGCTCGGACGCCTGCGCCTCTCGGAGAAGCTCGGGCAGATGCTGATGGGTGAGCGCGCGTCGACCACGCCGGACGACGTCCGCGCGTATCACCTCGGCGCGGTGCTCAGCGGGTCCGGCTCGGTGCCGGGCGCGAACACGCCGGCCGACTGGGTGGCGCTGAACGATGCCCTCTGGGCCGCCTCCACCGACGCGCACGACGGCCGCACGCCGATCCCGCTCCTCTACGCCGTCGACGCCGTCCACGGGCATGCGAACGTCCGCGGCGCGACGATCTTCCCGCACCACATCGGCCTCGGCGCGGCCCGCGACCCCGAGCTCATCGAGCGGCTCGCCCGCGTCTGCGCCCGTGAGGTGCTCGCCACCGGGCTCGACTGGAACTTCGCCCCGACCCTCGCCGTCGTGCAGAACGTCCAGTGGGGACGCACCTACGAGAGCTTCTCCGACGACCCCGCCCTCGTGGCGGCGTACGCGGAGGCGTTCGTGCGCGGCATGCAGGGCTCGCTCGACGACGACGGGGTGCTCGCGTGCGCGAAGCATTGGATCGGCGACGGGGCGACGAGCGAGGGGATCGATCAGGGCGACGCTCGGCTCTCCCCGGAGGCGCTCGAGCACACGCACCTGCCGCCCTACCTCGCGGCGCTACGCGCCGGCGTGCAGACCGTGATGGTCTCGTTCAACAGCGTCAACGGGATCAAGTGCCACGAGCATCACGCGCTGCTCACCGGGCTGCTCAAGGAGCGGCTCGGCTTCACCGGCCTGGTCGTCTCCGACTGGGACGGGGTGGACCAAGTGTCGCCCGACCTCGACGAGGCGATCGTGCGCTCGGTGAACGCCGGCGTCGACATGATCATGTGCGCCGCCGATTGGCGTCGGCGACTCGCCGCGCTCGAGGCGGGGGTCGCGTCCGGCGCGATCCCGATGGCGCGCATCGACGATGCCGTACGCCGCATCCTGCGCGTGAAGGTCCGCGCCGGCCTGCTCGATCGCGTCCGGCCGTCGGAGCGTCCGTGGGCCGAGAGTGACTCCTTCGGGAGCGCCACCCATCGAGCGGTGGCCCGCGAGGCGGTCCGCCGCTCCCTCGTGCTCCTCAAGCACGACGGCGGCGTCCTGCCGCTCCGGCCCGGCCAGCGCCTCCTCGTGGCCGGGAAGCACGCGGACGACATCAGTCATCAGTGCGGCGGCTTCAGCGCCGCCTGGCAAGGGACGCACGGGAACGAGGCGATTCCCGGGGGCACGTCCATCTGGGAGGGCATTCGCACGCTCGCACCGGACGCGACGCTGAGCGTGGATGGCAGCGCCGCCGATCCGGCGGTGCACGACGTGGCCGTGGTGGTGATCGGGGAGATGCCGTACGCCGAGGGGATGGGGGACATTCGTCCGGGGGGTCGGATCACTCCCCCTCTCCCCGGTGGGCTCTTCACGGTGAACCTCGAGCCCTACGGCACCACCTTGGAGCTCGCGGCGCGCCATCCGGAGGACCTCGCGACGATCGAAGCGATCCGCGCCAAGGGCATCCCGGTCGTCACGGTGCTGCTGTCGGGCCGACCGCTTCTGGTCGACCGTGAGCTCGCCGCGTCGCAGGCGTTCGTCGCCGCGTGGCTCCCGGGATCCGAGGGCGCCGGCGTCGCCGATGTGCTCTTCGTCACACACGACTTCTCGGGCGTGCTCCCGCTCGCGTGGCCGGCGGCGGCACCGGCCCCGGATGGTCGTGCGCCCGCGCGCTTCCCGCGCGGCCACGGACTGACCTTGCGCTGATCGAACCCGATCCTCCTCTCCTCTCCCTGACCCGCCCCACGTGCGCCTGCGCCCCGCCGCCCTGAGCCTCTCCCTCCTCCTCGCCGCCTGCGCCGGAGCCACGGAGCCGGAGTACGCTCTCGTCTGGTCCGACGAATTCGACGGCCCCGCCGGCGCGGCCCCCGACCCGCAGGTCTGGGTCGCGGACATCGGGACCGACTGGGGGAACGCCCAGCTCGAGTTCGACACCGACCGGCGGAGCAACTCGGCCCTCGATGGCAACGGGCATCTCGCCATCACCGCGCGTCAGGAGTCGTATCTCAATCGCGGCTACACCTCCGCGCGGCTCAAGACGCTCGGGCGGAAGCAATTCCGCTACGGCCGCTTCGAGGCCCGGATGAAGATGCCGACGGGCAGGGGACTCTGGCCCGCCTTCTGGATGCTCGGGGCGAACTTCCCCTCCGTCGGGTGGCCGCGGTCGGGCGAGATCGACATCATGGAATACCGCGGTCAGGAGCCGAGCATCGTGCACGGGTCCCTCCACGGCCCGGGGTACTCCGGGGGCGCGGCGATCACGCGGAAGTACACCCTCCCCGACGGGCGGCTCGACACCGACTTCCACGTCTATCGCGTCGACTGGAGCGCGCGGGACATCCGGTTCTACCTCGACGACACGCTCTACCACGTCGTCGCCAAGGGGGACCAGCCCGGGGACTGGGTCTTCGACCACGAGTTCTTCATCATCCTGAATCTCGCGGTCGGTGGCAATTTCATCGGTCCGCCGGACGCATCCACCGTCTTCCCGCAGACCCTCCTCGTGGATTGGGTCCGCGTCTCCCAGGAGATCCGATGACCGATTCGCCCCGTCGACGCACCGGACTCTTCCGGGTGGCGCTCTCCGCCTGGCACCGGCGCCTCGGGCCGGCGGACGGGGTGGAGGCGCCGCGGCACGTCACGCCGGAGGCCGACCGCATCCCCTTCTCGCACAAGATCGCGTACGGGCTCGGGGGCTTCGTCAACAACACCCTCGCCGCGGCGATCGGCGGGATGCTCATCATCCTGAACCTCGGGTTCGGGATGAACCCCGCCCTGGTGGGGCTCGCCAGTGCGCTCCCACGCGTCACCGACGCGCTGACCGACCCCATCATGGGGTTCATCTCCGACGGCACCCGCTCCCGCTGGGGACGCCGGCGCCCCTACATCTTCATCGGCGCGCTCTTCTCCGGGATCTCCTTCGCCGCCCTCTGGTTCCTCCCGGTCGGAAAGAGCGAGCTCTGGTATTTCTGGTACTTCACCATCGGCTCGACGATCTTCTACGTCGGGTACACGATCTTCGCGACGCCGTGGGTGGCGCTCGGCTACGAGCTCACACCCGACTACCACGAGCGGACGCGGCTGATGGGCGTGCAGAACTTCATCGCCCAGCTCGCCTACCTCGTCTCCCCCTGGTTCCTCTGGATCATGACGAACCAGCGCTGGTTCGCGACGCCGGCGGAGGGCGCCAAGGGACTCGCGATCGCGGTGGGTGTCATCGCCTGCGTCGTCGGCATCATCCCGGCGATCGTGTTGCGGGAGCGGATGGTCGCCGGCGCCGCGGCGATGGTCGCGCCAGCGGCCGAGGCCACCGCGGGCGCGTGGGCGGCCGTGCGTCGCAACACCGGGGAGTTCTTCCGCGGGTTCGCCGCGACCCTGCGCACCGGGCCGTATCTCCGGCTCTGCATCGCCACCTTCCTGGTGTTCAACGGCTTCATCATGATCTCATCGTTCCAGTCGTACGTGGTGATCTACTACGTCTTCGGCGGGAACCAGGAGCTCGGCGCGCGCTACACCGGGTACGCGGGCACCCTCGGCGCGATCTCCACCTTCGGCGTCATCGCGCTCATCACCTGGCTCGCGACGCGCATCGGCAAGCAGCGCGCGTTCTACGTATCCACCGGCCTCTCGATGGTAGGGTATGCGCTGAAGTGGTTCTGTTACGACCCGGCGCGTCCCTGGCTCCTCCTCGTCCCGGCGCCCTTCCTCGCCTTCGGGCTCGGCGGGCTCTTCACACTGATGGGGGCGATGATGGCCGACGTCGTGGACACCGACGAGCTGGTGACGCGGCGGCGGCGCGAGGGGATGTTCGGCTCGATCTTCTGGTGGGTCGTGAAGGTCGGGATGGCCGTCGCCCTGGCGCTCGGCGGGGTAGTCCTCAACGCCACGGGGTTCGATGTGGCGCTCGGCGGTGCCCAGTCGGCCCGCACCCTCTATCTGCTGCGCGTCGCGGACGTCTGGCGCCCCTTCCTCCCCTCGGGCGTCGCGATCTGGGTGATGATGGGGTATCCCCTCACCGAGGCGAAGGCCTACGAGGTGCGGGCCGAGCTCGAGCGGCGGCGGGCCGCGACCGCGTAGCGCGCCGCATCGCGCGCCGCGGAGCGAGCGGCGGAGCGAGCAGCCGGGCGCGCGGCGGTCGACACCGCGGACCGTTCAGCCACCCGCCCGCGCACGGGCGAGCGGGCGGAAGAGTCTCGGGTCGTGAAGTGCGGCGTCGAGGACGAGCGTCGCCGCCCCAAGGGCGATGCCGTGCGACCCCAGCGTACTCGCGCGGATCTCCGTCGACGCCGCCGCCGGCACGAACGTCCGGCGCAGCGCGGTCGCTCGTAACGGCGCGATGAGCTTCTCGCCGAGCCCCGCGATCCGCCCGCCGAGGATGACGGCCGCGGGGTTGAGAAGGTTGAGCATCCCGGCGATGGCGACGCCGAGATGCTCGGCGACCTCATGGATGATCTGCAGCGCGAGGGGACCGACGGCGCGCGCCGCCTCCTCCAGACGCGCGACGGTCGGCGCCCCGTCCGCGAGGAGGCTCTGCGGATACACGGGCCGGAGCGCGAGGATCCGCGCCGCGAGCGCGGGCGCCCCGACGAAGGTCGTGAGGCATCCGCGGTTCCCGCAGTTGCAGGTCTCACCGCGCGGGTCGATGGCGACGTGCCCGATCTCGCCACCGACACCGCTCGCCCCTCGGTGGATGCGCCCGTCGATCACGTGCCCCGCCCCGATACCCGTGGCGATCTTGATGTAGGCGAAGTGGTCGAGCCCCTGAGCCGCGCCCCACCACCGTTCCGCGAGCGCGCCGAGGTTGGCGTCGTTGTCGACGAGGATCGGGACGCCGAGGTCCGCGAGGAGGGTGTCGAGGCCGTGCCGCCCCTCCCACGCGGGCATCGCGACCGGTGAGAGCCGATCGGGGTGCCGGACGTCTACCGGGCTGGGGACGCCGATCCCGACGCCGATGAGCCGACGCGCCGCGAGCGGCCCCGCGGCGGCGAGGCAGATCTCGACGAGACGGCGGATGAGCGCTCGAGCCCCGTCCGGATCCCCCTGCACCGGATGCGCCGTCCGCTCGGCGGCGAGGATCCGGCCCCGCAGGTCGGTCAGGATCACCGCGACGTGCGCCGCCCCCATGTCGACACCGAGGACCACCCCGGCCGCGTCCTGGAACTCGAGGACGATCGGGCGGCGCCCGCCGCGCGAGTCCCCGACCCCGGCCTCCGAGACGAGGCCGGTGGCGAGGAGGGTCTCCACGATCTCAGAGACGGTGGACCGGGAGAGGCCGGTCCGCCGGGCGATGTCGGCCCGAGAGATGCGTTCCTCGTCCCAGATGAGCCGCAGGACGGCGTCCGCCAACGACGGTGGGCGCGCCGGACCGAAGTCCGACGCGCCCACCCGGGGACCCGGAGACCGGGTCATTGTCTCCCCTGCGGCACGGCGGGCGCCATGCCCTGAAGCCTACTTGTGGAACAGCACGTTGTCGATGAAGGCCGTGCGGGCGCTCGGGGCGCTGACGAAGATCAGCTGGGCCAAGTTCCCGCGGGTCGTAAGGCCAGTGAACTGCGACAGCGGGATGTTGAAGGTGATCCAGTTCCCCGCCGACAGCGCCGGCGTCGAGGTGGTCGAGAAGACCAACTCGTGCTCCTTGTCGTCACCGGCCCCCGGCCCGTTGTACGAGTTGTTCGCGCCGAAATCCACGAGCTTCACCTTGAACGCGGATGCGTCCGAGATGGGCTCGGGAGTCCAGAGATCGAAGGAGAAGTGCGTCATCGCCGTCGCGTTCACGGTCGCCGAGGTGAACTCGATGCCCGAGAACACCAGGTTCGAGTACTTCTTGACGTCGTTGCCAGCGATCTGGACATCTGCGAGATCCGCCGAATCCCAGTCCGCCGACCAGGTGTTCACGCTCTGATTGGTGTAGGCGTTGCTGAAGAGCGAGATGACATCCCCCGCCGGATACGTTGGCGTCGGCGCGGCAACCGTCGGGGCATCCACCGAGAAGAAGATGTTGTCGAGGAAGACCGT
>CAZGIE010000041.1:0-13879 GCA_964526485.1 uncultured Gemmatimonas sp. | reverse complement strand
CGCCGCGCGCGATCTCGAGGGCCGGGAGGTCGAGGACGGGCGCGCCGTCCCCGTAGCCGAAGGTGACGTCGGCGAGGGCGACCGCGGCCGTCGGACTCACCGGCCCGTGTACGGCTTCACCGCCATCCCCTCGATCTCGAAGCCGACCTGCCCATAGGGGGAGTCGACGTTCTTGATGCGGAGGGTGCCCTCCATCCAGATGGCGTCGAAGAGCGCGAGGCGCACCGACCGCCGACCCGACATCTGCACGAAGGCCATCTGATTCGGCGGCGGCGGGGGGGTGTGGACGCAGGCGCCGTAGTAGGGGACGAGGAGGAACTCCGCCCCCTCCTCCGTCGCGTCATCGAGGGGGACGACGAAGCCGGGGACACGGACGAGCTTGCCGTCGAGCTTCCGGAGGGTGTCCGAGGCGCGGCCGTTCTCGTAGTCGAGGCCGGCGAGGATCCGCCAATCGACGCTCACGGCGGTACCCGGCGCGCTGGGCGCCGACGCGGCGGGACGGGCCTGCGCGGCGAGTGGCCGGAGGGGCGCGACCGCGGCGAGGACGGCGGTGGCGAGGAGGAGGGACGGGCGGGATCGCATACGAGAAAAGCTAGCGTTATCACCCGAGCGGTGGAGGGCGTCCACCCTGCGCGCCGCCGATTGCATCGGGCCCGGGCGGACCCTACCTTCCGCGCATCGAGTCCGGCGCCCGGCCCCCCACGGTCGGGCGTCGGTTTTTCACTCTCCCGACACGGCAGGACGGCATGATCGAGGCCCTCAAGCAGAAGCTGACGGACGAGGCGGAGAAGCTCCGCTACGAGCTCAACGTCACGCTCCCCAACGAGATTCGGAAGGCGGTGGAGCTCGGCGACCTCCGCGAGAACTCGGAGTACAAGGCGGCGCTCGAGCGGCAGCAGTTCGTGCAGGCGCGGCTCGGGCACCTGACCCAGCGCCTCTCGAAGCTCTCATCCATCGATGAATCGCAGATCGCCGTCGACGCCGTCGGGATGGGCTCCAAGGTCGTCGTCCTCGACGAGGCCACCGGCGAGCGCGAGGCCTACCACCTCATCTTCGGGGACGCCGAGGAGTTCGAGGACGGGCAGGTCACCATGTCGTCGCCGATCGGGCGCGCGCTGCTCGGGAAGAAGGTCGGCGAGATCGCGCTGCTGAAGCTCCCGGCGCGGACGCGGAAGTTAAAGGTCGTGGAGTTGACGACGATCCACGAGGACGCCGACTGAGCCACGCGAGGGCGAGGAGACTCCCCGCGACGGCGAGCGCCATGTCCTTCGGCGCGTCGAAGCTGTCCCCCTGCGTGCCCAGATAAGCGGTCCCGAGGTCGCCACCGAAGACCTCGGCCGCGAGCCACTCGATGACCTCGTACGCCACCGCGTGCGAGGCGAGGAAGGTCCCCGCGAAGAGCGGCCGCCAGCCGCCGCGCGCCGCCGTGCGCGCGTCCACGAGGTCGAGCGCCGCCGGCGTCAGCAGGATGCCGTAGAGCAGGTGCATCAGCCGGTCGAAGTGGTTCCGCTCGAAGCCGAGGAGTCCGGAGACCGAGGTGCCGGCGAGCGCGTGCGCCGCGGCGTCGTACGGCACGAGCGAGTAGGTGTAGTGGGCCCCCACCTCGTGCAGCATCAGAAAGACGAAGAGTCCCGTGTACGCGCGCCGCGAGAGGGGGAGCGTCCGGTGGCCCCGCACGAGGACGGGGATCGCGACGAGCACGAGGACGTTCTCGAGGAACCAGTCCTCGCGATACAGCGGGGCGATCCCCAGCAGCAGCCACCACCCCGCGAACACCGCGAGCAACACGGCGGGGTAGCGGCGGTCGGTCACGGGGCCGTGCCGCCCCCGCCGGACGGGCTCGCGCTCCCCGCCGCGGTCGTGTCAGCGGTCGCCGGGCCGAGCGCCTCACGGAGCGCCGCGGTCAGGGCGGGATCGTCCGCGGTGACCGGCCCGACGTGGCGCCACCGCAACGTCCCGTCGCGGTCGATCAGATAGCTCGCGGGGACGCCGATCGCGAGGAAGGTCGACGAGACACGATCATCGGGATCATGCCAGAGAGGATAGGTCGCGCCGAGCTCCTGCGCGAAGGGGGCGATCCGGTCGCGCTCCCCCGGCTCGTCGATGCTGACGCCGACGACGGCGAGCCCCGCCGCCTCATGCCGCCGATGGAGCGTGTCGAGCGCCGGCATCTCCTGCCGGCACGGCTTGCACCAGGTCGCCCAGATGTTGAGCAGCACCACGCGGCCGCGCAGGTCGGCGAGCGAAACGGGCGCGCCCGCGACGGTCGTGGCGGTGTAGGCGGGGGCGGGCGCCCCGACCGCGACGGTCGTGGCGGCCGTGCCGCTTCCCTCGCCGCGCGCGCAGGCGGCGAGTGAGACGAGTGACACGAGCGCGGCCATGACCCGCCGGGCGCCGGGCAGCGGGAGATACCTCATCGCGCATAAGTCCGGATCCGCGCCACCTGCACCGTGCTCGGCGTGCCCGGTAGGGTCCAGGCGATCACGACACCGTCCGCCGTGCGCGTCATCCGCGGGAAGCCGCTCGCCCGCGTCCCCGCGGAGGGGCTCACCACCAGCGGCGCCTCGAGCGTGCCGTCGCGCCGGACGATCCGCGCGCGCACCTCCGCCCCCTCGCCGCCGACGCGCTCGATCCAGCTCACGAGCGCGCGGTCGCCGTCGAGGAGCTCCACGTCGACCCGCCCCGTCGGCAGCCCGCCGTCGATCCGCACCGGCGCACCGAACGTCGCGCCCGCATCGGTCGAGAAGGCGACGCGCACCCGCGCGGTGTCCTGCGCCCCGGTGAACCAGACGGTGGCGACCGTATCGCCCACCGCGCTCACCCCGGGCCCGTTCACCGGGCAGAAGTCGATGGCCCAGCCGTCGTCGTGCAGCCGCGCAGGAGCGCTCCACGCGCCATCCACCTGTCGAATCACCGCCATGTCACGCACCCCCTCGGGGGAGCGGTCGCGGTACACGGCGACGAGGCCGCGCGTCGTCCGCGCGAGCGCGGTCTGGCAGCAGTCGCAGACGCTCGAGTCGGCGATCGCGCGCGAGGCCACGCCGTCACCCGCCCAGCGGGCGACGCCGAACTGCATCGGCACCGACGCGTGGCCATCGGGCCCCGGCGGCGCCAGCGCGCCCGCCGAGCCGTCGAGGAGCGTCACGTCCGCACCCCCCGCCGCGTCAGGGAGGACGCTCACGAAACCGTGCTCCGCCGCGACCCCCTCCGGATGCGGGAGGCTGCTCGGCCCCCAGGTGGCCCCGCCGTCGCGCGAGGCGGCGAGATGCACGTCGTAGTGGACCTTGCCCCCACCGTTCCGCTGGAGCCAGTGCGCCAGGAGGGTCCCGTCGCTCAGCGTCACGAGCGAGGGGAAGTCGGCCCAGTTCACGAAGAGGTCGCGGCGACGCACGACCTCCTGCGGCGCCGACCAGGTGCCGGTCGCGGGGTCGAGGGTCGCGAAGCGGAGCGCCGCCGTCGAGTCGGCCTCCTTCACCAGCCAGCTCAGTGTGACCCGCCCGTCGGGCGCCGTCGCCACGAAGGGCTCGGCGGCGTCCCCGGCCACGGGAGAGGGGAGCGCCTCCAGCAGGAGGGGGCGGGGCCCATCGGCCGTCCGGCAGGCGGCGGTCAGAGTGAGGAGGACGAGGGCGGAGGGACGCATCAAGGGACGCATCAGGGAGCGCATCGGGATCGGGCCGGAGGGCGGGGCGGTCGGACGGGCACCACGGGAATCCCAATCTCACGGTCCGTCGGGGTGTTCGGCAACGTGCCCGCGCCCTGCACCGCGTCAGGCCCCTCCCTACCTTTCGGCATGTCCCTCTCCACGCCCGGGCGGCGCGTCGCGATCATCGACGGCGTCCGCACCCCCTTCGCGAAGGCCGGCACCGCGCTCAAGGGCTTCGGCGCCATCGAGCTCGGCAAGCTCGCCGTCGCCGAGCTCATCCACCGCACCGACGTCGATCCCGCGTCGGTCGACCTGCTCGCCTTCGGCACGGTGATCCCCTCCGTGCTCGCGCCGAACATCGCGCGCGAGATCGCGCTGATGCCGCTCCTCCCGAAGGGCGTGCAGGCGTGGAGCGTCTCGCGGGCCTGCGCCTCCGCCAACCAGGCGATCACCGACGCCGCGGACCAGATCGCACTCGGCCACGCCGAGGTCGCGATCGCCGGCGGGGCGGAGTCGCTCTCGAACGTGCCGATCCTGCATTCGCGCGGCTTCTCCGACGCGCTCGTCGCGGCGAGCCGCGCGAAGACCACCGGCCAGCGCCTCGCCGCGCTCGCCGCCATCCGCCCGAAGGACCTCGTCCCGGTGACGCCGGCGATCGCCGAGCCCACGACGGGGGAGACGATGGGGCAGTCGGCCGACAAGATGGCGAAGATCAACGGGATCACCCGCGAGGCGCAGGACGCGCTCGCGCTCGCGTCGCACCTCCGCGCCGCCGCCGGCGTCGCCGACGGGCGGCTCGGCGCCGAGCTCGTCCCGGTGCTCCCGCCCGATGGGAAGGGGGCGCCGCTCACCGCCGACAACGGCGTCCGCAGCGCCACCACCGCGGCGCAGCTCGCGAAGCTCAAGCCCGTCTTCGATCGCCGCTACGGCACCGTCACGGCGGGGAACGCCTCGCCGCTCACCGACGGCGGCGCGGCGGTCCTCCTCATGCGCGAGGATGCGGCGAAGGCCGCGGGCTTCCGCCCGAAGGCCTACATCCGCGGCTATGCGTACGCCGCGCTCGATCCGGGCGAGCAGCTCCTGCAGGCGCCGGTGCTCGCCGCGCCGCTCGCGCTCCGCCGCGCGGGGCTCACCCTCGCGGACATGGATCTGGTCGAGATGCACGAGGCCTTCGCGGCGCAGGTGTGCTCGAACCTCGCGGGGTTCGAGTCGCAGGCGTGGGCCGAGCGCGCGGGGGAGACCAAGCCCCTCGGCGCCGTCGATCGCGATCGCCTCAACGTGATGGGGGGCTCGATCGCGATCGGGCATCCCTTCGGCGCGACCGGCGCCCGCGTGACGACGACGCTCGTGAACGAGCTCGCGCGGCGCGGCGGGCGCTACGGCCTGATGACCGTCTGCGCGGCCGGCGGGCTCGGCTTCGCGATGGTCGTGGAGGCCGCATGACCACCACCACCGCGTCGCACGCCGTCTCGCTCACCATCGAGGACGGCGTCGCCATCCTCACCTTCGATCTCCCCGGCGAGTCGGTCAACAAGTTCTCCCCGGCGGTGATCGAGGAGTTCACCGCGGTCCTCGCACGCATCGACGCCGATCCGGCGGTGAAGGCGGCGGTCCTCATCAGCGGGAAGCCAGGGACCTTCATCGCCGGCGCCGACATCGACCAGTTCCTCACCTTCGCGAGCGCGGACGATGCAGCGAAGGCGAGCGCCTTCGGCCACGCGATGTTCGACCGCATCGAGACGGGGCGGGTTCCCGTGGTCGTCGCGGTGGACGGCGCCTGCCTGGGCGGCGGGCTCGAGTTCTCCCTCGCCTGCGCGTATCGCATCGCCGCGGACTCGCCGAAGACCGTCTTCGCGCTCCCCGAGGTGAAGTTGGGGCTCATCCCGGGCGCGGGCGGCACGCAGCGCCTCCCGCATCGGGTGGGGCTGACCGCCGCGCTCGACATGATCCTCACGGGGAAGAACGTCCGCGCGAAGAAGGCGCTGCAGCTCGGCCTCGTGGACGAGATGGTGCACCCGGGCATCCTCCGCGCGACCGCCGTCGCACGCGCGCGCGCGCTCGCCGCCGGGACGATTCCCCGTCGGCGCGACACGCGCCGCCGCACCCTCGGCTCGCGCCTCCTCGAGGACACGCCGGTCGGGCGCGCGATCGTCCTCTCGCAGGCCCGGAAGACCGCGCTCGCCAAGTCGGGCGGGCACTACCCCGCGCTCCCCGCCGCGATCGACGCCGTCCGCGCCGCCTACGGCGACCGCGCCGCCGGCTTCGCCACCGAGGCCCGCCTCTTCGGTGCCCTCGCGATGAGCCCGGTCTGCCGCGAGCTGATGTTCCTCTTCTACGCGACGACCTCCCTGAAGAAGGACCCCGGTCTTCCCGCCGGCGCGCGAGCGGTCCCCGTCTCGCGCCTCGGCGTGCTGGGCACGGGCTTCATGGGCGCGGGCATCGCCGCGGTGAGCGCGCAGCAGGGGCTCGCCGTCCGCTTCAAGGACACCGCGTGGGACCGCGTGGGGCAGGGGATGAAGGCGGTACGCGATGTCCTCGTCGAGGGACTCAAGCGCCGCCGCATCACGCGTGTGCAGTTCGACGACCAGATGAGCCTCGTCTCCGGCACCGTCGACTACACCGGCTTCGGTCGGCTCCCGCTCGTCATCGAGGCGGTCTTCGAGGACCTCGCGGTGAAGCATCGCGTCGTGCACGAGGTCGAGGCGGTCCTCCCGCCGACCGCCATCCTCGCGACGAACACGAGCACGATCCCGATCGCGCGCATCGCCGAGGCGAGTGCGCGGCCGGAGCGCGTGGTGGGGATGCACTTCTTCTCCCCCGTGCACAAGATGCCGCTCCTCGAGGTCATCGTGACCCCGCGGACCCTCCCCGAGGTCGCCGCCACCGCGGTCGAGGTCGGGAAGACGCTCGGCAAGACGGTGATCGTCGTGCAGGACGCGCCGGGGTTCTACGTGAATCGGATCCTCGCGCCATACATCGCGGAGGCGGGCAGGCTCCTCGACGACGGCGTTCCCATCGAAGCGATCGACCGCGCGATGCGCACCTTCGGCTTCCCTGTGGGGCCGATCAATCTGATCGACGAGGTCGGGCTCGACGTCGCGACCAAGTCGGGCGGGATCATGTCGGCCGCCTTCCCCGAGCGGATCCGCGCGAGCGCGGCGCTCGAGAAGGTCGCCGCCTCCGGCCGCCTCGGCCGCAAGGGGAAGCAGGGCTTCTACGCCTATGACGCGCGCGGGAAGCGCACCGGGGTGGACGCGTCGGTGTATGCGCTCTTCCGCTCCGGTGACGCGCGAACGAGCCTCAGCGCCGATGTGATCGCCGACCGGCTCGCCCTCGCGATGGTGAACGAGGCGGTGCGCTGCCTCGAGGATGGGATCATCCGATCGGCCCGCGACGGCGACATCGGCGCGGTCTTCGGCATCGGCTTCCCGCCCTTCCGCGGCGGCCCATTCCGTCACATCGATGCCGTCGGTGCCGCCGAGGTGGTCCGCCGCCTCGACGCCCTGGCCGCCGCGCACGGCGGCGGCCCATACACCGCCGCGCCTCTCCTCCGTCGGATGGCGGCCGAGGGGATGACGTTCTATCCCAAGACCGGCAAGCCGGTCTGATCGCCCGAGAGTCATGCTCCGTACCGTCCTGCTCTATCTCTCCCGCCAGCCGGAGATCTTCCGCTTCGTCCGGCACAACGGGCTCGCGAAGCGCTTCGCCTCGCGCTTCGTAGCCGGCGAGACGATCGCCACCGCCTGCGACGCCGTCGCGGAGCTGAACGCGAAGGGGATCACCGCGACGCTCGACCTCCTCGGTGAATCGGTGACGAACGAGGCCGAGGCGCGCGAGACGGGGGCGCAGTACCTCGCGCTCCTCGATGAGATCGCGCGCCGGAAGCTGGACGCCAACGTCTCGGTCAAGCTCACCGCGCTCGGGCAGGATATCCGTGACGACCTCTGCGAGGCGGTGACGACGGAGATCCTCGCGAAGGCGAAGGCGCACGACACCTTCTTGCGGCTCGACATGGAGGGGAGCCCGTACACGCAGCGGACCCTCGACTTCTTCGCGAACCGGCTCTATCCCGCCTTCCCGGGCCAGGTCGGCGTCGTGTTGCAGAGCGCCCTGCGCCGCACGCTCGACGACATCGACTGGGCGAACGGGAAGGGATGCCGTGTCCGTCTCTGCAAGGGCGCGTACCTCGAGGCCGCGACCGTCGCCTTCCCGGACAAGAAGGACGTCGATGCGACCTACGTGGAGGGGATGCGCCGGCTGCTGACCAAGGGGCGCTATCCCGGGATCGCGACGCACGACGAGCGGATCATCGCCGAGACGGTGCGCTTCGCGACGGCCGAGGGGATCGCCGCCGACCGCTTCGAGTTCCAGATGCTCTACGGCGTCCGGCGCGACCTGCAGGAGCGGCTCGTGCGCGAGGGGTGGCGTGTCCGCGTCTACGTGCCGTTCGGAACGCAGTGGTATCCCTACCTGATGCGGCGCCTCGCGGAGCGTCCCGCGAACATCGCGTTCATCTTGGGCAACGTCCTGCGCGAGACCTTCGCGTGACCGCCTGACGCCGCACGTGGGATCTCGGAATGCGCCGCCGATGAGCCGCGAATGAGCCGCCACCTCCCCGCGGACCACTCGAAGGGGGACGAGCGCACCATCGGCGGGTACGCCGCGGTGCACGCGCGGCCGGCGGCGTTCGACGGACGCGACGGGTGCTCGTACAGCGTGGAGCTGCTGGCCGACCGGACCGGCGATGCCGCGCGTCCCTGGGGCGCGTTCCTGCTCTTCGTCCAGTGGAAGCGGATGGGGGAGCAGGGGGTGAGCGGTCACCTCGAGAGCGAATTCCTCGCCTGGGGCGAGGATCGCGAGGCCGCGCTCGTCGCGCTCGGCGCGATGGATGTCGATGAGGTACAGGCACGCCTCGACGCCCTGATCGTCGCGCGGGCCGAGGCGGCGCGCGCCGCCGCCGCGTGGGACGATGACGAGGCGGCACTCGCATGAGCGCCGCACGGCGTCATCGGCGCGCTGACGCGGGCCTCGCATGAGCGAGCGCACCGGGATCGTCGTCGAGGGGACGGGAGGCGTCTGGCGCGTCCGCGACGCCGTGGGCGAGACACACGAGGCCGCGCTGGCCGGTCGGCTCAAGCAGGAGGAACGCGGGACGCTCAAGCTCGCCGTCGGCGACCACGTGACGATCGACCGCGACGAGCGTGAGAGCGGGTGGCGCATCACCGCCATCGCGCCACGGACCGGCGTGCTCGCGCGCCGGGAGCCGGGCGGTCGACACGGGGAACGGATCCTCGCCGCCAACGTCGATCAGGTACTCATCGTCTTCGCCTTCCGGAAGCCGGAGCCGCATCGCCGGATGATCGACCGCTTCCTGGTCATCGCCGAGGCGAACGACCTTCGTCCGCACCTCGTGCTCAACAAGGTCGATCTCTGCGAGACCGCGGCGGAGGCCGAGGCGCTCGCCGCCCCGTACCGCGCGGCCGGGTACCCGGTGCACCTCACGAGCGCGAAGCGCGGGGACGGGCTCGAGACGCTCCGGCGCGAGTTGCACGGTCGCGTCACCGCCTTCACCGGCCCCTCGGGCGTCGGCAAATCCTCGCTCCTCAACACGCTCCATCCGGCACTCGACCTCCGCACGCAGGAGATCTCGCCGTCGGTGAACAAGGGGCGCCACACGACGGTCGGCGCGAAGCTCATCCCGCTCCCCGACGGTGACGACGGCTACCTCGTGGACACGCCGGGGCTCCGCGAGGTCGGGATGTGGGGGCTCCCCGCGGAGTCCCTCGACCAGTGTTTCCCGGAGTTCCGCCCCTATCTCGGCGAGTGCCGCTTCCAGGATTGCCGGCACGATGCGGAGCCGGAGTGCGCAGTGCGTCGCGCGCTCGCGGACGGCGCGGTCGATGCGGAGCGCTACGAGAGCTATCTCAAGCTGTTGGGGGAACTCCGCGCCGAGGCGCCGGGTTGGTGAAGCGTCTCCTCCCTCTGATGATGCGTCTTGCTCTTCGAATCGCGCACGTGAATCCCGCCCTGCGCCTGCTGTTGGCTTTCAGCCTCCAGCTTCCCGCCTTCAGCCTGCTCCCCGCCCAGCCCGACCGTGCCGCCTACGCCGAGGGGATGCGGGCGCTCCGCGCGAACGACGCCCCCACCGCGGTGAACCGGTTCGAGCGCGCGATCGCGATCAACGACCGCGTCGGTGAGTATCACCTCCGCCTCGGCCTCGCCCTCGGGCAGGAGGCGTTCAGCGCGAATCCCGTCCGGCAGGCGCTCATCGCGCGACGCGTGAAGCAGTCGTTCGAGCGTGCGGTCGAGCTCGACCCGTCGCTCGTGGAGGCGCGGGAGGGGCTCCTCTTCTTCTATGCCTTCGCGCCGAGCGTGATGGGCGGGAGCCCCGAGAAGGCGCGCGAGCAGCAGCGCGAGCTCCTGCGCCGCGACCCGATGCGCGGTCATATGGCCACCGCCACCCTCGCGCTCCGCGACCGCGACACCGTCACGACCGAGCGCGCGCTCCGGCAGGCGATGGCCGCCGCGCCCGATAGCGCCGCCCCCGTCGTCACGCTCGCGCAGCGACAGCAGGCATGGGGCCGCGTCCCCGCCGCCTTCCAGACCCTCGAAGCCTTCCTCGCGCGCCGACCGGAGGATGTGGCCGCGCGAATCCAGTACGGACGGCTCGCGGGTGCCAGCGGGCAACAGCTCGCGCGCGGCGAACGTCTACTCCGCGAGGTGCTCGCCGTCCCCTCGTGGGAGGTGAACCAGTTCCGCCCGAGCAAAGCCTCGGTGCACTACCGGCTCGGCGTCGTCCTCGCGAAGGCGGGGAAGACCACCGATGCCCGCGCCGCGTACGAGACGGCGCTGCGATTGGATCCGAAGCTCAAGCAGGCGCGCGACGCGCTCGCCGAGCTCAGGGGCTGAGCCGCTCGATCACCCACCCGCCGCCCTCGGCGGGTCGGTAGCGCAGGCGATCGTGCAGGCGGCTCTGCCGCCCCTGCCAGAACTCGAAGCGCGAGGGAATCACCCGGAACCCGCCCCAGTGCGGTGGGAGCGGCACCTCGTCGTCGGGATAGCGCGCGGCGACCTCCGCGTGCTGCCGCTCGAGCGCCTCGCGGTCGGGGAGGACGCTGCTCTGCGTCGAGGCCCACGCGCCGAGTCGGCTGCCGCGCGGACGCTGCCGGTAGTACGCCGCGGATTCGGCGGGGTCGATCCGCTCGACGCGCCCCTGGATCCGCACCTGCCGTTCGAGCGGTGCCCACCAGAAACAGAGCGCCGCCTGTGGCGTCGCGTCGAGTTCTGCGCCCTTCACGCTGCGGTAGTCGGTGAAGAAGACGAAGCCCCGCGCGTCGGCCTCCTTGAGGAGCACCATCCGGCAGTTCGGCGCGCCGTCGGCGTCGCTCGTAGCGAGCGCCATCGCGTTCGGCTCCGGCGCTTCGGCCGCCTGCGCCTGCGCGAACCAACGGTGGAACTGCGCGACCGGGTCGGGGAGGACGTCCCCCTCGTCGAGCCGCTCGCGGCGGTACTCCTCACGGAGATGGCTGATCTGCATGTGCGAAAGCTCCCGTGGCGCGCGCGGCCGGGCAAGGTTTCGCACAGCCGTGTGGCCGCAGCAGGTCGCCGCGTAGCGGTGACCCGGCGATCGCGCGCGGCGGGGCCCACGCCCCCTTGGCGCACGCCCCCACCCGTGGGATGTTCCTCCGATGACTCAGCTCCCCGAGGGGACCGCCGCCCACCGCGCCGACGCTGCGCGCTTCGCCACGCTGCGGGCCGCCGTGCTCACCGTCACCGACTCGCGCACGCGCGAGACCGACGTCTCCGGCGACCGCCTGCAGGACGGCCTCACCGCCGCCGGCCACATCGTCGTCGTCCGCGACCTTCTGCCGAACGACGAAGCCCGCGTCCGCGCGCACGTCGAGCAGTGGCTCGGCCGCGACGACCTCGATGTCATCGTGATCACCGGCGGCACCGGGCTCGGTTCGCGCGACCGCACCATCGAGGCCGTGCGCTCCCTCCTCGAGAAGGAGATTCCCGGTTTCGGTGAGCTCTTCCGGCTCCTCGGGTACCAGGAGCAGGTGGGGACCGCCGCGATGCTCTCGCGCGCCACCGCGGGGAGCGCGCACGGCAAGCTCGTCGTCTCCCTCCCGGGCTCGGCGGCCGCGGTCGGGCTCGCGCTGGAGCGGCTCATCCTCCCGGAGGCGGCGCACCTCCTCCGGGAGATCCGGCGCTAGCGCGGCCCCACGACCGCCCAAGCGCGTCGGGGACCGTTCAGGCCAGCTCGAGCGACCAGGTGACCGCGATGTCCTCGCGGAGCGAGTCGCGCACCGAGCAGTACTTCGTGACCGCGAGCTCGATCGCCCGCTCGGCGTGCACGCGTTCGATCCCCTCGCCGGTGATCGTATAGGTCAGATGGATCGCCGTGAGGCGCGCCGGCACCGCGTCCACACGCTGCCCCGTCACGGCGATCGCGAGCGAGGCCACGGGGGTCCGGCGCTTCTCGAGGATGTCGACCACGTCCACGCCGGTGCAGCTCGCGAGGGCGCAGAGGAGCCCGTCGACCGGGCCCGGCCCCGTCTGCGCCGAGGCGTCGAGGCGGATCGTGTGCGGGCTGCCGGGCCGGCCGCCGTCGAAGCGATGGTCGCCCGCCCAGTGGACGACGACTGAGTTCACCTTGCCGCTCATCGTGCTCCCTGCCGCCCGAAGGGCGTGCGGTTGAGGACGACGCGCCCGTCGGTGATGACGACGAGCACGTCCTGCAGTGCCATGGGATCCTCGAGGGGATTCGCCTCGAGGACGATCAGGTCCGCCTCCAGTCCGGCGGCGACACGCCCCGTCCGCGAGGCGATGCCGAGGAGCTCCGCCGCGCCGCTCGTCGCGGTCGCGAGCGCTTCCACCGGCGAGAGCCCGAGGGCACGGAAGCGCATCACCTCGTGCGCGATGCGCGTCGTGCCCTCGACGCCGTAGTCGGTGTCCGCCCCCGCGGCGATTCGCACGCCGAGCGCGTGCGCGCGCCGGATTGCATCCTCGAGCCGGGGGAGCATGTGCTGCCCGCGCAACGTCAACACGGGGTCGTCGTAGTCGCCCCCGGGCTGCGTGAGATCCACGACGGTGGAGAGCGTCGGGACGAACCAGGTGCCCTTCTGCTTCATGAGGCGGAGCGTCGAATCGGAGAGGTAGGTGCCGTGCTCGATGCTCTTCACGCCGGCGGCGACGGCGGCATAGGCCCCCTCGTCGCCGTGGGCGTGCGCCATCACGGGGACGCCCTTCGTGGCCGCTTCCTCGACGATCGCGCGGAGCTCCGCCTCGGTGTAGACCTGCTTGCGCGGGTCGGTGTCGGGGAGGCCGGCGCGCTCGGTGCCGCGCGTCTTGATCCAGTCGACGCCGCGGTCGAGGTTGATACGCACGAGGGCGCGGAGTTGGTCGGGGGTGGTGACCCCACCGGCGAGGGCGCCGAGGCGTGGGTCGGCGAGGACCGTCTCGCCGAGCGACGGCGTGACGAAGACCCCGGTGGCGAGGACGTCGGGCGCGACGATCTGTCCGGCCCGCGCCTGCGCGCGCATCGCGACGTCCTGATACGCCGGCACGCTCGCCGAGCGGATCGTCGTGACGCCGGAGAAGAGGGCGCGCCGCGCGTTGGCGAGCGTGGCGATGTGCGTGTGCGCGTCGATGAGCCCCGGGGCGACCCAGCGGCCCGCGAGGTCGATGACGCGGACACCGCCGCCGCGCGGGAGCGAGAGCCCCGGCGCGATGCGCGTGATGCGCGACCCCTCGATGACGATGGTCGCGTCGCGGATGACCGTCGCGCTCACGCCGTCGACGACGTTCGCGTGCACGAGGTAGAGGGGCCCCCCGGAGTCGCCGGCGGGTGACGGGCCGGCGGCCTGCGCGCCGAGCATGCCGGCGCCGAGGAGGGTCGCGGTCGCGACGCGCGCGACACAACGGACGGTCCT
The DNA here is from genome assembly GCA_964526485.1 of uncultured Gemmatimonas sp. Classification (GTDB taxonomy): domain Bacteria; phylum Gemmatimonadota; class Gemmatimonadetes; order Gemmatimonadales; family Gemmatimonadaceae; genus Pseudogemmatithrix. Next base: position 301 of record CAZGIE010000041.1, on the reverse strand, counting down.
AATGGTGTTGATGATGCGTGGCATGGGCATTGTGCTAATGTAGGGAGGGCGCGCCACGCGCGCCCGGAGCCCTTTCCTCCCCCCGGACACATCAGATGGGTCAGTTCGAGCGCCACGTTTTCGTCTGCACCGGCGGCAAGACCTGCGGGTCGCAGGATTCCGCCGCCACGTTCCAGGTACTGAAGGACGGCCTCCGCGAGGCCGGGATGGCGCAGCGCATCCGCGCCAACCAGTCGGGGTGTATGGGCCAGTGCGGGCACGGCCCGATGGTCGTCGTGTATCCGGAGGACGTCTGGTACGC
>CAZGIE010000040.1:3366-13893 GCA_964526485.1 uncultured Gemmatimonas sp. | reverse complement strand
GAAGGCTGAAGGCTGAAGGCTGAAGGCTGAAGGCTGAAGGCTGAAGGCTGAAGGCAGAAAGCAACGACGGAGCGGGGTGGCACCACCGGGTGCGCTCCGCTCCGTCGTTGCTTTCTGCGTCTAGCCTTCAGCCTTCAGCAGTTATTGGATGAATTTCCAACTGGCGCGATGATCCCGCTTGAGCTCCGTCCCCATCAGCCGCGCCCGCACCATCTCGATCGGCATCCGGCCGCCCTGCATGATGGCATCATGGAAGTCGCGGTTCGTCATCCGCCCCGACTGCACCAACTCGCGATGCAGCGACCGGATCTGCAGTCCACCGATCATGTACCCCGCCTGATAGAGCGGCGAGTAGGTGCCGTTGAACGAACGGCGCACCTCGGCCTCCGCGTTCGCCCGCTCGTGGCCGACGCGCGCGACGAGGAAATCGACCGCCTCCTGCGGCGTCATCTGGCCCAGATGCACCTTCAGCGAGAAGATGATCCGCGCGAGCCGGTGGGAGCGCCAGAAGAGCATCCCCATCCGGTCCTGCGGCGTCTTCGGGAAGCCGAGGTCCCAGAGGAGCATCTCCCAGTAGAGGGACCACCCCTCCGTCCAGAAGGGCGTACCGAAGAGGTTGCGGTGCGTGTTGTACCGCGCCGTCATATACCCCTGCAGATGGTGCCCGGGGATCAGCTCGTGATGCACCGTCGCCATCGAGAAGTGCGGGTTGTTCCCCCGCATGCTCATCAGCTTGTCGTCGTGCGCCATCGAGTCGGTGGGATACGACACTTGGATGATCTCGCCCCCGAGGAAGAAGGGGGACACCAGCTGCTGCCGCGGCGACATCATCTCCATCCGCCAGATCTCGTCGGCGAGGGGCGGCACCGTGATGAGGTCACGCTCCGTGATGAACGCCACCGCCTCGCGCGCCAGGCGTCGCACCAGCTCCGGCTGCTCCCCGGGCGGCACATACGCCTGCTTCACCGCCTCCAGCGCGGCCCGCCAATCCTCGCCGAACCCCATCTCGCGCGAGGCCTTCTTCTGCTCCGCCTCGATCCACGCGAACTCGCGCTCCGCGAGCGCGATCAGATCCTGTGGCGTGTACGCGATCAGCTCGGCGCGCAGGTCCTGCGCCAGCCCCTCGGCCCCGATCGGATCACCGATGATCGGCTCCTCCTCCCCCGCCTTCTGCCCGACGACCACCTCGCGGATCGCCGTGGCGTAGCGCGTCATCGCCGTCCCGACACGCCGATACGGGTCCGCCGTCCACCAGGTGAAGACGGGGTCGTAGCCGCTGGAGAAGCGGTTCCAGTCCCGGAGCGTGGTCGTGAGCTCGTCGAGGTAGGCGATGGTGCGGAGGCCGACGATGCGGTCCGCCCGGGTGGCGCTCCCCGCGGGCCGCGCCCGGATGGCGCGCGTGAGGCTGTCGAGCTGCGCCGCCATCGCTGCGAGCGCCTTCGCCGACCCCTGCGGGTCGACACGCTCGAATCGCCGACGGGCCTCCTCGAAGCCCGTGATCGTCGCCGCGAACGGCACGTACGGCGCCATCTCGCGCGTCAGCCGCTCTTCGCGCCCGAGCTGGTCGAGGTCCGCCTGCACCCGGTTCGCCAGGAGCAGGTGATCGATCTTCCCCTCCTGACTCAACGCGGCGAAATCGATGCGCGCGAGCCGCTGCTGCCACTCCGTGTGAAACCGCGCGAAGCGCGCTCGCCGCGCCGGGGAGTACTCCACCGTCCACCGGCGGCCGAGGGCCGCGCGGTCGGTGCTGTACAACGCGATCGTGTCCCGAAGCTCGCTCGCCCCGACGGAGATCGGCCGGCTCCGCTCGTACCGCTTCAGCGCGCGCGGCCCCACCTCGGCGCCGTAGATCGTGCCGTCGCGGGCGACCGCGACCCCCTCGGCGGCGCTCGTCCCGCGCGTCGAGGTCACCGGGTCGGGGATGAACGCCGTCACCGCCCCCGTGCGCGCGCTCCCGATGCGGATCCCGCGCTGCCAGCCGGTGCGCGACGGCTCGATCGACCCCGACTCCGAGTCCGCCACGTAGATCGTGTCGTCCGCGTCGATCCAGATCCCGCTCGCGCGCGAGAACTGGTACCACGCGTCGAGCAGCCGACCATCCTGCGAGAGGATCTGGATGCGGTTGTTCGTCCGGTCCCCGACGAAGAGTCGTCCCTGGCTGTCGAAGGCGAGCGCGTGCGGCTGGTCGAACTCGAGCGGCCCCGTCCCCTTCTTCCCCCAGCTCGCGAGGAAGCGCCCCGCGCGATCGAACTTGAGGATCCGCGCGTTCGCCGTCGGCCCCGACGCATGGCCTTCCGCCACATAGATATCGCCGTTCGGCGCCGTGATCACCGCGTTGGGCTGGAAGAAGTAGCCGGGCTCGCGCGCACCGCCGTCCGTGCCGAGCCGCAACAGCACCTGCCCCGTCGGCGAGAACTTGATGACCTGATGGCCGAAGACCCGGGCCGGTTCGGCGGCCGCCGGCTCGCCCGGGCGCGTCGCTGGACGATTGTCCCGACCGTCCACGACCCAGACATTCCCCTCGCGGTCGACGTGGATCCCGTGGGGCCAGTTGATCATCCCCTTCCCGAAGGATCGCACCAGACGACCGGTGCGGTCGAAGAGAAGGATCGGGTCGAGCTCGGATCCGACGCAGCTGTTCTGCCCGCACCGCTCGGCCACCCAGACGCTGACGCCGTCACGATCGATGGCGACGGCGCTCGTCGAGCCCCAGACGCGTCCCGCGGGAAGCTGGGCCCATCCCTCGACGGTGCGATAGGGATTCGGCCGATCGTTGACGCCCGGCATGTCGGCGGAGCCGCCGAGCTGCGCACCGAGGGGCGCGGTGGCTAGGATCGCGAGGGTCACCCCCGTCGCGATGCAGCGCGTGGCGAGCGGCCGCGTGGCGAGAGGCCTCCGAGTGACCGGCGATGCGGTGATCGTGCGCATGCTCATTCCTCCTCCCATCGACTCGGCGCGTTCGGATCGTACTCCGCGGTCGGGAGACGGAACGCCTCCGCGACCACCGCATCGCCCGGTTCGCCGATCACGCGCGAGGCGACGTACTCCCCCATCACGATCGAGAACTTGAACCCCTCCGCCTGGCCGACCCCCGCGATCCACGCGTTGTCCGCGCCCGGGAGACGGTCGACGATGAAGTTGCGGTTCACGCTGCTCTCGTAGTGACAGGCACGCGTCTCGACGATCGGGGCGTCCGCGAGCGCGGGGAAGTGCTTCTGGAGCACGCGACGCGAGCCGTCGATCCGCTCCTGCGCCGACCACCGTGGGCTGAGGTCGGGATCCTGGAGCCGCGGGTCGGGGGCCGCCGGTGCGGGCGGCGGAGGTGGCGGGTCGTCGACGGCGCGTGGAGGAGCCGGCGGAGCAAAGGCCCCACGCACCCGGAAGCCGCGGTTGTCGATCGGATGCGAGGGCCAGCCCGTCACGCCGGGCACGTTCCAGCTCGGGATGTTCGGGAACTGGAACCGTGTGTCGCCCTCGGGGGTGCCGAAGTAGCAGACGTGCCCCATCGGGATCCGCATCCGCGTCTGCATCAGCGACGGGAAGAGCTTCGGGAACCAGGGGCCGCAGCAGAAGACGTACGCGTCGGCGGCGAGGGTGCTCCCGTCGTCGAAGGTCAGCGCCGCCATCTTGCCGGCGGTGACGGCCCCCGGACGGATACGACCGAGCTTGAACTCGACCCCCGCATCGCGCGCGAGCGCCGCGACGGCCTGCACGCTGTCGCGCGCACGCGCCACGCCGGCGTCGGGCTCATACAGCACCACCTGGCTCCCCTCGCTGACAAACTGCGGCCACCGGCGGCGCGCCTCATCGGCGGTGAGGGTCTCGAACGGCACGCCCTGCGCCGTCCAGAGCTCGGCCGTGCGTGTGGTGAACGGCTCCGGCTTCTCCCGGATGATCACGTCGCCCGTCGTATAGAAGAAGCGGGTGCCGAAGCGCTTCCCGTGCTCGGCGTCGAACTCCCGCCAGCGCTCGATCGAGCGTCGCGCCCATCGCACCCAGAGCTCGGCGGTGACGGTGCGGTCGCCGTAGGAGGAGCGGATGCCCCGGGTCTCGTCACCACTGGTGGCGCGCGAATTGGCGACGCCGTACTGGTCGACGAGGGTGACCTTCATCCCTTCGCGCCGCAGGTTGTAGGCGGTGAAGGCGCCCCAGGCGCCGGCGCCCACGACGACGACGTGCCCGGACGCGCGGCCGAACCTGCGGCGGATCCCGCGCGGCGGCTGGGCCACGAGGGGCTCGGGGGTGAGGGCGGCGCCGGCGAGGAGGGCACCGGTGCCTGCGGTCGCGAGGCGCACGAAATCGCGACGCGGCAGGTCCGGGGTGGCGCCGTCGGAGGGGGCGGTTGTATCGGTCATGCGAACCGTCGGAGAGGGGGACTGGCGAAGATGCCGCCGGTGGCGGGGGGCGCGCAATGAAGTGCCACCCACGGCGACCAACGCGGACCGGGTTGCCCCCGTTGATGTACGGACCCAGCTTCCGGCCACGATGATCCCCCCTGCCTCCTCCCATCGCTCCGAGCGCCTCGGCCTCGCCCTCGCCCTCGCGGTGCTCGCCTGGACGTCACCACTGCGCGCGCAGGACACCGCCGCCCCGGTCGACGCCGCGACGCTCGCCGCCCGGCAAGTCGAGCGCGGCGCCGGCTGGTTCCGCGCCGCCTGTCTGGAGTGCCATGCGCTCGGCGCCGTGTCGAACCCCGACTTCCGCCTGAAGTGGAACGGACGGTCCGCCCACGACCTCTTCGACCTCATCAGCCGCACGATGCCCGATGGCTCCCCCGGCTCACTCGGGCGCGGGACCTATCTCGCGATCACGGCCTACCTGATGCAGCTGAACGGGATGCCCGTCGCCACCGCGCCGCTCTCCGCCGATTCCACCGCCCTCGGTGGGATCCGTCTCACCTTCCCTTCCACCCCTCGCTGAGGCCCCCATGCGCCAGATCATTCGTCGCGTCGCCACCCGCCTGCGCCCCGCCATCCTGCTCGCCACGCTCGGCATCGCCCTCCCCGCCGCGGCCGCGGCTCAGGCGCGCGAGCCCATCGGTCAGCCGACGGCCACGCTCACGCCGGCGATCCGCGTCGGGAACCTCGTCTTCGCCTCCGGCGCCCTCCCCGGCCGGGATGCGGACTCCACCATCCAGAGCCAGACCACCAGCACGCTCAACAGCATCAAGCGGACGCTGGAGTCGGCGGGGACGACGATCGAGAACGCGGTGAAGTGCACCGTCTACCTGGTGGACGGCGCCGACTTCCGCGGGATGAACGAAGCCTACGCGAAGTTCTGGCCGCAGAACCCGCCGACGCGCACGACCGTGGTCGTGAAGGCGCTCGTCGTGCCGAGCGCGAAGCTCGAGATCGAGTGTATGGCGGTCAAAGGCTGAAGGCGTGAGGCTGAAGGCTGAACGTTTGTTGCGTTCAGCTTCCAGCCTTTAGCCTATCGCCTTCCTCAGATCCCGCTCCGCCAGGTTCCCCCCGCACATCACGATCCCCACCCGCTGGCCGGCGAGCTGCGGCGCGAGCGCCCGTAACCCGGCGAAGCCCGCCGCCCCGGCCCCCTCGGGCAGGTTGTGCGTGACGGCGATCAAGTCGCGGATCGCCGCATAGAGCGCCTCGTCGGTGACGGTGACGAACCCGGCGAGCCCGGCGCGCAGCGCATCGAAGGTCTCCTCGTAGGCCGCGCCGGTCGCGATCCCCTCGGCGAAGGTGTCGACCGGTTGCCCGGTGAGGCGCTCCCCACGGCGCCAGCTCTCGTACTGCGCCGGCGCGCCCGCCGCCCCCACCGCATAGACCCGCAGCGACGGCTGCCGCGCCGCCGCCACCGTCAGCGCCCCGACCGACTGCGACCCGCCCCCCAGCGCGATCACCAGGGCATCGAGCGGCGGCGCCTGCGCGAGGATCTCCAGCGTCATCGTCCCCGCCCCGGCGACTACGAGCGGGTCGTTCGTCGAATGCGCGACCGTCATCCCCCGCTCGGCGGCGAGCGCGGCGCATGCGGCGAGCGTCTCGTCGTACCGCACCCCGACCTCGACCAACTCGGCCCCCAGCGCCCGGATGCCGGCGTTCTTCCCCGGGTTGTTCCCCTCGGGAACGCAGATCGTCACGGGGGTGCCGGTCAATCGGCCCGCGTACGCGATCGCGAGCCCGTGGTTCCCGGTGCTCGCGGCGATGATCCCGCGCCGTCGCGCGGCATCGTCGCGGCCGAGCACCGAGTTGAGCCCGTTCCGGATCTTGAAGCTCTGCGTCGGATGGTGGTTCTCGTGCTTCACCCACACCTCGATCCCGTGCCCAACGAGCGTATCAAGCTGCGGATAGTGCCGCATCGGCGTCGGCACGAGGTGCGGTCGGATCCGCGCCTCGGCCGTGAGCACGTCGTCGAGCGTGATCATCGGCGCCCCGTGAACATGAGGTCGAGCAGCTCGTCGTACATCGCGTCGGCGGCAGCGTCCCCTTGCCGGATCGCCGTCGCGGCGCAGTGGCGGAGATGATTGCGCATCAGCTCGCGGCTGACCCCGCGCAGCGCCTCCTGTACGGAGGCGATCTGCGTGATGACATCGGCGCAGTAGCGGTCCTCATCGACCATCCGCTGCAACCCGCGCACCTGCCCCTCGATGCGCCGCAGGCGCGTGAGGTTCCGCGTCTTGCGCTCGGCGTCGACCTCGACCGCCTTCCGTCCCGCGCCCGTCGCGGCGCCGCACCCGCAGCTCGCGGTCATCGCCTGCCTCGCGCCCATCGTCAGCTCCCTGAGGGGGTCCGGGGAGACGCTAGGTACCCCCTCCCCCTATGTCAACCGCACGGACGCGGGCCCGCCGCTGCGCAGGAGCCCCGCACGGGCCTCAGCGCGACGGCGCCGGCTTCGTCGTCACCTTGATCACGCCATCCTTCGCGGCCTCGCCGTACTCCCGGACCGCCGCCTCGCCCTTCAGCACCTCGACGGAGAGGATCCCGGACGGCTGCAGCGCATCCATCTCCGCCTTCGTCGCGCGCCGCCCATCGATCAGGATCAGCGGCGACCCCGTCGTCGTCGCCCCGCGGACCACCACGCGCGGGCCATCGCCCTCCTCCAGTCGGATCCCACGCGCCGCACCGGCCTTGGTGATCAACCGGATCTCCGTGGTCGCCGTCGCGCCGTTCATCATCTTGTTCACGTTGATCGCCGCGATCTGGTCGGGGGCGATCGCCTGCGCCGCCTCGCGCGTCGCCGCGACGCCATCGACGAAGTAGGTGGCCGGCCCGTCTCCCTCGCCGAGCAGGAGCGCGGCGCCCCGCTCGGCCTGGCGCGCATCGAGCGCGCGGACGTCGGCGGCGGTGGGGGTACGCCCGTCGCAGGCGAGCAACGCGACGGCGACCGCGGCGACCGCGGCCGGACGCCACAGGGAGAGGACGACGGAGGAACGGGCGTTCGGGACGCGCATGAGGAGGGCCTCGAGCAGGGAGGAGACGACGCGCACGCCCACGGCGCTGACTCGCGACACGGCGTGCGGACTCCTACGAGGGATAGCACATTCCCGTTGACCTTTCCACCGCCGCCCCATGCCGATGATCCCCTCCCGACGCCTCGCCCCGGCCCTCGCGCTCGCCTCCGCCCTCTCGCTGCCGGTCGCGACGGGGGCACAGTCGCCTCCCGCGTGGACCGTCGACAACCACGGCCGACGGGCTGGCGACCTCACCGTCGCCATGCGCGGCGATACCGTCGTGGCGCGATGGCTCTACACCGACCGCAACCGAGGAGGGCGAGTCGAGACGCGCACCCTGCGCGCCGCCGATGGCACGATTCGGTTCGCGGAGCAACGGACGATCGATGCCGAGGGCCGTGCCGGCACCTTGGTGCAGCGCGTGGAGCTCGTCGGGGACTCCGTGCGCCTCACCGATGCCGCTGGCACGCCGCGGATGGTCGCCCGTGCGCCGGACGCGCTCATCGCCCTCCGCGTCGGCACCCCGCTCGACGCGGCGGAGCTGGCCCGCACCCTCCTCGCCCGTCCCGAGGGGCGCGGCACGCTGCTCTCCGGGGCCGCGGTCCGCGCCGAGGTCGCGCTCACCGTCCCCCTCGACGGGATCCGGGGCCGACCCCGTTCGCGCTTCGTGACCGTGACCATGGGCACCCAACCCGATCCGATGGGGGTCTGGCTCGACGACCGCGGGACCCTGCTCGCCACCGACGTGCAGTGGTTCATCACCGTGCGGGACGATCTCCGGGCGCAGTTGCCGGTCCTGCGACGCGCCGAGCTCGCGTGGCGCGCCGCGCGCGGTGAGGCGCTCGCGGCGCGCGTCCGCACCGCCACCGCCGGCACTCTGGTGATCGCCAACGGCGACCTCTTCGACGCCGACGCCGGGGTGATGCGGCCACGGCAGACCATCGTGATCCGGGACGATCGCATCGTCGCGGTCGGCGACGCCGCAACCCTCGCCATCCCCACCGGCGCGACGGTGATCGACGCCACCGGGAAGACGGTCATGCCCGGGATGTGGGACATGCACGGCCACCTGCAGGTGACCAGCCAGTCCGGCCTCGGCGTGAGCCAGCTCGCCAACGGCATCACGACCTCGCGTGACCTCGCGTCGGATCTCGATGTCGCCGTCTCGATTCGCGACCGGGAACGCGCCGGTCGCCTCGCCGCCCCGCGGGCCCTCCTCGGCGGCTTCCTCGAGGGACCGCTCGCCTGGGCCGGCCCGAGCGAGGCGATCGTGCGCGACGAGGCCGATGCCCGCTCCTGGGTCGCGCGCTACGACTCCCTCGGCTACGTCCAGATCAAGCTCTACAACGTGGTGCACCCCGACCTCGTCCCCGTCATCGCCGCGGAGGCGAAGCGCCGCGGGATGCGCCTGAGCGGTCACATCCCGCGCGGGATGAGCGTCGCCGCCGCGGTCGCCCTCGGCTACGACGAGATCCAGCACGCCGCCTTCCTCCTCTCGGACTTCTTCCCCGATTCGCTCTATCTCCCTCGGATGCGCGCCTACTCGCAGGTCGCGACGGCGGTCGCGCCCACGTTCGATGCCGACGGGCCGGGGATGACGCGCCTGATCGAGACCCTGCGCGTGAACCGCACCGCCGTCGACGGCACCTTCAACCTCTGGATCGGCGGGGGCGGCGCGCTCGTCGGCGCGGGCGGCTCGCCGGACCTGCGACGGGCCGACAGCACCTACCTCCGGATCATCCAGCGCCTGCACGCCGCCGGTGTCCCGCTCATCGCCGGCACCGACAACTCCTCGAGCAGCACCTTCCGCCGTGAGCTCGAGATGTACGAGCTCGCCGGGATCCCCCGCGCGACGATCCTGCAGATCGCCACCATCGAAGCGGCGCGCCATATGCGCCAGGCCGACACCTACGGCTCCCTCGCGGTGGGGAAGGTCGCCGACGTGCTCATCGTCGACGGACGTCCCATCGATCGGATCGGCGATCTGACGAAGCTCGAGACCGTCGTCCGCGGCGGACGCCTCTATCGAGTGGGGGATCTCCGGGGCGCCCTCGGCACGGCGGGCGGGTCGGGGGCGGAGGGAGATGACCCCGCCGCACATCCGCACTCAGGGGTCGAGCACCCCTGAGGTCCATCGCAGCACGTTCAGCACGAACCGCGCGTTCTGCTCGGCGCCGGGCGCGTTCATCCCCATCGGTCGACGCTCGGCGCCCGCGACCTGCGCGCTGAACATCGCCGCCTCGCCGAAGAGGGCGACGCGGCCGCGCCCGACGCGGCGCGTCGCTCCCTGCAACCAGCCGCCCACGGGTCGCATCGGCGTGTCGGGGGTGAACTGCCACGCGATCAGCGGCTCGAGCGAGACGAACCCGTCGGGAAGGAGCATCACCGGCTCGACGTCGGGCGCGTCCCAACGGAACGCCTGCCCCGTGAAGCTCCGGATCCGCGTCACGCGTTCGCCCGTGTCGCGACCCGCCGTGACCGCGTGTCGGCGCAGCGTCCCCTCGGCGAGGACGAAGGATGTCGGGACATCGCGCACCCGCTCGACCGTCGGCGTGCCATCGGCCCCGAGCTGCGCCTGATAGGCGAACCCGTCGGTGAACGACGCGCCGAAGGCGGCCGCGAGCGCGCTCGCGGCACCCGCGAGGGGCATGTGATCCGCGATGAGCAGGAGCGCATGCCCCGCCTCGACCCACGCGCGCACCGCCGAGATCTCCGACGCGGTGAAGGCCGACGGCGTCGGCCGCGGATACGCCGTCCAGGGCTGATCGCTGGGCTGCGCGTTGGAGATCACCAACAGGTCGCACGCCGCGAGCGCGGTCGCATCGAACGTCGCGCGGAGCCCCTGCACGCGGAACCCGTCACGGCGGGCGAGTTCCCCGAACGCCCAGAAGCGGTCGTCGAGCGTGTGGAAGTTGTGATGCCCCTCATCGAGACAGAGGCGCGGCCCCGTCGCCGCGGCGAAGGCCGGCCGACCGACCGGCGGCCGGAAGCTGCGGTCGGGGACCTGCTGGGCGGTGCCGACGGTCTGCAGTCCCGCCACGAGCAGGACCACCCGACCAACGGTCTCCGCGGCCCGGAGGGCCGCGCGGAGCCACGCGACCCCCCCGCAACGCGCACGA
>CAZGIE010000040.1:0-3356 GCA_964526485.1 uncultured Gemmatimonas sp. | reverse complement strand
TGCCCCATGCCAAGCGCCCCCGTCGAGGAGCGGCGAAGTTGCGCCGCACCTCCGCGCGCCGCAACTTCGCCGGATGACGACCTCCCTCCGCCGCCCCGCACTGGCCGCGCTCGTCGCGCTGGCCCTCCCCGTCGGCCTCGCCGCCCAGACCGCGCCCGCGCTCACCCGCTGGCAGGCGCAGGCCCGCGACCTCCTCAAGGAGCTCGTGGAGATCAACACCACGCACAGCACCGGCAGCACCGTCGCCGCGGCCGAGGCGATGGCCCGCCGGATGCGCGCCGCCGGCTTCCCCGAGCAGGATGTCGTGGTGGTCGAGAACGCGCCGCGGAAGGGGAACCTGGTGGTCCGCTACCGCGGCCGGAATCCGAATCGCAAGCCGATCCTCCTCCTCTCGCACATCGACGTCGTCGAGGCGAACCCGGAGGATTGGACCCTGCCGCCCTTCCAGTTCATCGAGCGTGACGGGACCTTCTACGGCCGCGGCGTCGCCGACGACAAGGACGAGGGGGCCATCCACCTCACGATCCTCCTGCGGATGAAGGCCGAGGGGTACGTGCCCGACCGCGACATCATCGTCGCGCTCACCGCCGACGAGGAGGGCGGCTCGGCGAACGGCGTCGAATATCTCGTGCGGAACCGCCCCGACCTGATCCAGGCCGAGTTCGCGTTCAACGAGGGCGGCGGTGGCCGGGTCGAAGAGGGGCGCCGCGTCGCCAACGAGACCCAGGCGAGTGAGAAGAAGGTCGCGAACTTCACCCTCGAGGCGACCAACCCCGGGGGCCACAGCTCCCAGCCACGCCCCGACAACGCCATCTACCAGCTCGCGGCCGCGCTCGACCGCCTCGGCCGCTATCAGTTCCCCGTCCACCTGAACGAGGTCACCCGCGAGTACTTCCGGCGGCAGGCCGCGATCTCCGGGGGCGAGGTCGGCCGGGCGATGAGCCGGATCGTGGCGAACGAACGAGACGATGCCGCGGCGGCCCTGATCTCCAAGGACCCGGCGAACAACTCGCGCCTCCGCACCACCTGTGTCGCGACGATGCTCGAAGGGGGCCACGCCTCGAACGCCCTCCCGCAGCGCGCGCGGGCGACGGTGAACTGCCGGATCCTTCCGGACGAGACGACCGCATCGGTGCAGGCCCGGATCGTCGCGGCCGTCGCCGACACCGGGGTGAAGGTCAGCACCGCCCGCGGAGCGAACGACAGCCCGCCGAGCCCGCTCACCCCGACCCTCGTCGCGGCCATCGAGGAAGCGACGGGCGAGGTCTTCCCGGGCATCCCCGTCGTCCCGACGATGAGCACCGGCGCGACCGATGGCCGGATCCTGCGGAACGCCGGCATCCCCGTCTACGGGGTCTCCGGGCTCTTCTACGACACGCCCAACGCCCACGGGATGAACGAGCACGTCTCGGCCAAAGCCTTCTACGACGGCCTCGAGTTCATGTACCGGCTGACCAAGAAGGTCACCGCCGGCCCGGGGACCTGACCCCCCGCCGGCCGGCTCGCCCCACCAGGGAACCCGGGCACGGCCGTACGGTGGGAGGCACCCGTCGGCGGGGGTTACCTTTCCCTGACGCCCCGGCGCACCGCCGGAGCCGGCCCCCCGCAGTGAGGTCCCGATGGCGAAGATCGGCGAATCCGAGTGGATCTGGCGCGATGGCGAGTTCATCCGCTGGCACGACGCCACCATGCATGTCCTCAGCCACTCGATGCAGTTCGGCTCCGCCGTCTTCGAGGGGATCCGCTGCTACGACACCCCCAAGGGACCGGCGATCTTCCGCCTGCGCGAGCACCTGAAGCGCTTCCTCGATAGCTGCAAGATCTACCGGATGGACCCGCCGCACTCGATGGAGACCCTGATCGAGGCGCACCGGGCCACCATCGCGAAGAACGGCCTCCGCGAGTGCTACATCCGGCCGATGGTCGTCCGCGGCTACGGGGCCGCGGGGATGGTGCCGTTCGACTCCCCCATCGAGACCTTCGTCCCCTGCTGGCCCTGGGGCGCCTACCTCGGGGATGCCGCGCTCCGCGATGGTGTCGACGCCTGCATCTCCAGCTGGCACCGCGTCGCCCCGAACACCATCCCCGCCGCCGCGAAGATCGCCGGCAACTACCTGAGCGGGCAGCTCGTGAAGATGGAGGCGCTCCGCAACGGCTTCGACGAGGCGATCGCGCTCGGTCCGGACGGGATGCTCTCCGAGGGCTCCGGGCAGAACGTCTTCCTCGTCTCGGGGGGCGTGCTCTACACCCCCCCGATCGACGGCACGCTGCTGCCGGGCATCACGCGCCACTCCGTCCTCACCCTCGCGAAGGACCTCGGGATCGAGACGGTCGTGGGGCCGCTCACGCGCGAGTCCCTCTACACGAGCGACGAGGTGTTCGTCTGCGGGACCGCGAGCGAGGTGACCCCGGTGCGGTCGGTCGACCGGCTCCCGGTCGGCGACGGGAAGGTCGGGCCGGTGACGCGCGCACTGCAGGAGCGCTATCTCGACACGGTGCGCGGCCGCGTCCCCGACGTCCACGGCTGGCTCACCTACGTGAACGACTGACGTCAGGGGGCGTGGCGGATCGCCGCGCCCTCCGACGGGTCCACCATCGCCTCACCCCTCGGCGTCGCGCCGGGCGGCCTTGAGCCGCGCGAGCGCCTCGCGCCCCTCCGCCGCTTCACGGGAGTCCGGGAAGGCGTCGATCAATCGCCGCAGCGCCACCATCGCGCGCCCCTCATCGCGGAGCGGCCCGAGGTGCAGGTCCACGAGCTTCTGCGCCGCGTACCGTGAGAGCTCCCGCCCCGCGTCTGGCGCCTGCAGGATCCGCTCATAGAGCGGGAGCGCGGCCGCCGCGTCGCGCTTCAGTCGCAGGTGGAACTCCGCGGCCCGCATCAGCACATACGCGTTCCCGGGGTGCCGCACGAGCGCCCCGGCCCACGCCGCCTCCGCCCCGGCGAGATCCCCGCGGACCTCGAGGGTCTCGATATCGCTGAAGGTCGGGCGGTACGGCGTCGTCTCGCCGCGCGGGGCGAGCGTCTGCTCGACGGCGTGACCGGTGGCGCGCAGGATGACGCGATGCGTCACCGCCCCGGCGATGTACCCCGCCACGAGCAGGCCGACGACCTGGAAGCGACCGAGCCACGCCCCGCCGAAGGCCCCGACGAAGATCATCACGGTGGCCGTGGCCCCCATCAGGGTGAGGCCGCCGAAGACCCCCGAGTCTCGAACCTTGTCGAAGTCGACCGGCATCCCGAGAGTCTAGCGCGGCGCGCGCGCGCGCGCCCGCACGCGCCACGCGCAGTCAGGCCGCGCGGCCCCGGCGACGCCCCCGGCGACATGCTGGTGGTCTGTTCCGTGATCGACAACCTG
>CAZGIE010000039.1:10827-14125 GCA_964526485.1 uncultured Gemmatimonas sp. | reverse complement strand
CGACCGCCAGGAGCGCGTCGTGGTACGCGACGCCGCGCCGCCAGTCCCCTTGCAGCTCCCAGGCGCCGAGGAAGTTCGCCTGTCCCTCGGGTGACTCGAAGCGCCGGAGCGCCTGCGCCTCGACGACGCGTCGGGCGCGCTCGATCTCGTCTGCCGTGACCTCGCCCTCACGCACGCGGCGGAGCTGGTCCCAGATGGCCGCGGCCGCGTCGCCCATCCGGTCCCCCGCGGGACCCGCGTGGACGACGAAGACGCCGAGTTCGGTCGGCGTGTAGTTGTAGGCGGAGACGGTCGCCGCGAGCCGACGGTCGCGCACGGCGCGCGAGAGGCGTGACGCCCGGCCGCCCGCCAGGACGGTGGCGAGGACGTCGAGCGCCGGCGAGGCCGCATCGAGCAGGGGCGGCGTCCGCCACCCGAACACCAGCTCGGCCTGCGCGATGTCCCCCGCCCACTCGCGGAGACGGATGCCCGGCGGGGCGATCTCGGCGGGGCTGAGCGTCCGACCGACGTCGGCGCCCGGGAGCGACCCGTAGTGCCGCGCCGCGAGCGCGGTCGCCTCGTCGGGGTCGATGTCCCCGACGATGGCGAGCACGGTGTTGGCCGGCCGATAGAGCCGCCGGTAGAACGCGACGAGCTGGTCGCGGGTGAGGGCGCGGAGCCCCGCCTCGCGCCCCATCCGCCACCGCCGGATCCGATGCCGGTCGTGCAGAACCTCGAAGAGCGTCTCGACCGCAAGGGCGGCGGGGGTGTCCGCCTTCCGCTTGGTCTCCTCGATGATGACCTCGAGCTCGCGGGCGAGCTCGTCGGCGTCGATCACGGAGTTGGCGTACGCGTCGGCCTGGACGGCGAGCCCCTCGGCGAATCCCGCCGCCGGGAGGACCGTGTAGTAGTGCGTGTGATCGTAGATCGTCGCCGCGTTCAGATAGCCGCCGGCGGCCTTCGTCGCGCGCGCGATCTCCCCGGCGGCACGGGTGGGGGTCCCCTTGAAGTACATATGCTCGAGGACGTGCGCGATCCCGACCTGATCGTCGGGCTCGTCGAAATAGCCGGCGCGCACCCACGTGACGATGGCGACGACGGGCGCCGACGCGTCACGGCGCGCGAGGACCGTGAGGCCGTTGGGGAGCCGCGTGCGGCGGACCGACGCGGCGGGGAGGATCGGGTCGAGCGCGCTCAGGCGACGATGCGGAGAAGGCCCGCGTCGGCGCTGGCCCGCAGGAAGCTCTCGGCGTCCTTCGTGGGGATCAGGCGCCCGGTGAGGGCGAAGCCGCGCCGGGCCTCCGCCTGCATGAACTCCTCGAGCGGCCGCTCGGCGCCGGTGGCATCACGCATCGCGGCGACGATCTCCTCCCACGAGCCCTCGTAGCGACGCCCGTCGCGCGCGACGACCCGGTGCACCTCGGGGGGCGCCTGCCTCGCCTCCGCGGCGCCGGCGAGAAGCGCCCCGAAGAGCTCGAGCTGCTGCCGCGCCTCGACCTCCTCCCGTTCCGCGGCGCGCGCCTCGAGCTCCGCGAGCAGCTCATCGATGGAGTCCGCCGGCGGCGCGAGCTCCTCGAGCCGCGCCTCCCAAGGGCGGAGCGCGGGGTCGCCATCCTGCATCCGGCAGTGCGACTTCTTGAGCTCGAGGAGGCGCCAGATCCCGAGCTCGTCCCAGTGCTCGTCGGGGCGCGTCTGCTCGAGATGGAAGAGCGCCGCTTCGAACTCCTCGCGGTCGTAGAGGAGGTTGCCCAGATAGATGCGCGCCTCCGCGTGCGCGGGATCGAGCTGGAGCGCGCGCTTCAGCGTCTCGATCGCGGTCTCGTCCTGCCCCAACCGATGCTCGGCGTAGCCAACCATCGCGACCGCCTCGGCATGATCGGGGGCCTGGCGGAGCGCGACCTCGAAGAACTCCTTCGCCTCGGCCGCGAGCCCCTCACGGAAGCAGGTGCGTCCCACCTGCAACATCAGCTCGACGTCGTCGCCGTAGCCGAGGTCGAGGATGCGCCGGAACGCCTTCAGCGCCTGGGGCGTCTGCCCGAACTTGAGGAGCGTCTCACCCAAGCCGGCGAGCGCGTCCTCATGCTCGGCATCCAGCAGGAGGGCCTCCTCGAAGGCGCGGCGCGCCCAGGCATACTCGTCGCGCGCGAGGCGCGCGTAGCCCACGCCGACGTGCAGCTCGACGGCGTTCGGATAGAGGGTCAGGCCCTCGCGCAGCGTCGCGAGCGCGGCCTCGTACTCCCCCTCGTTGTAGAGCTGGTGCGCACGCTCGTCGTACTCCTCGGAACTCAGGAACGGAGAGGGCATCGGGGATCCGACCTCCGGCGCGACGGGGTGACGCCGGAACCTATCATCGCCGTGCGACGGGCGACAGCCGGGAGACGCCCGACCGCCGGGCTCAGGTCAGGCGTCCGCGGCGAGCGCCACCGCGATCTCCGCCGCGAGCGCCGCGTTCGCCTCGAGCAGCGCGAGGTTCGCCGCGAGCGAGCGCCCGCCGGTCGCCCGCTCGACCGCCGCGAGGAGGTGCGGGGTGACGGCGGGGCCGCGGACGCCGGCGGTCGCCGCGGTCGCGAGCGCCTCGGTCACCGCGGACGCCACGAGCGTCGGATCGAGCGCGGCCGACGCCGGCGGCGGCTGCACCACCAGCACGCCGCCCGGGCGCCCGAGCGCGCGCGCCGCAAGCAGGATCCGTGCGACCGCCGCGGGGGTGTCGACCCGCGCCGGGACCGGGAGCCCGGTCCGCGCGGTGAAGAACCCCGGGAACTCGTCGGTGCCGTAGCCGACCACGGTCACGCCGAGGGTCTCGAGCCGCTCGAGGGTGGCCGGGAGGTCGAGAATCGACTTCGCCCCAGCGCAGACGGTCACGACGGAGGTGCGCGCGAGTTCGGCGAGGTCCGCCGATTCGTCGAACGGGGCCTCGCGGTGGACGCCACCGATGCCGCCGGTGGCGAAGACGTCGAGCCCGCCGCGCGCGGCGAGGACGAGCGCCGCGGCGACGGTGGTCGCGCCGTCGCGCCCCTGTGCCATCATCACCGGGAGGTCGCGGGCCGAGACTTTGGCGACGCCGTCGCGCGCGAGGAAGCGCTCGAGCGCCTCCCCCTCGAGTCCGAGGGTCGGGACGCCGCGGACCACCGCCGTGACGGCGGGGACGGCACCGCGGGCGGCGACCGCCGCCCGCATCCGTCGGTCCGCCTCGCGGTTGGCGGGCGCGGGGAGCCCCTGCGCGAGGACCGAGCTCTCGAGCGCGACGAGGGGACGCCCCGCCGCGCGCGCCGCCGCGACGGTGGGTGCGTCCACCACCACGGTCATCGCCCCGCCGCCC
>CAZGIE010000039.1:0-10817 GCA_964526485.1 uncultured Gemmatimonas sp. | reverse complement strand
TCACAACGGGCTTTACCCGTCCCGCCAACGATAATTTCGCGGCAGCGACGGTGCTCGTTGGCGGGTCCGCGGTCGGCAGCGGTGCAACCAATCTCGCCAGTAGTGAAACGGGTGGACCCGCCCATGCGGCCTCCGTCGCCGCATCCGCCGCGGCGAGCCGGGCGTCACGCGCCGTCTCCCACCGCGTGAGGGCCCGGTAGGCCATCGGGAGCACGAAGAGGGTGAGCACCGTCGACGTGATCAGTCCGCCGATCACGACCGTGGCGAGGGGACGCTGGACTTCGCTCCCCGCGCTGTGCGAGAGCGCCATCGGCACGAAGCCGAGGCTCGCGACGAGCGCGGTCATCAGGACGGGCCGGAGCCGGTCGAGCGCCCCCTCACGCACCGCCTCGTCGAGGTCGCGCCCCTCATCGCGCAGATGGTTCAGGTGCTCGACCAACACCACGCCGTTGAGCACCGCGATGCCGAAGAGCGCGATGAACCCGATGCTCGCCGAGAGGTTGAGGTTCAGGTCGCGCAGCCAGAGCGCCGCGACCCCGCCCACGAGCGCGAAGGGGACGTTGAGCAGGACGAGCCCCGCCTGCGTCACCGACCGGAAGGAGAGGAAGAGGAGCAGGTAGATGAGGAGCAGCGCCGCCGGCACGACGACACCGAGGCGCCCGAGGGCGCGCTGCTGGTTCTCGTACTGGCCACCCCACTCGAGGAAGACGCCCGTGGGGAGCCGCACGCCCGCGGCGACCTTGGCGCGCACCTCGGCGACGAAGCTGCCGAGGTCGCGGCCGCGGACATTCGCCATGACGAGCGTCCGCCGCTGCGCATCCTCGTGGGCGATGAGCTCGGGTCCCATCGTCGGCGTGAGCCGGGCGAGGGAGCCCACCGGGACGAGCCCGCCGGTCGCGGTGCGCACGGTCAGACGCCGGAGTGCCTCGAGGTCGGCGGCGGCCGCGGGGACGAGCCGCACCGCGACGCCGATGCGGCGCGGTCCATCGACGAGCTCCGTGGCGGCGCGCATCCCGGTGGCGAGGTCGAGCACGTCCTGGACGTCGGCGACGGTCACGCCGTGCCGTGCGAGCGCGGCGCGGTCGATCTCGACACGGTACTGCCCGCTCCCCTCCGCGATCTCCACCTCGACGTCCGCGGCGCCGGGCACCGCGGCGACGATCGCCCGGATGCGCTCACCGAGCGCCGCGTTCTGGTCGAGGTCGGGGCCGATGACCTTGATACCGAGGTCGGTGCGGATCCCGCTCTCCGCCTCGTCGAGACGCATCGCGAGGGGCTGCGTGAAGGCGGTCTGGAGCCCGGGCACCACGGCGAGCGCCGAGTCGAAGGCGGCGACGAGTCCCTCGCGGTCGGATGCCGTGGTCCACGCCTCCTGCGGCTTGAGGATCACGTAGGTGTCCCCCTCGAAGAGTCCCATCGCCTCGGTGGCGAGGTCGGGACGCCCCTCCTTGGTGACGACGGTGATGACCTCGGGGAAGCGCCGCAGGATCCGTTCGACGGCGGACGACAGCCGGGTCGCCTCCTCGAGCGAGATGCTCGGCAGGCGGCGGGTCGTGATGAGGATGTTCCCCTCGTCGAGCTTCGGCATGAACTCGGTGCCGATCCAGGCGAACGAGGCGAGCGCCGCGACGACCAGCGCGACGGCGCCCCCGACGACGGGACGGGCGTGCGCGAAGACCCAGTCGAGGCCGCGGCCGTACGCCGCCCGCAGCCGGTCGAAGAAGGCGTTGGGCTGTTCGTGGGCGTGCCGCAGGAGGAGGTGCGACACCGTGGGGACGTACGTGAGCGCGAGGAAGAGGGAGCCGAGCACCGCGGTGACCACGGTGAACGCCATCGGCTTGAACATCCGCCCCTCCATCCCGTCGAGCGCGAAGATCGGGATGTAGACGGCCACGATGATGGCGATGCCGAAGAGGATCGGTCGCCCGACCTCCACCGCGGCCTCGAGGAAGAGCTGGTCGCGGTCACCGGCGCGCTGGCGTTCGAGTCGCCGCACGAAATTCTCTACCATCACGACGGACGCGTCGACGATGAGGCCGAAGTCGAGCGCCCCGAGGCTCATCAGGTTGGCCGAGTAGCCGAAGAGCGCCATCCCGCCGAAGGCGATGAGCATCGAGAGCGGGATCACCGAGGCGACGATGAGCGACGCGCGGACGTTCCGGAGGAACAGGAAGAGCACCGCGATGACGAGGAGGCCGCCCTCGATCAGGTTCTTCGCGATGGTGTGCGTCGTGCGCCGGACGAGCTGCGTCTGGTCGTAGAAGGGGGTGATGCGGACATGCGCCGGCAACCCGGCCCGCACCTCCTCGAGCTTCGCGGTGACGGCGTCGATGACCCGGCGCGAATCCGCCCCCTTGAGCTTCAGCACCATCCCGGTGACGACCTCGCCCGTCCCGTCCTGCGTCACCACACCGAAGCGCGGCAACGCCCCGATCACGACGGTCGCCACGTCGCGCACGAGGACCGGCGCCCCGCCCCGCTGCGCCACCACCATCCGCGCCACCTCGTCGCGCGTCTCCGCGCGCCCGATCCCGCGGATCGTGAAGCGCTCACCGGCCGTCTCGACGTACGCGCCGCCGAAGGTGCGGTTGTTGGCCTCGAGCGCCGCGTGCACGTCGGCGAGCGTCAGGTCGCGCACGGCGAGCTTCGCCGGATCGACCTGCACCTGGATCTGTTCGACCAAGCCCCCCCAGGAGTTCACCTCGGAGACGCCGGGGACGGTGCGCAGACGCGGACGGATCGTGTAGTCGTGAAGCGTCTTGAGCTCCGTCAGCGTCAGCGAGTCGCTGGTGACGGTGTATTGGTAGAGCTCCCCCATCGGGGTCGTCACGGGACCGAGCCCCGCCTCGACGCCGGCCGGCAGAGCGTCCTTCGCGTCGGCGAGCCGCTGCTGGACCAGCGTCCGCGCGAAGTAGATGTCGACGTGGTCGGGGAACCCCACCATCACCAGCGAGAGCCCTTGCTTGGAGACCGAGCGCACCCCCTCGGCCCCGGGAATCCCCATCAGCGCCGATTCGATCGGATACGTGACGAGCCGCTCGATGTCCTCCGGGGGCATCCCGGGCGCGGGGGTGATCACCTCGACGCGCGTCCCGGTGAGATCGGGGAAGGCATCGAACGGGATGTGCGTCAGCGCGTAGAGCCCGCCCACGACCAGCGACAGCACCCCGCCGATGACGAAGGCGCGCTGGCGGAGGGAGAAGGCGAGAAGCCGCCTCATTCCGCCGCGCCGCCGCGGGCCGCACGGCGCTTGAGCAGCTCCGCCTTGCCGATCGCCGCGCCGCGGTCGAGGACCGAATCCCCGACGACGACGCCGCCGAGGAGTTCGGCGCGGTCGGTGGAGCGCCGGCCGAGCCGCACCGGGCGCGCCTCGAGGAGCATCCCGCCGTCGACGCGCCGCGCGAGCACCACCACGGTGTCGCCGTCCATCACCTGCACCGCCCCCGCGGGGACGGTGAGCACGCGCGCGCCGCGCGCGCCCGCGAGCTCGGCGTTCGCGGTCATCTCCGCCCGCAACAGGCGCTGCCCGTCCCCTTCGATCGCCGCCCAGACCTCCATCGCGCGGCTCAGCGAATCGACCACCGGCGCGATGCGGACCACACGCGCCCGGAAGGTGCGGTCCGGGTAGGCCGGGACGGTGAAACGGACCGCCACGTCGCGCGCGACGCTCGCGACCGCCTCCTCCGGGAGATGCATGAGGATGCCGAGCCGGCCCTCGCGGGCGACGGTGACGAGCGGCTGCCCGACGAGGATGACCTGGCCCGGCTGGACCTCGCGGCCCGTGACGACGCCATCGAAGGGGGCACGGATCAGTGCGGCATGTTCGTCGACGCCGGTCGCCGGCGCGTCGCCGAGGAGGTGCGCCATCATCGCCTCGGCGCGCTCGAGCTCCGCGTGCGCCGCGGCACGCGCCGCAACGGCGGCCGCCCGCGCCGCCTTCGCGCGCTCGACGTCGGCGGGACTCAGCGCCCGCGCGGCGAGCAACCGCTCCGCGCGGCCCGCGGCGGCCTCCGCGACCGTCGCGGCGGAATCGGCGGTGATCCGTCCCGCCTGCGCGGCGGCGAGCGCCTGCCGCGCATCCATCACCTCGTGCGAGTGGATCGCGGCGACGATCTCACCGGCGCGTACCCGATCGCCGGGAAAGACCCGCACCTCGAGGACGCGCCCCTCGACGATGCTCCCCAGCGGCTGCGTCGCCCCGGGGTCGAGGCTCACGTGCGCCGGCATCTGCCAGGCGTCCCGCCACTCCGCCTCCTCGACGCCCGCGAGCGCGAATCCCGCGATCGCGACGGCCTCCGGCGCGACGAGCGCGGTGTCGGCGACGCCCGAGGACTCCACCGCGGACTCAGGGGCGCCACCGCAGGCGGTGACAAGGGCGAGGAGGAGCGGCACGGCGACGCGCGGCGCACAGCGGACGATCGGCATCAGGGGGTCTCCACGGCGGGCGCGCCCATCGCGCGCCGGAGGTCGAGTCGGGCGAGGGCACGGTCCTGCAGCCCACGCACCCGGGCGGTGCGCGCGTCGGCGGCGGCCCGGAAGGCATCCAGCAGTTCGATGAGGGAGGCCGCGCCCTCGCGGTACGCGGCCTCCGCGGCACCGGCGACGACGTCGGCCCGGGCGACGAAGGCATCGTCGAACCCCGCCGTGCCGTCGTCGATGACCCGGGCGGCGATGAGCGCCGCGCGGACCTCCGTGGTCGCCCGACGCTCCGTCGCGCGCCGCTCGGCGTCGGCCTGCAACCATTCTCCGGCGGCCCGCTCACGGTTCCCGCCGTTCGTATTGAAGACCGGCGCCGTGACCATCACGCCGAAGAGCGCGGTCTCGAAGCCCCCCGTCCCCTTGTAGCCACCGGTGAGGCCGACGTCGGGGAGGGTCCCGAGCCGCTCGGCGGTACGCCGGCGGTCGGCGGCGCGGACCGCGGCCTGGGCCGCCCGGACGTCGGGGCGGTCCTGCGTCGCGGCCGCGAGCGCGACCTCGACCGTCGGCAGCGTGGTGGCGACGCGCGGCGGCTCTCCGACGTCGATCGCCTCGGGATCCCCCTCATCGACCACGGCGGCGAGGCGCGCACGCGCATGCGCGGCGGCGGCGACGGCCTGCGCCGCCGCATGCCGGCCCCGCTGCGCCTCGAGGCGCATCCGGAAGGCGCTCGCCTCGGCAAGTTCCCCCTCGGCGGCCCGCAGCGAGTCGAGCGCGGCGATGCGATCCAGGAGCGCGGCGTGCGCGCTCGCGACCTCCGCCCCGGCGCGCGCGGCCCAATACGCCCACCACGCCCGCGCCGCCTCGAACCCCGCCGCGCGCACCACCTCGAGCGAGTCGGCCGTCGCCCGGTCACGCGTCGCGGCCAACGCCGCGCGCAGCGCCACGCGACGCCCGGTCACACCCACCGGGAGCGTCACCGTCGCGAAATCATCGTACGGGATCGGCGCCCCTTCATTCTCACGACGGAGCTCGATCAGCGGGTTCGCCCACTGCGCCTCGGTCCGCGCCCGCCCGACCAGCTCCTGCCGTCGTGCCACCGCCGCGGCCGCCGCGGGGGACGCCGTCGCCGCGCGCCGCACCGCGTCGTCCAGGGTGAGCGGCCGCGCCTGCGCACCCATCGAGCCGACGTCGAGCAGCGCGACCGCGCAGAGCAGAGTGCCCGCACCACGTGTTAGCTTCATCCCGCAGAAGTTAACGTCGCCCGTCGACGCCGCGCTGACGGGAATGCCGCCTCATTCTGTCGCCTTTCCCCCCAATGACCTCGCACAATTCCTTCCAGAGCCGCGACACCCTCACCGTCGACGGCACGCCGTACACCTACTACCGACTCGACGCGCTCCGCGGGCTCGAGGGGAACACCCTCGCCACCCTGCCCTTCTCGCTCAAGGTCCTGCTGGAGAACCTCCTGCGGAACGAGGACGGCGCCTTCGTGAAGAAGGCAGACGTCGAGACGATGGCCCGCTGGGACGTGACGGCGTCGGTGGACCAGGAGATCGCCTTCCGCACGGCGCGCGTGCTGCTGCAGGACTTCACCGGCGTGCCCTGCGTCGTCGACCTCGCCGCGATGCGCGACGCGATCGCCGCCCTCGGCGGCGACCCGGCGAAGATCAACCCGCTCCAGCCCGTCGATCTCGTCATCGACCACTCGGTGCAAGTGGATGAGTACGGCACCGAGGCGGCGATGCTCCTCAACACGCAGCTCGAGTACGAGCGGAACCGCGAGCGGTATCAGTTCCTCCGCTGGGGGGGCACGGCGCTCCGCAACTTCCGCGTCGTCCCGCCGGGCACCGGCATCTGCCACCAGGTCAACCTCGAGTACCTCGGGCAGGTCGCCTTCGTCGGCGAGGAGAACGGCAAGAAGGCCGTCTACTGCGACTCCCTCGTCGGCACCGACTCGCACACCACGATGATCAACGGCCTCGGCGTGCTGGGGTGGGGTGTGGGCGGGATTGAGGCCGAGGCGGCGATGCTCGGCCAGCCCGTCTCGATGCTGATCCCCGAGGTGATCGGCTTCAAGCTCGTCGGCACCCTCCCCGCGGGCGCGACCGCGACCGACCTCGTGCTCACCTGCACCGAGATGCTGCGGAAGAAGAAGGTCGTCGGCAAGTTCGTGGAGTACTACGGCCCCGGCCTCGACGGGCTCTCCCTCGCCGACCGCGCGACGATCGCGAACATGGCGCCGGAGTACGGCGCGACGATGGGCTTCTTCCCCGTCGACGACGAGACGCTCAAGTACCTCCGGCTCTCCGGGCGCAGCGAGCACCACGTGCAGCTCGTCGAGGCGTATTGCCGGGCGCAGGGGCTCTTCCGCACCGCCGAGACGCCGGACCCCGTCTTCACCGACACGCTGACGCTCGACCTCTCGACGGTCGTCCCGTCGCTCGCGGGCCCGAAGCGCCCGCAGGACCGCGTCGCGCTCACCGACGTGAAGGTGAACTACGGCGATGCGTTCCGTGCGGAGCGCGAGCGCGTGGCCGCCGCCGCGTCCGCGAAGGGCGGCACGGCGACCGCCGTCGACCTCACCCCGGCGGCGGTCACGACCGCGCACCGCGGGCAGACGTTCGAGCTCCGCGACGGCGCCGTCGTCATCGCCGCGATCACGAGCTGCACCAACACCTCGAACCCGAGCGTGATGCTCGCCGCCGGCCTCCTCGCCCAGAAGGCCGTCGCCGCGGGGCTCACGAGCCGGCCGTGGGTGAAGACCTCGCTGGCGCCCGGATCGAAGGTCGTGCGCGACTACTTCGCGAAGGCGGGCGTGCAGCCCGCGCTCGACGCCCTGGGCTTCCAGATCGTCGGCTACGGCTGCACCACCTGCATCGGCAACTCGGGCCCGCTCCCGGAGTCGATCAGCCAGGCCATCGACGACGGGAAGCTCACCGTCGCCGCGGTGCTCTCCGGCAACCGGAACTTCGAGGGGCGCGTGAATCCGCAGACGCGCTTCAACTATCTCGCCTCGCCGCCGCTCGTCGTCGCGTACGCGCTCGCCGGCCGGATGGACATCGACTTCGCCACCGAGCCCCTCGGCATCGGCGCGAAGGGCCCCGTCTTCCTCCGCGACATCTGGCCGACCCCGCAGGAGGTCGCCGACACCGTGCTCGGCGCGGTGCAGCGGGAGCAGTTCGAGCGCGAGTACGGCGATGTGTTCGGCGGCGACGCCGACTGGAAGGCGATCCAGGTCCCGACGGGCGACCGGTACGCCTGGGACGATGCCTCCACCTACGTGAAGCACCCGCCGTACTTCACCGGGATGACGATGACGCCCCCGGGCGTCACCCCGATCGCCGACGCCCGCGTCCTCGGGATGTTCGGCGATTCGATCACCACCGACCACATCTCCCCCGCCGGCTCCATCGCGGAGAAGTCGCCGGCCGGCCAATGGCTCAAGTCCCTCGGCGTCGAGAAGAAGGATTTCAACTCGTACGGCGCACGCCGCGGCAATCACGAGGTGATGATGCGCGGCACCTTCGCGAACATCCGCCTCAAGAACGAGCTCACCCCTGGGATGGAAGGGTGGTGGACGCGCACCGCCGAGGGCGCGGAGCCGACCTCCTTCTATGAGGCGTCCGTGGCGTACCAGGCCGCCGGGACCCCGCTCGTCATCATCGCCGGGAAGGAGTACGGCACCGGTTCCTCCCGCGACTGGGCGGCGAAGGGGACGGCGCTCCTCGGCGTCCGCGCGGTCATCGCGGAGAGCTTCGAGCGCATCCACCGGTCGAACCTCGTCGGGATGGGGGTCCTCCCCCTCGAGTTCACCAACGGGCAGACGCGACAGGAGCTCGGGCTCACCGGCTTCGAGGCACTGACCATCGAGGGGATGTCGGACACTATGGCGCCGCGCTCGACGCTCACCGTCCGCGCCGTCGGCGCCAAGGGGACCGTCACCTTCCAGGTCCGCAGCCGCATCGACACGCCGGAGGAGCTGCACTACTACCGGCACGGGGGCATCCTCCCGTACGTGCTGCGTCAGCTGGCGGGTGGGCGCTAAGGCGGTCCGCCTCCTCTACAATCCCGCGTCCGGCTCCGGACGCGGCGCCCGGGCGATCGTCGGCATCCGTGCCGCGTTCGCCCGGTGTGGTTTCACGGATGTCCGCGGCACCCGTCACGCCGGCGACGAGGCGCGGTTGGTCGCGGAGGCGATCGCCGACGGGGTCGAGACCCTTGTGGTCGCCGGCGGCGACGGCACCTGGTCCAACTGCGCGGTCCCCCTCGCCCGGGCGGGGAGCCCGGCGCGCCTCGCGATCCTCGCCGCCGGGACGGGGAACGACTTCGCGAAGAACCTCGGCGGACTGGTGCGGTCGCCCGCGGCACTCGCGGAGCGCCTCGCTGACGGCGCCATCCCCGACCGCCGCGTGGATATGGGGCGCGTGGACGACATCTGGTTCCTCAACGTCGCGGGGATGGGATTCGACGTCGCCTGCAACGCCGCGGCCGAGCGGCTTCGGCCCCTCCCCGGCGCGCCGCGCTATGTGGCCGCCGCCCTCGCGGAGCTCTTCCGCTACGACGGGCTTCCGATCGGCGTGGATGGCGCGCCGATGCGACGACGGCTCCTCGCAGTCGCGGCGAACGGCGCGCACTTCGGCGGCGCCTTCCGGATCGCCCCCGACGCGCGGATCGACGACGCCGCGCTGGATGTGGTGGTGGTGGACGACCTCCCGGGGGTCGCCCGTCTCCCGGTCCTCGTCCGCGCGCTGCGGGGGACGCACCTGGCGCACCCGGCGGTGACGCATCGACGCGCCGCGCGCGTCACCCTGACCTTCCCGGCGCCGCCGATGATCGAGGCGGACGGCGAGCTACGCCAAGCCGCGGCGGCCACGGTCGAGGTCGCGAGCGTGCCGGCGGCGCTACGCCTCGTCGCGGACTGACCGCGGGCACGAACCGGCGCGGTCCGACGTTCTCCGATTGCGGGGCGCCCTGCCCCGCCCCACACTTCCCCGCATGCGACGCGCACTCACCCTCGTCAGCGCCCTCACGCTGCTCGCCCTCGCCCTCCCGGCATCGGCGCGCGCGCAGGCCGCGACCGATGGCGGCCCGAAGGTCGGCGATCTGGCGCCCGACTTCACGCTGCCGGCCTCCACGAAGAACGGGATCCGCCCCACCCCCGTGAACCTCCGGGCCCTCCGTGGCCAGACCGTCGTCCTCGCCTTCTTCCCGAAGGTGAGGACCGGTGGCTGAACGGCGCAAATGGAGGCGTACCGTGATCAGTACGCCACGCTTTTCAACAACGGCTCCGGCGTGACCGTCCTCGCGATCAGCGCGGACGCGGCCGCGGACCAGCAGTCGTGGGCGGCGGAGAAGAACTTCCCCGTCACCTTCGTCAGCGACCCCGAGGTGACGCTCGCGTCGGCCTACGATGTGAAGTTCCCCGCGCTGAACCTCTATCGGCGCGTCGTCTTCGTCATCGGACCGGATGGACGCATCGCGCACATCATGCGCCCGTTCCGCGAGCTCTCCGCCGAGGCGTACACCGAGCTCGGTGCCGCGGTGAGGCGGGCCTCCGGGCGGTGACGGATCGCGCGGAGCGTCGGGCGCTCGCGCTCGCGCTCTACGAAGCGGCCGTCGCCGCCGCCGATCCGGCCCGAGTGGTGACCGAGGGACTCGCGGCGCATGCCGCGACCCTCGGCCCGTTCGCGGATCGTCCCCATTGGATCGTCGCCGTCGGGAAGGCCGCCCCCGCGATGGCCCGCGCGGCGCAGGCGTGGTGCGCCACGTCGGGACGCGCGCTCGCCGGCGGGCTCGTCGTGAGCGCCGGGTCGACGGTCGAGCCGGCGGACCCGCTCACCCATCTCGTCGGGGACCACCCCGTTCCCGGTCCCCGCTCGCTCGACGCGGCGGACGCCCTTGCACAACTCACCCGGCGCGTCGCGGTCGATGACGTCGTCCTCGTCCTGGTGTCGGGTGGCACCTCCGCGCTCATCGGCGCGCCGATCGAGGGGATCCGGCTCGGCGACCTCGCGGCGTTACACGCCCTCCTCCTCGGGGCCGGCGTCCCCATCGGGCGGATCAACGCGGTGCGGAAACGCTTCTCGCGCTGGGGCGCGGGCCGCCTCGCCGTCGCGCTCCGGCACGCGCGGCTCATTCCGATCCTCCTCGCCGACGTCCCGAACGAGGACCCGGCGATGATCGGGTCGGGCCCCGTGTCCCCCGACCCGCTCACCGCGGGACAGGTCGAACGCGTCCTCCGCGAGGCGGGGATCGCGACGCGGCTCCCGCTCTCAATCGCCTCCACCCTCGGCGCGATGCGCGC
This sequence comes from uncultured Gemmatimonas sp., assembly GCA_964526485.1. Taxonomy (GTDB): domain Bacteria; phylum Gemmatimonadota; class Gemmatimonadetes; order Gemmatimonadales; family Gemmatimonadaceae; genus Pseudogemmatithrix. The sequence goes on along the minus strand of CAZGIE010000039.1, from coordinate 94 downwards.
CGACCCCGCACGCGAGACCCCGAAGCCCGACGATCCCGCCTTCACCGCCCTGGCGGAGCCGATTGTCCGTGGCAACGCGCTCGCACTGGCCGGC
>CAZGIE010000038.1:0-14197 GCA_964526485.1 uncultured Gemmatimonas sp. | reverse complement strand
GAGGCGGTCGGCGTGGAGGACCGCCTGGCGGAGCGCCCAGTTCTCCTCGAACCGTTGGGTGCTCTGCATCCAGTAGAGGACGTACTCCCCCTCCGGCCGGGTCCGAACCTCGTTCAGGGTGACCGCCCGCAGCGCGAGCTGGTCTCGGACGAAGTCGGATTCGAGGGGGTGGGGGCGGGCCGCCGAGGTCATCTCGGGTAAGGCGCCGGGGGTGGCGTTCGGTTCCCGAGGTGGCTACTTTCCGTCCATCGGCGGCCCCGCCCAGACCCACCGGGACGGGGCCGTTGGCGTGACGGGAACCCATCTGGTCCGTCCGGGGAACAGTCCGGGAGGGCGGCGATGCGGTCCGGCGCGAGCGGGGCTGTAGCTCAGCTGGGAGAGCGCTGCAATCGCACTGCAGAGGTCAGGGGTTCGATCCCCCTCAGCTCCATATAGGTCTTCGAGTGTTCGCTGGTCCGTTCGACACAACTGAAGCCCGCCGCCGTTCGGTAGGACGGAGAGTTCCAATGACGGCGCGCGTGGCCATCGCGGCGGTTCGAGACCGGCGCCTCATCGCAGTTCGCTGCCCCTTGGTGTAACTGGCAACACGCCTGACTCTGGATCAGGAGAGTCCTGGTTCGATCCCAGGAGGGGCAATTCTCAGGGCTCGCGCATCCGCAGGATGTGCGAGCCCTGTTCGCTGCAGGGCCTGCGACCGCCGTCACGAGCCGGCGGCGTCGCGTCCCGAGGCCCGGCGCACCGGGGTGCGAGACCGACCGTCGGGGGGCATATTCCCGCCTTATGTCCCCCTCCTCGGACTCCGATCCGCGCCCGACCGTCCTGATCGTCGAAGACACGCCCGATCACGTGCTGCTGCTACACGGGTTGCTGAAGGATCGGTATCGTCTGCAGGTGGCGAACAGTGGCCCGCGCGCCATCGAGCTCGTCGCCGCTGCGCCACCCGACCTGATTCTGCTCGATATCCTGCTGCCGGGGGTGAGTGGATTCGAGGTCTGCGAACGGCTCAAGGCCGACCCGACGACCCGGGAGATTCCCGTCATCTTCCTGACGTCGAGCACCGAGGCGGAGGACGAGGAGCGGGGCTTCGCCCTCGGCGCCGTCGATTTCATCAGCAAACCGTTCGCCGCGTCGGTGGTGCGGGCGCGCATCGCGACGCACCTCGCCCTGCAGGATGCGTCGGATCGGCTCCGCAGCCAAAATGTCGTGCTCGAGGAGGCTGTCGCCCAGCGGACGTACGAGCTGACCGTCAGTCAGGATGTCGCGATTCGGGCGCTGGCCTCGCTGGTGGAGACCCGAGACAATGAGACCGGCTTCCACATCCTGCGCACGCAGCATTACGTGCGGGCGCTCGCGGAGCAGCTGCGGTCGCACCCGGTACTCGGGTCGCATTTCACGCCGGCGTCGATCGAGGCGCTCTTCAAGTCGGCGCCGCTGCATGACATCGGCAAGGTCGGCATCTCGGATGACATCCTCAGGCATCCTGGGAAGCTCTCGCCGGAGGCCTTCGAGATCCTCAAGACGCATACAACGTTGGGCCGCGAGGCGCTCGATCGGGCGGAGCGGGACATCGGGGTGACCGTGGGGTTCCTCGCCTATGCCAAGGAGATCGCGCAGTCCCACCACGAGCGCTGGGACGGCGCCGGCTATCCGCACGGCTTAGTCGGTGAGGCGATCCCGGTGGCGGCACGGCTGATGGCGCTCGCGGACGTCTATGATGCGCTACGCTCCCGTCGTGTCTACAAAGAGGCATATCCCGCCGAGGAAGCGGAGCAGATCATCCGCGGTGGGCGCGGGACGCAGTTCGATCCGGCGGTCGTGGATGCCTTCGAGGCGGTGCACGCTGAATTCCGTGCGATTGCCGACCGCTTCCAGGATTAGCGCATGCCCGTTCGCGACCTGAAGTTCGTGTCGATGACGATCGCGCAGTTCCGGACCTGGTTCGGGGCTGGGGCGGCGCTGGTCTTCCTCGCGCTTGCGTTCCTCCAGTCTCAATCCGGTGGGGTCGGACTCGCGGGTGGTGATCCACTGATCCTCGTGGAGCTCACGGTCGTCCTGCTCTGCTTGCTCGACGTCTGGTGGCTTGTGGTGCGGCGGCGTGGCTCCCGGTTGGCTCCGGTAATCCCCGTCCTCGCGATGGGGGCGGCATTGCTCTCGGTCTGGCTCAACGGCGAAGGGAATCTCATCTACATCCTCGTCTGTACGGGCTTGTTGTTCATCTTTCTGCCGCTCCGTGTTGCGCTCGGAGTCTCGCTTGGCGCGGTGGTCCTTGCCTACGGCATTCTCTCGATCCGCTGGGATGCCGATGGCTGGGTGCTCATCCGGGTGGTCATCGCGAACGGGACGGGGATCGGGATCTCTCTGCTCTCCCGGTCGGCATTCGACCGGCTCTCCGCGGGATACCGTCAGACGGTGCAGCTTCTCGAGGACGCCCTCGAGGCATCGGAGCACGGCATCGGGGTCATCGGCCGTGACGGGTCGATCAAGGTGTATAATCAGCGGGCGGCGCAGATGTTCGACGCCCCATCCTGGCTGCATGAGGCCTTTCGGGACGGGCGAGCGGTGACGGTGCAGGACCTCGTCGCCCTGCAGCGGAGCCGAGGGGAATTGGACATCGTGGCCGACTCCTCGCCGGCCGCCGCCCGGGCCATCGAATTCGGGGCGAACGTCTTTGACCCCGACTTCCCGGAGCGGTTTGTCCGGCAGTCGATGACGGGACGCTGGATCGAGGTGATCACTCGGCGGATGCCGTCAGGCGACCTCGTCCGGAGCTACGCGGATGTGACCGCGTATCGGGAGGCCCTCCAGGCGGCCGAGGCAGGCGCGTTGGCCCGGTCGACCTTCCTCGCACATGTCAGCCACGGCTTTCGCACGCCGTTGAACGCGATGCTCGGGTTGAGCCACCTCGCCCTGGCATCCGACCTCGCCCCGCGGCAGCGGCAGTGGGTCGAGGCGATGCAGACGGCCGGGCACGAGCTCCTCGTGCTCGTCGAGGATCTCATCGACCTGACCAGCCTCGAGAGCGGGGCGTCGGAGATCGTACGCGCACCGGTCCCGCTGGCGGATGTGCTCGCATCCCTCCAACGGCTCGTGGGGCCGTATTGCACCGCGCGAGGTACCACGTTCTCGGTCTCGGTCGCGCCAGAGGTACCGGTGGAGATCAGCGTGGATCCGGCCCGCGTGCTCCGCGTGCTCGGGGTGATGGTCCGCTATGCGGCCCGGACGCCGATGCCCCCCCCGCTGGAGCTCATGGTCACGTCCGCAATGGACGTGTCCCAGGAGACGAGCCTCCAGTTCGCGTTGCGTACCGGGGCCATCGGCCCGATGCCCGACCCGTCGGTTGACACCGTGGACGTGTTACGCGTCGACGACTTCGACCTCTCGGCCGAACACGCGTCGACGGAGGCGCAGCGCATCGCCGTCTTCAAGCGCTATGCGACGCTGATGGGTGGGTTCTGCGGCGTCGAGCCCACACCGGAGGGAGGCTCGGCGCTCTGGCTCACGCTTCCGCTCACAGCCACGGCGACGCGGACGGTGGAGGTGGAGCGCTCCGCGTCGGGGATGCTTGGGTCGCCACCGGTCGCACGGACCGAGGGCCGCTTGTCGGTCGAGCGCGGTGCTCCGCTCGAGGCACCAGGGGTCCCGACCCCATCGGCGTCGGCGCGCTTGCAGGCGCTGATCGGATCGGTCTCCAACGCCGCCTCCGCGTTGATCAATCTGCCATATCGTGGATGGGTCTTCGGCCAGCTCGTGGTCGGCGTCGGGCTGATCATGATGGCGGTCTTCACCGCAGTTGCCGCCGGGTGGGAACCGTCCCAGGCCACCTGGCGCCGGGTCGTACTGCCAGCTGCCTGCATCGGGACGGGCCTGGTCCTGGTGGCTTGGTGGCACCGCCGCTTCGATGGCGCCTCGTCGCGGATGCGGACAGTCGTAGCGGCGGTGATGATCGGGCTCTTCCTCGTCGCCGTCGGTTTGAACGGCGCTCCGGCCGCCATCTTCCTTTCCGCGGCTGTCCTCTATGCGTACATCAGCTTCCCGCTCGCGGTGGCTCGTGGGTTGTGCGCCGTTCTGTTCGCCGGTGTCGCCGTGCGATTCGCCCTCGCGCCGCTGGACTATCTCGTCTTCTCGCGGACGATGACCGCTGGGCTCTTCATCATCTTCCTGTCGGATCAGCTGGTGCGGGCCTTACAGCTTTCCGGTCGGACCCTCGACGAGACGGCGATAGCGCTCCAAGATGCCTCCAGTGAGCTGCTGGACGTCAACGCCGCGCTTGTCCGGCGGTCGGAGGCTACGCAGGCGGCCTCCGACCGCCGGACCGAGTTGATGGGGGTCGTCAGCCACGAGATCCGCACGCCCATGAATGCGATCCTCGGGTTGACGCAGCTCGCCTTGCACAGCGATCTGACCGGCCGTCAGCGAGAGTGGATGGAGCGAATCCGACGGCACAGCATCCATCTCACCGGATTGGTACACAACATCCTCGATACCACGCGGATCGAGGCCGGGCGGATGACGCTGCGCGTCAGCAGCTTCGATCTCGAAGATGTCCGGCGACAGATCGCTGATGTCCTGTCGGCGGAGGCGGAGGCGAAGGGGCTGCGGACTGGAGTCGACATCGCGTCGGACGTGCCGCGCTGGATTCGGGGGGATATGGTGCGGTTCACGCAGATCCTCCACAACCTGATCACGAATGCGATCCGCGCGACGTCGACCGGCGAGGTGCGCGTCCGTCTGCGTCGCGCGTCGGGTGCGGTCCCAGGGCTTTGGCTCCGTCTGGAGGTGCAGGACACGGGAAGCGGCCTCTCCGCGGAGGCGCAGCGGACGTTGTTCGATCGCCCCCCTCAGCTCGCGGTGCGCCCGGCGGTGGCAGTCGGGGCGGGGCTGGGGCTCCCGATCACGAAATGGATTGTCGACCAGATGCAGGGGGAGATCGGCGTCCGGAGCGAGCTCGGGGTCGGCTCCACCTTCTGGTGTGTGGTGCGCGTCGAGGAAGGGACCGCCGCGTCGCCCCAGGCGGGCGAGGACCGTCGGTCGGCGCCGTGGCGTGGCGGGCGGGAGCTACGCCGGGCCGTGCGGCGATTGCGCGGGGCACGTGTCCTCGTGGTCGATGACAATCGCATTAATCGCGAGATCGCCGTCGAGCTCCTCCGAAACGTCGGGCTCGAACCGGAAGAGGTCGGCGATGGGGCGATGGCGGTCGATCGGGCGATCGCGGAGCCCTTCGATCTCGTCCTCGTCGACCTGCAGATGCCGGGGCTCGATGGCCTGATGGTCACCGAGCGCGTCCGCCGGATGAAGTCGGCCGAGGCGCTCCCCATCGTCGCGATGACGGCCAGCGTGACGGCGGAGGACCGGGCGCGGTGCCTCGCCGCCGGGATGAACGACCACATGGCGAAGCCCTTCGAACCGGAACACCTCTGGGCGATGCTGCTCCGGTGGATCCCCCCCCGCGCCGAAACGACGCCCGTAGGCGCGGAGCCGTCCACTGGGCCGGGGGTGACCGTCGCAGCCGTGGCAGCGTTCCCACGGCTCCGTGGATTGGACATCGCCTCGGGCTTACGGCGCGTCCTCGGGAACGAGGCGCTGTATCGCCGGCTCCTGTCGGAGTTCCTGGTCGGACAGGCCGAGGTGCTGGACCGCCTGCAGGTAGCGATGCGCGAGCGAGACCTCGTCGTGGCCGGACGTCTCGGACACACGCTCGCCGGCGTGGCCGGAGGAATCGGGGCGGTCGAGGTCTCCGAGGCGGCGGCGGCGGTGGAGCACGAGGTGCGCCGAGGGGGCGAGCCGCGCGAGGTGCAGGCGGCGGTCGAACAGGTCCGCCTCCGACTCGCTCCGCTCTTGGCCGACCTCGATGTGTTCCTGAGCTCGACCGAGGCGCCCAATGCCAGTGCATTCACGGCCAGAGTATGGTCGGATGAGGAGGCCCGTGTGCAGCTCGATGCCTTCGACGCATTACTCGCGATGAGCGATCCTGAAGCGCGAGACTGGCTCGTGCGGCACGGGGGGCTGCTCGATCGGTTCGGACCGGACGCGTCGGCCGCCATCCGCGCGGCCGTCGAGAAGTACGACCTCGCCACGGCCGCGTCGCGCCTGCGCGCCGCGCGAGCCGCCTGACCGCCGACCTCATCGTGGATGCCTCGCTGCCGATGCTCGCCACCCTCGCCCTCGCCATGACCCTCGCCGGGCCCGCCGACTCCCTCCGGTTCCCGACGGTCACCTCCGAGAACCTCGAGGGGCGCACCCTCACCCTCCCGGCCGACTTCGCCGGCGACCGTAACGTCGTCTTCGTCGCCTTCCTGATGCAGCAGCAGAAGGACGTCGACACCTGGAGCCCTTGGCTCCGGCAGACGTTACCGAAGCATCCCGGCTCGGATTTCTATGAGATCCCGACCATCCAGCGGATGGTCGCGCCGATGCGCTGGGTGATCAACCGTGGGATGCGCGGCGGGATCCCCGACCGCGCGGTGCGCGAGCGCACCGTCACGCTCTACATCGACAAGGCGCCGTTCAAGGCCGCGCTCGGGATCACCGCCGAGTCGGCGATCCACGTGCTGCTCGTCGATCGCGCGGGGCGGATCCTCTGGCGGACGACGGGCGCCTTCACGCCGGCGAAGGCGGCGGAGCTCGAGCGCGCGCTCGGCGCGCGCTGACGCTGGGGCGGCCGGCGGAACGCCGGCCGTTCGATCACGGAATGCGACCCTTCGTCGTCGTCGGCTTCGTGGCCGGTGACGAGGGTGTGGTGGTCGTCGTGGGCGTCGAGCGCGGGTCGGCCGGGACGTTGGGCGACGTCGTGGGTGCCGGTGTCGGTGTCGGCGTCGGCGTCGAAGGGACGGTGCCAGTGCCCGTACCCGAACCCGTTCCCGTACCGGTGGTCGGGGTCGACGGGGTCGACGGGAGTTCGGGCTCTCGCTCGTCCTTCGCCGGAGCGGGATCCGCCGAGGTCGCCACGGGACCACCCACCGCCACGGCGCCGACGGCCGGCAGCACGGTGTATGTCACCGGGGCGGCGACGGCCGGCGGCGTGTTCCGGCCGAGCGAGCGGTATGAGAAGGTCCAGGTCATCGCGATCGGGCAGCTTGCGCAGGGCAGGTCGCTGTTCGCGATGACGGCCGACGGAGAGGTCGGCGACAACGTGATCGCGCGATTCCGTCCGACCTCGACCTTGGCGGTGAGGTTCGTCGCGACGGGCGCCGTGAGGGTGACCTGCAATCGCCACCCCACGTTGCTACGGACGTTGGCGGTCGACGTGGCGGTGACGATGAGCCCCGAGGTGCGGGTGACGGTCATCACGGGGGCCGGCACGACACCCTGGAGGACCGCCTGCGTCAATCCGAGATTGGTGGCCGCACGCACGGTCGTCTGCGCCAGCACGAGCGTCGGGACGCACGCGAGCGCCAACAACAGCCGGATGGCGCCGTGGTGGTGCACGAGTCGCCCGGTCACGGCGTGGTGAGGGTCAGGGTGACGGGCAGGGAATACGCCCCGGGACTGTCGCTGGTCCAACTCAGTCGCGCGGACCAGTTCAGGGTGACACTGTTGCTACCCCCGGCGCTGCCGGAGCCGGACTGCGGCGCCACCTGCGTCGCGGTGCTGGAGAGCGAGGTCCACGCCGTACTCGTGTAGGGGGAGGAGATGCGCCACTGCAGGTCGCCGACCGGCTTGTTCTGTCGAGCGAAGGTCCCGGTGCCTGTCCACGTCGCTGCGGAGCTCGAGACGAGCACCTTCCACGTCCGATTCGCCCGGATGGTGAGGGTCGTCGCCACCCACGGCGTGCGACCGGAGTCCAGCGCGGCGATCGAGGGGGCGAGGGTCAGTGTCGTCGTCGACGTCGTGAGCTGGAGGATCGCAGGATTCGTGTAGCTGGTGATCGTCGGCGTCGCGATCACGATGCCGATGCTGTTCCCCGACGATGCGGTACAACTCTCGGTCGACTTCTTGATCGCTGCCGTCGTCACACTCGTGCCGGAGGCCGTGCACTTGTTCTGTCCCTGCATCGGGACCGTGACGACCGCCAGGACGGCGAAGGGGAGCAGCAGTTGACCGAGCCGCATCATGGTGTGCTGCGGCTGGCGCGGAACGTACCGCCCCCAGCCCCTCCCGCCTGCACGGACCAATCGCCGAGCAACGAGTCGTTCCGCCACTGTGTGAAATGCGTGCGGATCTCTCCGCCCGGCAGCGTGACGTTGATCGTCGCCACGCCGGCGGAGACGATCGAACCCGCGACCAATCCTGCGACCGGCGTCCGCTGATTGAAGGCGTCGACCCGTTCCGCGTTCAGCGTGCCGCTGAGGGTGCCTCGATCGGCATCCACGAGGGTGAGCGTCCCCTGGATGGTGACGGCACTCCCCGCCACCTGCGCCACATAGCGCCACGCGCCGTTGAAGCGCTCATCGGCGAGACCGACCCCGGTCGGCTCGGAGCAGGCGGCGCCGAGGAGCATCACGACGGCCGTGAGGGACAGTCGGCGCATCACTGCTGCTGCCGCTGTTGCTGCTGTTGCTGCTGTTGCTGCTGTTGCTGTTGTTGCTGTTGTTGCTGCTGTTGCTGTTGCTGCTTCAGCTGTTGCTGCTGCTTCTGGGTCGTTGTGGCGGCACTCCCCGAGGCCCCGCCGACGGCGGCGTTCAGGAGCGCGTTGACACCGAGCCCGTCCGCCACGCCCTGCAGACGAATCGTGCGGTCGCGCTCGATCAAGGTCACCTGCGCCACCTGGGCGCCTGGCAGCGCCGACCCGCGCGTCACCGCCACCGCCACGTCTTCCACGCGCACGGGGCGCGAGGGCTCCGACGACGCCGCACTCACCACATACGCGCCGAGCGGGAGGGCATCGAACCGCGCGATCCCATCGCGGCCGGCCACGACGCGCCACTCCCGGCCCACCGAGTCACGCGCCGTCACGACCACCGGCCCCGTCGCGTTCGAGGCGACCTGCGACACGGTCGTCACCTGCGTCCGGCGGATGGCGACGGCGAGGCGCCCGACGGTCCGGATCGGGATCTCCCACGGGTTCACGGGCGTGGCCCCGGGACGCTGATCCATCCCGAGCGTACGGACGTCGATCTGCGGCGGCACGGCATCGCCGGGAAGACGGAACCGGCCGTTGCGGTCCGTCGTCACCACGTCGGTCTGCGACCGGAGCGTCACGCCCGGTACGAGCGGCTCGTCGGCGTCACGCGCGGCGTCGTCGGCGCGATCCGCGAAGACGAAGCCCGGCCGACCACGCCACTGCGCACCGACCGACGCGGTGGAGGTGCGCTCGAACCGGATGGCGAAGACGGTCTGCGACGGGAGGCCGATGCTCCCCCCGGTCCAGGCCGACCGCTCGACACCGGCCACGACCGAGGTCTGGCCGCGCAGCGCCGCCCGCAGCGCGAGGCGCGCCTGGTCCACGCTCGCGAAGCCCAGATAGCGGCGCTGCAGGTCGCCCTCGGCGGAGAGCCATGGCAGGCGACGGATCGGACGAAGGTCGGCACCGCGGATCGAGAAGCCGAGCTCCGAGGCCTGGGTCGCCGTCGCGGTGCTGTATCCGCCGGTCAGGGCGAGGGTCCCCGCCACGCCGCGGAACGAGGCGCTGGAGTTGACCGAGAGCCGGTCCTCCTCGACGGCGCTCCGCACCGTCGCCGTCCGGGTCTCGCGGACCTGACGACGGTTCCCGGCTTCGAACGTCCACTGGACCGCATCGCTCAGGTCCGCGCCGATGCGAAGGCTCAGGAGATCGTCCCGGTTCCCCTGCCGGATCTCGGTGCTGGCCGACTGGTATCCGTTGGTGGCGAGATTCAGGGCGACCTCGCCGGAGGTGCCGATCCGCCGCGACGACGCGATGGAGGCGCCGGAGGCGGAGATCTCGCCGATGGCGCCGGTCGCCGACCCGATCGCGGCGTCCGCGCTGCGCCAGGCGCTCGACGTCACGTTCCAGCGATCGCCGATTCGCCACGCCGATTCCGTGCTCAGGAGGTCGCGGACCATCGCGAGCGCGGCGCCGCCGCCCGGTGCGTGCTGCGCGCGGAGCCGGACGCGTCCGGCGGTCCCGGTCCACGCGAGGTCGGTCGAGATCCCGAAGGACCGGCCGGTGCTGCTCACGCGGTCGGCCGCCTCGGCCGCCACGGTCACCCCGGCCCCGGCGTCGACGCGGAGGCCGAGGCTCGAGGCCGTGAGCTCACGGGCGCTGAAGGTGCCCGGGAGACCGGTGGAGAGGCGCGCGACTGCCGCGTCGATGTTCAGGCGCCCGATGGAGTCGGACCAGGTGAGCGCGCCCTGCAGGTTCCGTGAGGTGAGGTCCCGGACCGCGGCGATGCCGAGGGTCCCACCCATCCGAACCGCGACGGCCGCGCCCGTGCCGCCGACCGCCCGGCCGGCGAGCTCAGGGAGTCGCAGCGAGATCTGGCCGACATCGAGGCTGCCGCGCGCGTGGCTGAGGCGCAGCTGGCTCTGCGGCGTCATCCCTCCGACGAGGGCGGCCCCGCGGATGGCGTTGACGTCGAGGGCACGCACTGGCGGCGCGGCGGTGCCGGAAAGCGTGATGCCGTTGGCGATCTCTCCGCCGAAGGTCACGCCATAGAGCGAGGTGGAGCCGGTGGCGCTCGTCACCTGGGTGATGCCGGTGGTCATGACGAGCCCGCCGCCGCGCGAGGCCTCACCGTCCGCCGTGCCGACCTCGATAAAGGTCTCCGCGCGCGCCTCGGCCTGCGAGCCCACCGCGCGGACCGCGACCGCCCCGCCGCCAGCGCGGATGCTTGTAGGCACTCGCACCTTGACGCGGACGAATGCCGCCTGCTGCGCCGGCACCACCATCTTCGCTGGCGTCGCCAACGCGCCACCCCAGCCCTGAGGCGTGGTGAGGATCACGGCGACGCTGTCGTCACCGTTCCCCCCGTTTTGGAGGGTGAAGCGAAGCTCCACCTCTTCGCCGGAGGTGACCACGTGGAGCGAGGTGGCCGCATCGAGCTGCAGGGCGTGGCGGGCGGCGATTTCGACCGTGATGGGCGACTCGCGGCGCTCGGCGCCTCGCGTGAAGGTGACCTGCCCCACCGTCTGGCGGCCGGCGCGGAGGTCGCCGCCGAGCTGCAGGGAGAGGAGCAGGGGGGCCACACCCTGCGGCGCGACGCCGACCGACCCGCCGAGGAGGCGGATGCCGGGTAGCGTCGTCACGGCGAAGTCCCAGCCGGCCGCGTCGGGGACGGCGACGCGGACCACGCGGACACTCGCGCTGGCCTGCGCCAGCGCGGACACACGGAGGCCGAGCAGGGCGAGCAGGAGGACGAGCCGACCGAGGCGCCGCATCAGCAGTTGTTCCCGCCGCTCGGGGTGGCGGTCAGGCCGAAGAGCAACGAGGTGCCGGCGAAGCTGGTGGACGTCTCCGTCCACCGGAGCGTGGTCGTCAGGGTGACGGTGACCGAGGCCGCGGTCGTGAAGCTTGTGAAGGTCTGGGTGCCGAGCGTGACGGCCTGGTTCTGGACCAGGGTCGACGCCGCACCGGCGCCGCTCCCTGTGCTCGAAAAGGAGATGTCACTCAACGCCTTGCTGTTCCCGAGATTGGCGCTCGTCGCCGTCATCGTGACGGTGCCCGTGTAGGAACAGCCTGTCGGGTAGGTGGCGTTCTGGTTCGCGCCGGCGAGGCTGAGCGTGTAGGTGAACGAGCGGGCCATGCTGCCCGCCACATACTCCGCCAGCGTCGGGCTCGTCGCCGCGGCGTTCGCGCCCGTGACCGTCAACGTCATCTGCTGCCCCTCCGCCAGGGCGGGGAGCAGCAGGAGCGCGACGACGAGGCGGACGACCGGTCGCATCACGGGATGTCGATCAGCGCCTGCGTCGCGATGAGCTCGTCGATGCCGATGTCGAGGAGGACGATGGCCGCGTAGCGCCCGCTCGGAAGGGCGGCGATCGGCACCCGAACACGCCGGAGCGCGCCACCGAGCACCGGGAACTCCTCGATCGGGATGGTCAGCGCGACGGTGTCGTCCTCGCGCCGGATCTCAACCTTCCCCTTGGCCAGTGTCTGCACTAGGCCGGGGTTGCGGAAGGTGAAGTGGAGCGTGTCGACGCGGCCCTGGGTCGAGGCCGCGAGGGTCGCGTGCGCCTCGACGAGCTCGCCGGCCGGGGGCATATCGGGCTCGACGTAGACCTTCACGCCGTAGCGGATGTTGTACGTCACGGCGGCCCCGCGGCCGGTCGCCGCCGGTGGCGGCGGCGTCTCGACGAAGAGGATCCCCTGGCACGGCACCTTGGCCGTCGAGCGGAGCTCCACGCGGATCGGCTCGCTGCGGCCGGGCTCGACGCGGAGGGAAGTCGGGAAGACCGCGAGGGCGTCACCGCAGCTGCCGGCCGTTTCGCCGACCTCGAAGAATCGGTTCTGCCCGTCTTCCGCGCGATCCCAGTCCCCCGGGACGATCGTGACCTGCAGCGGGGTGCTCCCCGTGTTGCTGATCTGGAAGGTCTGCGCGGTGGTGGGGGTCTGCCGCACCTTGAACGTCAGTTCCAGCTGATCCACACCCAGCTGCGCGGATGCGTCGAGCGGCATCCAGGTCAGGAGGGCGAGAGCCCCGGTGAGGGCGCGGAGGCGCCCCCACCGGGTGCAGGTGCCCACGGGACGGCCGGTCAGGGCCCGAGCGTTCGCAGGCACCTGATGCATCAGTTCGGCGTCAGCGGGTAGGTGATGCCGAGCGAGTAGGTGCCCGGGGCGTCGCTGGCGACGCTGTACCGCGTGCGGTACTTGAGCGCGCTGAAGGCCGTGCTGGCCGTCGCCGAACCCGAGTTCACCGAGAACGCGGTGGAGTTCGAGATGGTGGAGTAATCGGTGCCATTGATCGAGACCTCGAGGTCGCTGATCGGCTTGTTATAGGAGCTCCCCGCCGAGGGCGTGAACGTCGCGTTATCAGCCTGCAGCGTGACCGCCCACCCGCGGTTGGCGCGGACGGTGACGGAGGGACCGTCGGAGACCTTCTTCACGACGCCATCGCTATCGAACTCCGTCACCGCGGCCGGGGCCGCGAGGGACGAGGTGGTCGAGCCGAGGGTGAGACGGAGCAGCGACGGCATCGTCATCGAGGCCGTGGTGCCGACGGTGCAATTCGCGGCGTCAGCGATGTTGCAGGACTGCGCCTGCACAGGAGCCGCGGCGAAGAGCGCGACGGCGACGAACGGGACGAACTTCCGCATGGTGTTTCTCCTTGAGAGAAAAAGGTGAAATGCCGGTGGGGTGTTCGGCGTTGGTGCCGTGTCCGCTTTGGCTGACCGCGTATAGAGAAAGGTCCGTGCCAAAGTCTCGATTGTATAGAAAGCGAACAGTTTTTCAGCTTATGGTAGTAGAACAGGCTATTTATGTGATATATATCACTAAAAATTCAAAATAAGTCAGCCGCAGTGCGCCACGCCACACCACCAACTGTGGCGCACCATTGCAACCTGCAACACCTCGCTACGGCCGCTTATCCACCGTCGTCACCTCGATCACCCCGAACTCATGACCCGGACCATACATCTGCACCCCACGGTTCTGGTCGAGATACCGAAGCTCCACCAGCTTCGCCGCCGGGACCATCCGCAGCACCTCCAGATCGGGCTGCCGGATCCCATCCACATACAGAATGACCTCGGTCGCCCCGCCCCCGGACCCCCCGAACACGTTCGACGACGCCACGTCCCCCACCGGCGGCCGTAACCACTGCGGCCGGAGCAGCCGGACGGCGTCCTGCGCGGTCACCATCGCCGACCCGGCCTCGTCCAGCTCGATCCGCGTCAGCTTGTTCCGGTCCCCCCGCCGCCGCGTCGCCTGCGCCTCGGCGGACGACACGGTCAGCGCGAGGAGCGCCCCGAGGACGACGACCCGCCACGTCGTGCCACGGACGACCCCGCGGACCACCCCCTGCGTGAACAGCTGCCCCCAGCCCACCCTCTGCATCCCGTGGGTCCGCATCGCCCCCTCCCCGATCAGCCGCCTGAGCCGATCTGCTTGGTGTACTTGATCGTCAGCGACCGCGCGACCGGCTCCCGCCACCGCGTGAAGCTGTCCGCCTGCTCCCCATCATTGAACACGATGAACAGCCCCGTCCCCGCCGTGTTCAGCCAGGCGAACCGCAGATTCGCCGTGAAGATCTCCGCCTGATTGTTGTACTGCGTCAACGTCTGCACGAAGACCCGCGGCGTGAAGAAGTACGCGAACTTCACCCCGATCAGCTGCCGGATGAAATCCCCCTGCGGCAGGTCC
>CAZGIE010000037.1:5004-14535 GCA_964526485.1 uncultured Gemmatimonas sp. | reverse complement strand
TGCGCCACCGTGTAGAACCCGTCGCTCAATCCCCGCATCGACGCGACGATCAGCGCGCGAAGCGCGGCGAGGTCGTCGGTCGTCGCGGGGCGGAGGATCATGGCACCGTCGTCGCGGCGCGGAAGCGCTGCTGCGCCGCCTCGAACTCGGTGCGGAGCTGTACGAGCCGCGCCTTCGCGTCATTCCCGACCGCCTGATCCGCCTGCATCATCGCGCCGTAGAGATACTGGATCTGCGCCGCGAGCCCCGGCCGACCATAGCGCCAGGGCTGCGACTGGATCGTCTCCCGCACGGCGCTGACCGCCGCCTGCTGCGATCCGGTCGCGGAGCGGAACACCGACTCCACCTCGCCGTTCAATCGGTTCATCTCGCTCACGAGGTCGCGCACCGCGAGGTTATGCGTCAGCAGCGCCTGCAGATCGGCGATGCTGACCCCGTCGGCGACGACGCGCGGGTCGGGCTCGACGACGAGGGGCACGATGGAGCTCCAGCTCCCGCTCGTCAGGCGCACCTGATAGCGCCCGGGGACGATGACGGGACCGTTGCGGCCGCTGCGTGCGGGATTCGCGTCCCAGGGACCGGCGAGGGTGAGATCCCAGATGAACCGGTTGTGCCCCGCCGCCGCAGGGAGCCGCGGCGTGCCGATGCGCTCCCACATCGGGGCGCGCATCGAGGGCTCCGTCGGCGCCACGCGTTGCTCGCCCGCCGCGAGGCTCGAGAACCGGCGGATCACGGTCCCGCCGGCGTCGAGCACTTCCAGTGTGACCTCACCCGCGGGGGCCGTGGCGAAGTGGTAATCGATGACGGCACCGGCGGGCGGGTACTCGGGGTCGACCGTACTCGTCCGCGCGCTCTCGAGCCCGCCGAAGCCGGCACGATAGCGGTGCCGGTACGCCGTCCGCGGCGTGAGCAGGGTAGCCGGCGCGGTCGCGGCGGCCACGGCCTGCGCCTGATGGAGCGGGGTGATGTCGTGCAGGATCCAGAAGGCGCGACCCTGCGTCGAGATCACGAGGTCCTTCCGGTGCACCTTGAGGTCGGTGATCGGCGTATGCGGGAGGTTCAGCTGCAGGGACTGCCACCGCGCCCCGTCGTCGAACGAGACGTAGACGCCGAACTCGGTGCCTGCGTAGAGCAGCCCGGGCCGGTCGGGGTCCTCGCGGACGACGCGCACCGGCTCGTCGGCGGGGATCCCGTTCCGGCCGTCCGTCAGCCGCTTCCACGTCGTCCCGTAGTCGTCGGTCTTGAAGATGTAGGGCTGGTGGTCGCCGAGGAGGTAGCGGAGTACGGCGTAGTACGCCGAGCCCTTCCGATGCGGCGACGGCTCGATGTTCTGCACGCGTCCGCCGAGGGCGAGCCCCGGCGGGGTGATGGTCTTCCAGGTGCGCCCGTCATCGCGCGTCACCGCGAAGGGGCCGTCGTTCGCTCCCGTCCAGATCACGCCCTTCTCGCGGGGGGATTCCCGGATGGCATAGAGCGTGGAGAAGAACTCCTCCCCCGTGTTGTCGACGGTAATCGGTCCTCCCGAGTACACCGCGCGCTTGTCGGGCGGGTTCCACGTGAGGTCGGGGGAGATCGCCTCCCAGGTACGCCCCTCGTCGCGCGTGCGGTGGACGACCTGCGACCCGTAGTAGATCACGCCGGGGTCGTGCGGCGACACCTCCATCGGGGAGACGCGCTGGAAGCGGTGCGTCATGTCCTGTGTCGCGTTGCCGTAAAGCGACTGCGCGCCGACCCAGTACTGCCACTCCTGGCCCGTGCGCAGCGACATCCGCGAGAACTGCCCCTTGCAGGAGCCGTAGACGGTATCCGGATGGACCGGATGCGGCATGATCGGCCCCGTCTCGCATCCCGGGCCCGACCGCCATCCCTGCACGGGATCATCGAGGCCGCCCGACTCCACCGGGAGGGAGGGAAGAATCAGCGTCGAGTTATCCTGCTGGGCTCCATACAGGCGGTAGGGGAACTGCTGGTCGACGTACACCTGATAGATCTCCGCCGTCGCCTGGTTGTACTGCGTGCTCCAGGTGCGGCCACCGTTCACGGAAACGTTGGCGCCGCCGTCGTTCGACTGGATCATCACCTGCGGATTCGCGGGGTGGATCCAGAGGTCGTGGTTGTCGCCATGCGGCGTGGCGAAGCTCCGCCAGGTCCGCCCGCCATCCACGCTCTTGAAGTACCCCTCGGCGCCCGCGTAGACCACGTCGGCGTTCGTCGGGTCCGCGGTAATCGTGGTGTAGTAGAAGGAGCGTGTCGAGAGCTGCGGGTTCTCCGAGACGCGCGTGAAGCTCCGTCCCGCGTCCTCCGAGCGATACAGCCCCATCCCCGGCTTCGCCTCGATCAGCACGTAGACGCGGTCGGGCATCGCACGGCTCACGGCGATGTTCGCCTTGCCGACGAGCCCCGTCGGGAGACCACCGCCGAGCTTGGCCCAGGTGGTGCCGCCATCGACACTCTTGTAGATGCCGCCCTCCATCGCCCCCGAGATGATCGTCCACGGCTTCCGCTCGGCGCGCCACATTGCGGCGTAGACGATGTCGGGATTCGTCGGGTGGAACTCGATGTCCACCGCCCCGGTGGAGTCGCTCACATACAGAACGCGCTGCCAAGAGGTGCCGCCGTCGGTCGTGCGGTAGACGCCGCGCGCGTTCGTGGGACGGAACGGGTCGCCGATCGCGGCGACGAAGACCGTGTTGGAGTTCGTCGGATGGATCTCCACGCCGCCGATGTTCCCGACGTCGCGCAACCCGACGTGCGTCCAGGTGCGCCCCGCGTCGGCGGACTTCCACACGCCCCTGCCGATCGAGACGTTCGACCGGAGGCCGTCGGAGCCGGTGCCGACGTAGAGGAGATTCGGATCGCCGTTGAAGACGTCGATGTCCCCCATCGACCCGACCGTGATCTGCCCGTCGCTGACGTTCTGCCAGGTGGCGCCGGCGTCGGTCGTCTTCCAGACGCCACCGCCGGTCGAGCCGAAGTAGAAGGTGAACGGGTCCTGGTCGACGCCGGTCACCGTGGTGACGCGGCCGCCGCGCGCGGGGCCGACCATCCGCCAGCGGAGCGCCGAGAAGGTCGACGGCGGGATGGGGGCCGCGATGGCCGACGCGGTGGTGGCCGCGCGTGCCGGACTCCCGCGCTGCGCGAGCAGCGAGGAGGCGATGCCGAGCGAGGCGACGGCGAAGGCGAGGTGGAGGCGCAGGCGGCGGGCGGGGACGCGCATGGTCGGGCGGGGGAGGGGTGGGTGTCGATCGGTACGGGAGAAACTACGCCTCGGCGAGCCGGGGCGTTCGGGTGACCGCGCGGTCCGCGCGGGTGAGGTGCGGATGTGGTGTGGGCGCGGTCCCGCGGCTCAGTCGCGCGGTGCCGCGTACCGCATCTTGTCGAGGATCACCGTCGCCCGCCCGCTCGCTACGCCGCCCATCGGGGACCAGCGCCGGGGGCTCGGGAGGATCGCCGCGAGCCGCGCCGACTCCATCGGCGTCAGCCGCTTCGCCGACTTCTTGAAGTGCGTCCGTGCCGCCATCTCCGCGCCGAAGACCCCGTCCCCCCACTCCGCGAGGTTCAGATAGAGGTCGAGGATCCGGTCCTTCGGCAGACAGAGCTCGAGGACCAGCGTCAGATACGCCTCGTACCCCTTCCGTACGAAGGAGCGCCCCTCCCAGAGGAAGAGGTTCTTCGCCACCTGCTGCGTGATGGTCGACGCGCCGCGGAGCCGACGGCCGCGCTTCGCGCGGTCGAGCGCGTTCTGGATCTCCTCGAGGTCGAAACCGAAGTGCAGGTAGAAGCGGTCGTCCTCCGCGGCCAACACCGCACGGCGCAGCGACGGGGCGATCGCGTCGCGCGCGACGACGTCGCGTCGCGGATAGATGGGCCGCTTCCCCGCCACGAGCCGCTGTCCCGTCCGCCAGAGGATGATCGAGGTCGTCGGGGGCTGGATCAGGTTCAGCGGGAGGATGAGCACGAACGGCCCGACCAGCGCCACGAGGAGTGCCCGCACGATCCACCGCCGAAGGCGGCTCACGGCTGGTGCGACAGCCATGCCGCCGGCACCGCCTGCCACGCGCCACCTGCCGCCCGCACGCGGAGCCGCAGTTCCGCGCCGCCCCCCGCCTGGAAGTAGCGGACCGTGATCGGGTGCGCTCCCGCCCGCAGCGCCACCATCCCCGTCCGCTCCTCCGGTCCGTGCAGACCGTCGTTGTCCACGACCATCGACTCACCGACCACGAGCGTGCTCCCATCGTCCGAGGTGAGCCCGAACTCGTAGAGCGCATCCGCCGGCACGGTGATCAGCCCCTCGAGCACGAGCGCGTATCCCTCGGCGCGCGCGCCCGCCGGCCGGCCGATCGCCGGGGCCACCTCGGTCCGCAGCGGCCGCATCGTGTCGAGTGGCGCCGTGGTACGGAGCGACGCCTCGTGGTAATCGAGCCGCAGGCCCGGGACCGCATCCGCGACCTCGATCGCATCGCGGTAGCTCGTGCGGCGGAAGGTCGCCGCGCGGGGTGGGCTCGCGGCGCCGTCGGCGGTGAAGGCACGCGCCGTGACCCGCACGCCCTCGGTCGTCACGTCGAGTTGCAGCGGCGTCGCGTACGCGGGGCTCGCCGCGGTCGGGTCGGTGCCGTCGAGGGTGTAGCGGATCGTCGCGCCGGCGAGCGGCACCGAGAGCGGGACGGTGACCTGTGCGTCCAGGGTCAGCGCGTCGGCCTCGAGCCCGACCACGTGCGGCCGTCGGTAGTTGACCCCGAGGCGGTCGAGGGTCCGGAGCGCGTGCGGGAGCCGCGTCTCGAAGCTCGGCCAGCTCCGCACCGCCTTCGGTGACCAGGTGAGCTCCGCGAGGGCGAGCGCCCGGGGGAACATCATGTACTCCACCTGCGCCGGCGTCTTGAGGTACTCCGTCCAGATGTTCCCCTGCGCCCCGAGGATGTGCGTCGCCTGCGCCGGCGTCAGCGTGTCAGGCACCGGCTCGTAGCGGTAGACCTGGTCGAGGGTCAGCAGGCCACCGATCGCGAGCGGCTCGAAGCGCGCGTCACCCTGGTAGTAGTCGAAGTAGAGGTGCGAGGTCGGCGTCATGACGACGTCATGGCCGGCCATCGCCGCCGCGATCCCGCCGCTCACACCGCGCCAGCTCATCACCGTCGCGCCGGGCGCGAGCCCGCCCTCGAGGATCTCGTCCCAGCCGATCAGGCGACGATCGCGCTCGGTGAGCCAACGATCGATGCGCCGGATGAACCAGCTCTGCAGCTCGTGCTCGTCCTTGAGCCCTTCGGCCTTGATCACGCTCTGCGCGAGCGGACTCGCTTTCCATCGGACCTTCGGCGCCTCATCGCCACCGATGTGGATGAACGGGCTCGGGAAGAGCGCGAGCACCTCGGTCAGCACGTCCTGCAGGAAGGTGAAGGTCGCCTCGCTGGGGCAGTAGATGTCGTCCGAGACCCCCCAGATCGTCATCACCTCGAACGGCCCCGGCGTGCAGGCGAGCTCCGGGTACGCCGCGAGCGCCGCCACCGAGTGGCCCGGCATCTCGATCTCCGGGACGACCGTGATGTGGCGGGCCTTCGCGTAGGCCACCACGTCGCGGATCTCCTCCTGCGTGTAGAAACCGCAGTGCGGCGTGCCGTCGCCGACATAGGGCTCGAAGTTCTTGGCGAGGATCGTCTCGCGCCGGCAGCTCGCCACCTCGGTGAGTCGCGGGTACTTCTTGATCTCGATGCGCCACCCCTGGTCCTCGGTGAGGTGCCAGTGGAAGGTGTTGAGCTTGTAGAGCGCCATCAGGTCGAGCGTGCGCTTGATGAAGCTCACTGGCTGGAAGTGTCGGCCGACGTCGAGGTGCAGGCCGCGCCAGCCGAAGCGCGGCGCATCGGCGATCGTCATCGCGCCGAGGACGGGGCGACCGTCGGGCCGCGGGGCGGCGTCCACGAGCTGCTGCAGCGTCTCCAAACCGTAGGCCCGGCCCGCGTCACCCGAGTGGCGGAGGATCACGCCGGTGGGGGAGATGGCGAGTCGGTACCCCTCGGGGTGCACCACGGTCGTCTCGCTCACCTGCCGGATGCGGATCCCGGCGGCGCCGAGCTGCGCGATCGTGGCCGTGCGGAGGTCAGTGGGGAGCGGGGCCCGGGGGGTCCAGCGACCCTCACCGGCCGTCACCTCGGCGGGGGCGGGGATGACGGGGACGTCGGGGCGGGTCGTCTGGGCGCGGAGGGATGACGACCAGCAGGCCAGCGCGAACACGAAGCAGCGAAAGGAGGCGCGCATCAGGACTCGTGGTGCGGGAATGGGGACCCCCGAATCTGGCCTCGCCGGGGGGGGGACACCACTCCGGATCCTGTGGCGCTGTCCACACATCTGCGGCACAATAAGGGGAGTTCCGCTCCGGTTCCGCCCCCCTCCGCGTCATCCCTGTAGAGGTCCTGATGTCCGTGCTCCGAGCCATCGCCCTGCTCGCCGTCGTCCCCTTCGCGCTGCGCGCGCAGGGCGGGCGAGCCTTCGAGATCGCCGAACCGGTCCTCGACCGCTTCATCACGGCGGCGGCCAAGGAACAGGCGGAGGGGACGGTGAGCAAGACCAAGCTGGAGGACGCCGACGCCCGCATCGCGCGCTTCGAGAAGTGCAAGAATGACATCGAAGCGCTCGGTGCCATCGGGGGCCGGCTCGGGGTGATGGCCGCTCGGCGGACCATCCCATCGAAGTGTGGCGCCGCGGATTCCGAGGCGTTGCGCAAGGAACGGCAGGCCATCGTCGACGCCCCGGAGACGGCCGCGGCCACCGCGGGGGGCTTTCCGCTCCCGGAGTACCGGACGCTGCGAGACCGGGTCCGCGGCTACCTCGCGGGCGATCGCACCGGATTCACCGCCCCGACGTTGGATCTCCTGAAGCGCAAGGAGTCTGAGCTCGCACGCGTGATGAATGAGATGACGGGCGACCCGGATGCGCGGCGGGTCGCCGCGGCGGCCGGTGCGGTGGCGGACCGGGTCGTGGGGGCGCTCGGCATCGCCGGCGTGCGCGCCGGCGCCTGGACCACCGACTACACCTGGGTGTGGATCTCCCAGCTCTTTGGTGCCCAGTACGGCTCCGGTGCGATGCTCTTCGACAAGGATTACCAGCCTGGCGAGTTCACCCGCTGGCGAGCTCGGACGCCGGAGGATGGCGTCCTGCAGGAGACGGAGCGGGCCTTCCTCGGCCGCACCGCCGATCGCGGCGAATGGTGGCGGATGAAGACCGTCACCACGGCCGAGGGGGCCAAGCCTGATACGGTCATCCTCGAGGCGCTCTTCAAGCCCGACAGCACGAACGAGTACCTCCAGCGGCTCGTGCGGATGCGGGCGAAGTTGCCTGACGACGCCGAGCCGCAGGAGATGATGGTGCCGGAGCAGTGGTCGACGTGGAATCTGATGGGATCGTTCTCCAGCAAGCCGACCCGCGAGTCGATCGACGGGGCGACCGTCGGTACCGAGACCATCCAGACGCCGGCTGGCACTTTCCGGGCTCGGCACGTGCGCTTCGGCTCCGGTGCCGGGACGCTCGATTGGTGGCTCGACGACGCCGTGGTCGGTGGCTGGGTCAAGTTCCAGTCCACCGACACGGAGCGGAAGCCGCAGTACGTCATGGAGCTGGTGGGGAAGGGGACCGGTGCGAGGAGCGAGCTCGGCGTCACGCTCCCCTGACCCGGGCCGTCCCTCGGGTCGCTGGGCACCAACATCGCGACGGCCCCGTCCGGCTGCTGCCGGACGGGGCCGTCGGTGCGCTTGGGACTCCCTGCGACCGCGTCGGCCTTACTTGGCGCCCGGCTTATACGTGCGCTCCGTGTGCCCCTCGAGCTGCCACGGATGGAAGTACACCTCGCGGAGGTCGCCCGTCGCGTAGCGCGCCGCCTGGTCGTTGAAGTGCTTCGACCCGGGGACGCTGTTGAGCCCACCCGCGGTCACGGCCCGCGCGCGAAGCGTGTCGCCGAACTCGACCACCGCGACGAAGCTGTTGCCGAGGGTGCCGTACATCTTCTTGGTGCCGGGCCAGGTGCGCGCGCCGAACGCCGCGAGCGACCCCCAGCGTGAGGAGGTGAAGCCCACCGGGAGGCTCGGCCCGCTGTCGTTGAACGGCTGCACGATGTCGCCGGTGAGGCGCTGGAAGCGGTTGATCTCCCCCCAGGGCGTCTTCCAGGAGCCGAAGTCGGCGGTGAGCTGCTTCACCACCGTGTCGAGCGCGGCGATCCGCATCGCGGGCTGGCTCTTGGTGGCCATGAAGGCGAGGAGGTCCGAACCCTCGGCCTCCGGGTCGGCGCGCACCGCGGTCCAGAGCGCCTCCCCCGCGAGGACGGCGACCGTCGTCGCGACCGAGGCGACGCCCGAGCGCCGATCCCAGGCGCGCAGGGTGTCGATCACCTCGCGGAGCGCGGCCTTCTCCGGCGCCGCCATCGGGAGCCGGTCGTAGGCCTGCACGAAGGCGGGGACGAGGGCGTCGAAGGCGGGGAGATGCGGGTCGTACGCCGCGTCGATGAGCGACTGGAGCGTGAATCCCTTCGTCCGTCCGAGGACCTCCATCGCGTGCACGCCGCGCGGGTTCTCGAGGTTGTAGTCCATGTACGTTGGGAAGGCCGCGCGCCGCGGGCTCTGCGCCCCCGCCGCCGTGTAGGGCCAGTTGTTCGTGTTGTAGAGCCAGCCGGTGGCCGGGTCGATCACGAGGGGGCTCTCGTCGACCGTGTGCAGCGCGCCCCATTCCGTCGCCGGGTCGCTCCCGTCCACCGGGCGACGCCAGTCGAAGCGCGGATCGCGCTTCGGCACGAAGTTGGCGTGGAAGTACGCGATGTGTCCGTCCGCATCGGCGTAGATCGTGTTGTTCGACGAATTCGTATGCAGATCCATCGAGGCGCGGAACTCCTCGAGGGAGCGGGCCTTCGTGCGCGTGTACGACTGCGTGAGCGCCTTCACCGGCTCCTGCATCAGTTTGACCGCGATCCACTGTCCGTCGGTGGCGCGCACCACCGGGCCGTGGTGGGTGCGGTAGACCGTGAAGGTGCGGACGGCCATCCCCGTGTCGGTCTTGAACGGCACGTCGATCCGTTCCGCGATGACCGGGCGCTCTTCCGTGCCATACCGGTAGACGAAGCCCGAGTCCTTGGCGGTCACCGTCTCCGCGTACTCGTCGATCGCGTCGGCGCCGGAGGAGGTGTGCATCCAGCCCGTACGATCGTTGAAGCCCTGATAAACGAAGAACTGCCCCCAGGTGACGGCGCCGTAGGCGTTGAGCCCTTCGTCACTCGTGACCTGCAACTCCTCGCGGAAGAAGAACGAGGTGTGCGGGTTGATGAGGAGGAGCGCATGGCCGGAGGCGCTGTTCGCCGGGGTGATGGCGAAGCCGTTCGAGCCGCTCGGCTCCTTCAGTTCGTACGGCGCCCAGACCGGGACGGTGCGGATGTCGGCGGCCGCCAGCTGCGCGTCGGCGCGGTCGAGTGCCCCGGCGGTCTGCGCCCGGGCGGTCGCACCGGTCGTGGTCGCCCCTGACGGGGCCGCGGCCGGCTCGCCGTAGAACTGCTCGAGCGCCTTG
>CAZGIE010000037.1:1868-4994 GCA_964526485.1 uncultured Gemmatimonas sp. | reverse complement strand
GATGCTGCCCTCGCTGAAGGTGAGCGCCATCCAGGGCTCGAAGCGCGTCAGCACCCGCGGCTGTACCTCGGGGTGCGTGAAGAGGTAGTAGTTGAGCCCGTCGGCCCAGGCGTCCATGAGGGCCTTCAGCCAGTCCGGGCTCGACGCGTATAGGGCCTGCATCGTGTCGGGGTGGATGAAGAGCTTCATCCGCAGGTCGCGCCAGATCGCCGACTCGCCCTCGGCCTCGGCGAGGCGCCCCTGGCTGTTGAGGAAGTTCACCTCGATCCGGTTGAAGTCGTCCTCGGCCTGCGCGTACATCATCCCGAAGACGGCGTCGGCATCGGTCGCCGCCTTGATATGGGGGATCCCCCAGTCGTCGCGGGTGATCGTGACCGCGGCGGCGCGCCGTTCCCAGCGTTCCCGGTCCTCGGCGGAGGGACCGGAGCGGGCGCAGCCGGCCAGGGTCAGCAGGGCGAGGACGGCGGAGGCGAGACGGATCGGGGCGTAGCGCACGGGAAGGCTCCGGGTGGGGCGGGGGAGGAATCGGTCGGGAATGTAGCCCGCCCAGAGGAGTCGGGGGTGCCCCGACGGGACCGCGGGGGAGTTGCCGGGGGGGCACCGCCCCCATAAATCCACCAGATGCGCCTCTCCCTGTCCCGTACCATCGCCGCCGCCCTACTGGCGGGGCTCGCCCTCCACGCCTGCGCCTCCCCGACGGAGCCGCCCAAGGCCACCACCGTCACGCTGAATAGCGCGACCATCGCCTTGGACGCCATCGGCGCGACGGGACAGCTCAGCGTCACGGTGGCGGACCAGAAGGGGCAGCCGATGGTCGGCCTCGTCCCCACCTGGAGCTCGAGCGCTGCCGGGGTGGCGACGGTCTCCGCCGCGGGCCTCGTGACGGCGGCCGGCAACGGCACCGCGACCATCACCGCGAACGTCGACGGCGCCACGGCGACCGCGACGGTCACCGTGGCGCAGGTGCCGGTGGCGCCGGTCGCGGTCTCCGGGAACGGGCAGATCGGGACCGTCCTCTCCACGCTCAGCCAGCCGGTGATCGCCCGGGCCGTCGACCGCCTTGGCACCCCGATCGCCAACGCGACCATCACCTTCACCATCATCTCCGGCGGCGGGTCGCTCGACGCGGCGTCGTCGGTGACGACGAAGGATGTGCAGGCGGGGGGGAACGGCGAGGGGCAGACGGTCTGGCGGCTCGGCAGCAGCGCGACCGCGACGCCGCGCCTCACGGCGAGCGTCGGCGGCCAGTCGACCCTCTTTACCGCGACCGCCACCGGCGGCCCGCCGGCGCAGATGCGGATCGCCCCGGGGGTGGAGGCCAACGGCCAGCGCGCCAAGTTCGGCACCGCCGTCGAGATCCCCCCCGCCGTGCAGCTCCTCGACGCGGACGGGAACCCGGTGGCGGGGCGCACCGTGACCTTCGCCGTGCTCACCGGTGGTGGTGCCGTGACCGGCGCGAGCGCCGTGACGAACGCCTCGGGGGTCGCGACGGTCGGTTCGTGGACCCTCGGCGCCCCGATCGGGGAACAGACGCTCCGGGCCACCTTCGAGAGTCTGTCCTTCACCTTCACCGCCACGGCGATTCAGGATCCCTGCGTGGCCGCGGGCGCGACGCCGATCGTCGTGCCCGATACGATCACCGGGTCGATCAGCGACGCAGACTGCAACTGGACGCCCCCCGCGAACACCTCGCAGAACTCCCGCTTCGATCTCTACCGCTTCGAGCTGGCGGCCCGCACGGCCCTCATCATCAACATGACGAAGCAGGTCGGCATCGTCGACCCGTATCTCTTCCTCTACAACGCCGTCACGGGCGACACCATCGCCACGAACGATGACATCCAGGACGGCGTCATCCGCGACTCGCGGCTCACGATCACGCTCGATGCTGGCTCGTACCTGATCCGGGCGACCACCTGGGAACCCAACGAGCGCGGCACGTACACCCTCAGCGTCACCGGGTGCCGCGCCGGCCAGCCGACGATCTATCGGCTCAAGGCGGGGAACGGGCAGGTCGTCGCGCCGGGCAGCACCGTCCCGACCGCGCCGGCCGTCGAGGCACTCGATGAGTGCGGCAACGGCGTGAGCGGGATCCCCGTGACCTTCGCCACCGTTCCCGGGGTCGGCAATGTCACCGGGGCCACCGCGACGACCAATGCGGCCGGCGTCGCTACGCTCGGGAGCTGGACGCTCGCGGCGGGGCCGAACGTGCTCTCGGCGACGCTCGGTGGCGCGGGGAACGCGTCGATCGCGCCGGTAATCTTCTCGGCGACCGGGAAGGCGTCGACGGCGGGCTTCGACATCAGCCTACGGTTCGTCAACATGCCCACGGCGAACCAGCTGACCACCTTCGGACAGGCGGCGACGCGATGGGAGACCATCATCACCGGGGACCTCCCGAACATCGCGAACTTCTCGCTCAACGCCGGCAGCTGTAATTCGCCGAGTGCGATCCAGGAGGCGCTGGACGATCTGATCATCGTCGTGCGGCTCGAGAACATCGACGGCGCGGGCGCCGTGCTCGGCTCGGCGGGTCCGTGTCTGACGCGCAGCAGCGGTGGCTTGACGGCGCTCGGATCGATGCGGTTCGACACCTCCGACCTGCCCAGCCTCGAGTCCGCGGGCACCTTCGCGGCCGTGATCCTGCACGAGATGGGGCATGTGCTCGGGATCGGCACCCTGTGGAACAGCAAGGGCTTCCTGCAGCTCGCCTCGACCACCTCGGCCAAGCAGGACACGCACTTCAACGGGCCTGAGGCGATCGCCGGCTTCAACGCCGTCGGCGGGACGAACTACACGGGGGCGGGCCAGCAGATCCCGGGCGGCGCCAAGGTGCCGGTCGAGAACTGCACGAACAACACCCCAACCTCCTGCGGTGGCGGGACGATCAATTCCCACTGGCGCGAAGGGGTGCTGAAGTCCGAGTTGATGACGGGGTATCTCGGCAGCGCCGTCACCGGGAACCCGCTCAGCGTGCTGACGATCGGGTCACTGAAGGACATCGGGTATGTGGTCGACCTGAACCAGGCCGATTCCTTCTTCGAGCCGATGAGTCTCGAGGCGGGGCTGCGCGCCGCGCTGACCAAGGGCATCCGCATCAAGACCTCGTCCTTCACGCGCAATCAC
>CAZGIE010000037.1:0-1858 GCA_964526485.1 uncultured Gemmatimonas sp. | reverse complement strand
GCGTCGCGAGGGGGGGCTGCGGGCGGAGGGTGGTGCGGATCAAATCCACCTGCAGGACGATATCGAGCGACACGTGATCCGCGAGGTCCGGCCCGACGGGCGGATCGTCGGGGAGCCGGTACGGGGGAGCGCGAAGCGCCGGACGCGCGGGCAGCGGTGAGCTGACCCCCGCACGGGACGGGGCGCAAACGACGAGGCCCCCGGCGCACTGCGCCGGGGGCCTCGTCACTTCTGCGCAGCCGAATCAGCGTCGGCGCGTCAGCATCCGACGGATCAGAACCCGCGGACGTTGAGCCGGCCGCCGGTGACGACCTTGCCGCTGAGCGCGGGTGTCGCGGTCGCCGAGCTCAGGATGGCGTCCTTGATCTGCACGGCGCTGGCGGACGGGTTGATCGCCTTGTAGAGCGCGACGGCGCCCGACACGTGCGGCGTCGCCATCGAGGTGCCGTTGTACGAGGCGTACCCCGAGCCGATCGTGGCGCGCTTGCCCGCGCCGCTCGTCACCGGCACCGTCGACCAGATGCCGCTCCCGGGCGCGCCGATGTCGACCGTGGTCGCCCCGTACTGCGAGAAGGACGAGAGGCCGCCGGTCGACGTGATCGACGCGACGGCGATGATGTTCGCGCTGGAGTAGCCCGACGGATAGCTCGCGGTGGCGTCGTTGTTCGTCGCGTTGTTGCCGGCCGCGGCGACGAAGAGGATGCCCGCCGCATCGGCTCGGTCGATCGCATCCTTGAGCGCCTGCGAGAACCCACCACCGCCCCACGAATTGTTGGTCGCGACGACCGGGACCGGGTTGTTCGCGCGGGTCTTCAGCGTCGTGAAGTAATCCACCGCCTTGATCGCGTTCGCCGTCGTCCCACCGGTGCTCCCGAGGAACTTGGCGTTCAGCAGCTTCACCTTCCAGCAGACGCCGGCGACGCCGGCCCCATTGCCACCCACCCCGCCGATGGTACCGGCCACGTGCGTCCCGTGGTCGTCACCGACGCCGTCGAAGACGGTGTTGTTGTTCCCGGCGAAGTCCCAGCCGTAGACGTCATCGACGAGGCCGTTGCCATCGTCATCCCTGCTGTTCCCGGCGACCTCGCCCGGGTTCGTGGACGCGTTCGCCGCGAGGTCGGTGTGGGTGTACATGTACCCCTCATCGATG
The DNA here is from genome assembly GCA_964526485.1 of uncultured Gemmatimonas sp. Taxonomy (GTDB): domain Bacteria; phylum Gemmatimonadota; class Gemmatimonadetes; order Gemmatimonadales; family Gemmatimonadaceae; genus Pseudogemmatithrix. The sequence goes on along the minus strand of CAZGIE010000037.1, from coordinate 708 downwards.
ATCCCGACGACGATGCTGCTGCAATCGGTCTTGTTGTTCGTCCAGGCGACGGACGCGCCGGAGCCGAACTCTCCCGTCATCCCCCACAGGGACCCGTTCGTGACGTAGGTGTCGTTCGACGTCGCCTCATGGGTGTAGATCCAGTTCGGTTCGGCGTACTCGACCGTCCCGCTGGCGAGCATCGCCTGCACCGCCTCCGGCACCCCCATCCCCGTCCGGAGCACCGTCACGCCCTCGGCGTCCCCGGCGCGGCGCATCGCCGGCGTCAGGATTCGCTCACCCACGGAGGCCCGCGCCGCCGCGATCGCGCGACCGCGGTTCGTGGCCGTCGCACCTGGATTGAACTTCACGAGCAACTCGCCCGGCATGAACCGCGGGCCGCCGGCCGTCAGAGAGGCGGTCGCGTCCGCCCGGTCCACGACCGGGGCGAAGGCGGGTTCGTCTGCGCCACACGCCGCCAGTAGCAGCGTGGCGGTGACGGCAAGCAACCGGCGGGTCGGCATCATCGTGCGAGCTCCGAATTGATTGGTCCAAGTAGTGTATAGAAATTGTACACTTCCGCCCGGCCGATCGCAACCCCGGCCGGTGCCCCGGACACCGCATCGATGGGCGTTCAGCGGTTTGTCACGCGATCCTTCGGCACGCGTGTCCCCTCCCGCCATTGCGGTCCGCATCCTAAATAGAGCGCATGCGCCGACTCCTCATCCT
>CAZGIE010000036.1:3279-14685 GCA_964526485.1 uncultured Gemmatimonas sp. | reverse complement strand
ACGGGGCGGTGCGGCCACTCGGGAATGCCGGGGAGCACGCGCTGGAGGCGCAGGTGCTCGGCCACCCAGATGAAGACGCCAAGCGTCAGCACCTTGTCGAAGACGCCGGCGAGCTGGCTCAGCACACCGCAGCTCAGGTCGGAGAGAGCGTCATTGAGCCGCGAGATCCGCCGCCCCGACCGCTGGCTCCAGAGGAGCTCCAGCACGATGCAGAGGAAGAAGAGCGGGATGGCGGCCTGAATGACGTGCATCGCGAAAAGATAATGCCGCCCCGGCGGCGAGGATTACCTTACAGGAATGATCTCGCACCCCACGCCCCGCCCCCTCGCCGTCGTCACCGGCGCCTCCGCCGGCCTCGGCCGCGAGTTCGCCCGCCAGCTCGCCGCCCGCGGCTACGACCTCCTTCTCGTCGCCCGCGACGGCGCACGCCTCCGCACCCTCGCGGAGGAGCTGGCCACGCGGCACGGCATCGCCGCCGAGCCCTGGGCCGCGGACCTCGCCACCGAGGCCGGGGTGACCCCGCTCGTGGACCGGCTCGCCGACGACCCGCGGGTGGCGCTGGTGATCAACAACGCCGGCTTCGGCACGAAGGGGCGCCTGATGACGCGACCCGAGGCGGAGCAGCGGGCGATGCTCGAGCTCCATGTGATGGCCCCGATGCGCCTCGCGCGCGCCGTCCTCCCGGGGATGGTCGCGCGGAAGCGCGGGACGATCATCAACGTCGCGTCGGTCGCCTCATTCACCGCGAGCCCCGGGAACGTCAACTACTGCGCCACCAAGGCGTACGAGCGGGTGATGTGCGAGGCGCTCGCGATGGAGCTCGAGGGGACCGGGGTCGCCGTGCAGGCGCTCTGCCCCGGCTTCACGCACACCGAATTCCACGACCGGGCCAACATCGACAAGTCGGTGGGGATCCCGGCGTGGGCCTGGATGGACGCGGAGCGCGTGGTCCGCGAGTCGCTCGAGGCCGCCCACGCCGGCGGCCCCGTCGTCGTCATCCCCGGCAAACGCTATCAAGCGATCGTCCTCATGCTGCGGTATCTGCCGTGGTGGGCCCGGCGCGCCCTGCAGCAGCGGTACGGCAAGGCGCGCACGTAGGGGCTCAGGTCGTCGGTGGCCGCGTCGCCTGGATCAGCGGGCTCATGATCCACTTCCCCGACTGGCCGGCCGCCTTCCCGAAGCTCTGCGAGACGTCGAAGTCGACGAGCAGCGTGGTGGTGCTGTCATCGACGATCGTGAGCGCGTTCCCCGGGAGCTGGACCTTCAGCCCCGATGAACCCCAGCTCGGCGTGATCAGCTGGCCGTCCGGCGTGGTCCCGGCGGGGAGACCGGCGTACGTCGTGGAGGTGGCGTAGATGAGCCGCGAGGCGGTGTCCGCCCCCTCGACCGCGATGTAGGCCCCGCTGATCACGAAGCGCAGCTGCGCATAGCTGCCCGCCGGGATCGAGAGCGAATCGACGATCGCCTGCGTGGTGTCGGCGAGCGTGAGGAGGTCCACGGTGATCGGGTCGTCCATCAGGATCACGCGGTCCGCCGTCGCATCATAGTTCGAGTCGGGCTGGAGATAGATCTTCTCGATCGTCACCACGGCCTTCCGGATGTCCCCCGGGGCGTCGGTGAGGAGGAGGGTGAGCGCCCCCCGCTCCGGGGCGAGCGGGGTGTCGCCATCGTCGTCACAGGCGCCGACGGTGAAGAGGGTGACGGCCGCACCGAGGAGGGCGAGGGTGCGGACGGAGAGGACGGGCATGATCGGTTCCGGTCAGGGGTGAGGATGCCCCGCACGATGCCCCAGACGCACGACGCCCCCAATCCGGGGTTCACCCGAATCGGGGGCGTCTTTCCCTCGCCGACGCATTCGGCGGACGCCCGACAGCGCGGGCGCCGCGGCTGCAGCTCAGCCGCCGAAGGCGTTCATCCCCGTGACGGCCTGTCCGAGGATCAGGCTGTGGATGTCGTGCGTCCCCTCATAGGTGTAGACGCTCTCGAGGTTCGCCATATGCCGCATGCTCGCGTACTCCGCCATGATGCCGTTCCCGCCGAGCAGGCGCCGGGCCTCGCGCGCGATGTCGGTCGCGATGTTCACGTTGTTCCGCTTGGCGAAGGAGACCTGCTGCGGCGTGAAGGTGCCAGCGTCCTTCATCCGGCCGAGGTGCAGCGAGACGAGCTGCCCCTTCACGAGCTCGGTGAGCATGTCGGCGAGGCGCACCTGCTGGATCTGGAAGCCGCCAATCGGCCGCCCGAACATCACGCGCTCCTTGCTGTACGACAGCGCCTCCTCGTAGCAGGCGATCGCGGCGCCGAGGGCACCCCACGAGATGCCGTAGCGCGCCTGCGTCAGGCACATCAGCGGGCTCTTCAGGCCGCCGGAGTTCGGCAGGATCGCATCGGCGGGGAGATGGACGTTGTCGAAGACGAGCTCGCTCGTGTCCGAGGCGCGCAGCGAGAGTTTCCCCTTCTGTCCCTTGGCCGTGAAGCCCTTCGCGTCGGTCGGGACGAGGAAGCCACGGATCGACTTCCCGCTCTCGTCGCCGTCTTCCGTCTTGGCCCAGACCACCGCGACCTGCGCCGTGGAGCCGTTGGTGATCCACATCTTCGCGCCGTTCAGGATCCACGTCCCGTCCGCCTGCTGGCGGGCGCGGGTGATCATCCCGGCGGGATTGGAGCCATAGTCGGGCTCGGTGAGACCGAAGCAGCCAATCACCTCGCCCGTCGCCATCTTCGGCAGCCAGTGGCGCTTCTGCGCCTCGGAGCCGAAGGCGTAGATCGGGTACATCACCAGGGCGCCCTGCACCGAGGCGAAGGAGCGGATGCCCGAATCGCCACGCTCGAGCTCCTGCATGATGAGCCCGTACATCACGTTGGTGAGGCCCGCGCAGCCGTACTCCTCGGGGAGGTTCGCGCCGAAGTAGCCGTTCGCCCCCATCTCGGCGATCAGCTCCTTCGGGAACCGGCCGTCCACATAGCACTGGCCGATGATCGGGAGGACCTTCTCGTCGACGAAGGCACGGACGGAATCGCGGACCGCGCGCTCCTCCTCGGTCAGCGCCGCGTCGATGTTGAAGAGGTCGCCCTCCCGCGGCCGGAGCTCGGGGGAGGCGAGAAAGGTCGGGGTCTCGGTGCTGGCGGCCATCGGCGGATCCTGTCGAAGAAGACCCCGAAATCTAACCGCGCGGAATGCGACTTCAGCTGGACGCCAGTCGGACCGACGGGAGGAGAACAGGTGCCGCGGCATCCGCCGTTCAGCCTCCCGCCTACAGCCTCCGGCCTTCAGCCCAGATCAGCAGACCGCGCGCTTCGCGCTCGGGACGGCCCCCACCTCGCGGCACTTCCGCCGGAACTCCGCCCCGTGGTCGATCACCAAGCCCGACTCATGCTGCCACTGATGCACCATCTCGTGGAGCAGCGTCTCGAGCGCCGAGGCGAGCCCGTCCCGCCGCACATGCCGCGCCGAGATGGCGATCTCCGCCCCGCCCCCCTCGACACCCGGGGCGTAATGCCCGAGCCGCCGGACCATCCGCCGCGAGACCCGGATCGGAACCACGGAGAGCCGCGCCCCGAAGCGCTCCCCATTGAAGCGGGTATGCCACTCGGCGAGCTGCTCCGCGATCGGCTCGTCCTCGGGATGGGTGCGCTCCGGCGCGCGGGGGGGCGTGGTGTGGCGCGGCAGCGGGTGCGCGACGATCGCCTCACGCGCCGCCTGGCGCTCCCAGTCGCGCCGCGCCATCACGAAGCGCACGATCTGCAGATGGATCTCCGTCGGCGCCGCGGCATACCCCTCGTGCACCCGGAGGTCGAACCCCTTCAGCGTGATCAGCACGGAGCGGTTCCGTGTGAGGACCAGCCGCTGCACATGTTGGAGGCCGAGCGACCGGAGCTTCGCGAGGAAGGCCTCGGCGGCCCGCGCCGCCTCCTCCGCCTCCCACGCCGCCTCCTCCGCGTCGAGCGCCTCCGCCGCGGGGGCGGGCTCGGCGAAGCCGAACCCGAGCTGCAGCTCCGGGGCGTCGCTCATCTCGGGAAGACCCGGTCGCCGCGCGCGACGAAGTCGCCGGCCGCGTCATCCCAGGCGCAGGCGCGCACGGTGAGCTCGGCGGGCGCGATCTCGATCTCCTGGATCGCGGCGGGAAGCCCACCGCGCCGCCGGTCGCAGAGCGTCGTCACGTGGGAGACGACCATCCGGCGCCCGCCGGGCGCCTCGACCGCCTCGATCCGCGTCTGGTGGTCATGGCCGTTGAGGACGAGGTCCGCGCCGGTGTCGAGGGCATGCGCGATGCCGTCCGCGCGGTCGACGAGCCCCCAGCGCCGTGAGAGGTCGCCGCGGAGCAGGTTGTGATGGAAGACGAGGACTTTGAGATCCCCCGCGGGGGCCGCGGCGAATGCGGCCCGCGCCTTCGCCCACTGCGCCGGCCGGAGCGCCCCCACCACGCTCAGGTCGCGCACGCGCGTCGTGAGCGTGTAGGGCTGCACGCCGTGACAGGAGTTGAGCCCGACGAGCGTGACGCCGGGCAGCTGCAGCGTCGGCTCCTCCTCGGCGGCGATCCACCGCCGATAGCCGCGCAGCAGCGGCCAGCGCACCCCGAGCCCGACGGGCTGCCACCACCAGGCGACGTCGTGGTTTCCGGGGACGACGAGCACCGGGATGCGGAGACGCATCGCGTCGAGCCAGGCGTGCGCGGTGCGGAACTGGCTCCGGAAGTTCCGCTGGGTCAGGTCGCCGCAGACCACCGCGGCGTCGTACCGCCCCGCGACCACGCGCCGCGTGACCGCGGTGACGTGGGCGGCGACGGCATGCCGCCCGAAGTGGACGTCGGAGACCTGGAGGAGTCTCACGCCAGCCGGGCGATGACCGCGTCGGTGTAGGCGTCCGTGCCCGCCTCGCCACCCACGTCGCGCGTGACGGTGCGCCCCTCGCGGAGCGTCGCCTCGATCGCGGTGCGGATGCGGGTGGCGCGCGCGTCGTCGCCGATGTGGTCGAGGAGCTGGCAGGCGGCGAGCATCACCGCCGTCGGGTTCGCCACACCGCGCCCCGCGATGTCGGGCGCCGTCCCGTGCACCGCCTCGAAGATCCCGCAGTCGACGCCGATGTTGGCGCCCGGGGTGAGCCCGAGCCCGCCGACGAGGCCGGAGGTGAGGTCGGAGAGGATGTCGCCGAAGAGGTTGGTCGTGACGATCACGTCGTAGCGCTCGGGGCGCATCACGAGCTCCATCGCGCAGGCGTCGACGATGCGGTCGTCGCTCTCCACGCGCCCAACGTACTCCGCCGCCACCTTCCGCCCCGTCTCCAGGAAGAGCCCCTGCGAGCACTTCAGGATGTTCGCCTTGTGGACGATCGTCACGCGCCGACGCCCGTGCCGCAGCGCGTACTCGAAGGCGTAGCGGATCACGCGCTCCGCACCGGCGCGCGTCACGACCGCCACCGACTGCGCGAGCGCATGCGGGTCGTCGCCGACTTTCACATAGTTCTCGATCCCGATGTAGAGCCCCTCAGTGTTCTCGCGCACGAGGACGAGATCGACGTCCGCGAAGCGCGAGGTGGGGAGCACCGTGCGCGCCGGCCGCACATTCGCGTAGAGGTCGAACTCCTTCCGCAGCGCGACGTTGATCGAGCGGAACCCCTTCCCGACCGGCGTCTCGAGCGGCCCCTTGAGCGCGAGCCGGGTGCGCCGCACGGAGGCCAGCGTCGCCTCGGGGAGCGGGTCGCCATGGGCCTCGACCGCCGCCATCCCGGCGAGGTGGCGCTCGAAGTCGAGCGGTGCGCCAGCGGCCTCGAGGAGGCGGACGGTGGCATCGGTGATGGCGGGGCCGATGCCGTCGCCGGGGATCAGGGTCACGAGGTGGCGGGTCGTCACGAAGGGGAAGCTAACGGAGCGCCACACGCACCTCCACGCGAGCCGCCCGCCGCGACCCGACGCGGCGCCATGCGACGCGCCCCTCCCCGCCCCCCGCCGCCGGGGCGACGAGTCCCCCGCACCCCGACCCCGGAATCCCCCCATGCCCCGTTGGATGCAGGCTCTCGTCTGGGCCGTCGTCTCCCTCGCCGGCGCCGGCGCCTTCGGCGTCCTCGCCCTCCGCCGCGGCGAGACGATCAGCGCCGCCTGGCTCCTCACCGCCGCCGTCTGCACCTACGCCGTCGGCTACCGCTTCTACTCGAAGATCCTCGCCGCCAAGGTCTTCGCGCTCGACGCCGACCGCGCCACGCCCGCCGAGCTGCGCGCGGACGGCCGCGACTTCGTCCCCACCAACCGGTGGATCGTCTTCGGCCACCACTTCGCGGCGATCGCCGGCCCCGGCCCCCTCGTCGGCCCCACCCTCGCCGCGCAGTTCGGCTACCTCCCGGGCGCCCTCTGGATCATCGTCGGCGTCGTGCTCGGCGGCGCGGTGCAGGATATGGTGATCCTCTGCAGCTCTGTCCGCCGTGACGGCAAATCGCTCGGCCAGATGGTGAAGGACGAGATCGGCCCCGTCGCCGGCTTCACCGCCCTCGTCGCGGTGCTGGGCATCATGATCATCCTCATCTCCGTCCTCGCCCTCATCGTCGTGAAGGCGCTCGCGGAGAGCCCCTGGGGCGTCGTCACCGTCGGACTCACCATCCCGATCGCGATGCTGATGGGCGTCTACCTCAAGTATCTGCGGCCCGGCCGCGTGCTCGAGGTCAGTGCCATCGGGCCCCTCCTCCTCGTCGGCGCCCTCTACGCCGGCCAGTGGGTGGCGCAGCACCCCACCCTCGCGACGACCTTCACCCTCCCCGGCACGACGATCGCCTTCGCGCTGATGGCGTACAGCTTCGCCGCGGCGGTGATGCCCGTCTGGCTCCTCCTCGCCCCACGCGACTACCTCTCCGCCTTCGTGAAGATCGGCGTCGTCGTCGCCCTCGGCGCCGGCATCCTCCTCGTGCTCCCGCCGATCCAGATGCCCGCCGTCACGCGCTTCATCGACGGCACCGGCCCCGTCTTCGCCGGGAAGGTCTTCCCCTTCGTCTTCATCACCATCGCCTGCGGCGCCATCAGCGGCTTCCATGCCCTGATTGCCTCGGGGACCACGCCGAAACTCCTCGCGAACGAGACCGACGCGCGCATGGTCGGCTACGGCGGGATGCTCACGGAGTCGATGGTCGCGACGATGGCCCTCATCGCCGCCTGCGTCCTCACCCCCGGCGTCTACTTCGCGATCAACTCACCGGCCGGCATCATCGGCACCACCGCCGAGGGGGCGGCCCAGGTGATCGCCGGGTGGGGGTTCACCCTCACCCCGAGCGAGCTCACCACCCTCGCCGCGCAGGTCGAGGAGAGCTCCCTCCTCTCGCGTACCGGCGGCGCCCCCTCGCTCGCGGTCGGGATGGCGAAGATCTTCGCCGACGTCCTCGGCGGCGACGGCGCGATGGCGCTCTGGTACCACTTCGCCGTGATGTTCGAGGCGCTCTTCATCCTCACCACGCTCGACGCCGGCACCCGCGTGGGTCGCTTCATGCTGCAGGACCTCGGGAAGCACGTCTGGGCCCCCTTCGGCCGCGTCTCCTGGTACCCCGCCGTGCTCCTCGCCTCCGCGCTCTTCGTCGCCGCGTGGGGCTACTTCCTCTACCAGGGCGTCACCGATCCGCTCGGCGGGATCAACTCGCTCTGGCCGCTCTTCGGCATCGCGAACCAGCTCCTCGCGACCGTCGCGCTCTGCCTCGGGACCACCGTCATCATCAAGATGGGGAAGGCACGCTACGCGTGGATGACGCTCCTCCCGATGTGCTGGCTCGTCGTCGTCACGATGACGGCCGGGTGGATGAAGCTCTTCTCGCCCGACCCGCGCATCGGCTTCCTCGCGCATGCCGACGCGGTGCAGGCCGCGCTCGCCGCCGGCACGCTGCCCCCGGGCGTGAAGGACGCGGCCGGCGCCGCCCGCCTGCTCTTCAACGACCGGCTCGACGCCGCGGTCGCGGGAATCTTCCTGATCGCCGTGCTGATCATCCTGATCGACTCCGCCCGCGAGTGGATCGGCGTCCTCGGCGGCCGGAAGCCGATGCACACGACGGAGTTCCCCGCCGTGTCGCGCGGCACCGTGACCTCCGAGATGCGCGTCGACTTGAACGCCCCGCCGTTCTGACCCCTGCACCGATGGCTCGCCACCACGATCCCGTGCCGACCCCCACCCTGATGCCCACCAACCGCTTCGCTCCCCGCGCCACGCTGTCGCTCGCGTCGGCGTGGACCGCGCTCCTCCTCGTGGCCCCCGCCGCGCTCGCGCAGGGGCCGACAGCCACGCCGTTCGACCTCTCGGTCCGCAACATCATGCGCGGCCCCGAGCTCTACGGCCGCGAGCCGCAGGGGGTGCGCTTCACCGCCGACGGCCAGTGGCTCTACTTCCGTTGGCTGGCCCCCGGCGCCGCGTGGAACGACGAACTGCAGCCGTACCGTGTCGCGGCCCGCGCTGGCGCCGCGCCCGAGCGGGTGACCGACGCGCACATGGATTCCATCGCGCCGATGCTCGCCGAGGGGCGCGCCTGGTCCGGTGCTGCGATCGCGCCACGCGGCGGCACCGTGCAGGCCCTCGCCGCCAACGGCGACCTCTGGCTCCGCACCCGCGTCGGCGCCGCGGTCACGCTCCGTCGTCTCACGCAGACCAACGCGGCCGAGGCCGAACCGCTCCCCGCGCGCGACGGCCGCACCCTGCTCTTCGTGCGCGAGAACAACGTCTTCGCGCTCGACGTCACCACCGGGCTCACCCGCCAGCTCACCGACATCCGCAGCGGCGCCGCGCCGAAGGACCCCGAGCCCCTCACCCCGCAGCGTGCCGCCCTCGCGGCGCAGCAGCGCGCCCTCCTGGAAGTCGTCCGCGACGAGCTGAAGGCCGACTCGATCGCCAAAGCGGCGCGTACCGCCGCCGAGGCGCGCCGGCTGCCCGTCGTCTGGATCCCGACCGCCGAGCGCATCGTCGGGGTGGCGGTCTCGCCGACGGCCGACGCGGCTCTCATCACCACCTACACGGCACCCCAGGGGACCCGCGGCTCCGACGTCCCCGACTATGTGAATCCCGACGGCTACCCGCGGATGATCCCCGGCCGCACGAAGGTCGGCGACGCGCAGGGGGTCACGAAGGTCGGACATCTCGACCTCGCCACGGGCCGTGTCACCTGGCTCCGCCTCGCCCCCGAGGGTGGCACGGCGGGTGATGTCCGCGTCGGCGACTGGTCCGACGATGGCGCGCACGCGCTCGTCTTCGTCACTTCTGCCGATTTCAAGCACCGGTGGCTCTGGGCCGTCGCTGCGCGCGGCGGCACCACGACCCTCCTCGACCAGCTGCGCGACGAGGCCTGGGTGAACGGCCCCTGCTATGGCTGCATGGGATGGACCCCCGAGGGCGCGGCCTGGTTCGTCTCCGAGGAGAGCGGCTACAGCCATCTCTATACCGTCCGCGCCGACGGCACCGGGAAGACCGCCCTCACCAGCGGCACCTGGGAGGTCCTCGACGTCGCGCGGAGCCCCGACGGCGTCTCCTTCGAGCTCGTCACCTCGGAGCCCTCGCCGTTCACACGACAGGCGTACCGGATGCCGATGCGCGGCGGCCCCCGGACGCGCCTCAGCGCGGGCGACGGCGGCCACGCCCCGGTGATCCACCCGATCGACCGCCAGCGCTTCGCGACGATCTACTCCACGCCGAACACGCCCCCCGAGCTCTTCCTCGCCCGCGCGGGGGAGGCGGAGACGGCGATGGCGCGCCTCACCACGAGCACGACCGCCGAGTTCCGCTCGTACGCGTGGAAGGTCCCGCCGATCGTGATGGTCGACGGACTCGACGGCGTGAAGGTGCCGGCGCGGGTCTACGACCCGACGGCGTTCGGGAAGCCGTCGAACGGCGCCGCGGTGATCTTCGTCCACGGCGCGGGCTACCTGCACAACGTCCATAACTGGTGGTCGACCTACGCCCGCGAGTTCATGTTCCACCATCTCCTCGCGGAGCGCGGGTACACCGTCCTCGACATCGACTACCGCGGCTCCGCCGGCTACGGCCGCGACTGGCGTACCGCGATCTACCGCTGGATGGGCGGGGCCGACATCGACGACCAGGTCGCGGGGTCGAAGTACCTCACCGCGGCGCATGGGATCGCCCCCGAGCGGATCGGCATCTACGGCGGCTCCTACGGCGGCTTCACCACCTTGATGTCCCTCTTCACCAAGGCCGAGTACTTCGGCGCCGGTGCCGCGCTCCGCTCGGTCACCGACTGGGCGAGCTACAACCACGGCTACACGGGCCGGATCCTCAACCTCCCGCAGACCGATACGCTCGCGTATCGCCGCTCCTCGCCGATGTTCTTCGCTGAGGGGCTCGTCGACCCGCTGCTCATCGCGCATGGGATGGTGGACACCAACGTGCAGTTCCAGGACGTGGTCCACCTCGCGCAGCGGCTCATCGAGCTCGGGAAGGTCGACTGGGAGATGGCGGTCTACCCGGTGGAGGACCACGGCTTCGTGCGCCCGAGCTCGTGGACGGACGAGTATCGCCGGATCCTGGAGCTCTTCGACCGCACCATCGGCCCGAACGGGTCGAAGGTCCGTCGATGAGCGCCTGGTTCGCGCGCGCGGCGGCGACGCTGCGGCGCATCGTCGGGGCGCCCGATTACGCGGCCTATCTGGCGCACCATCGGGCGTGCCATCCCGACCGCACCCCGCTCGGCGAGCGCGAGTTCATCGCCGAGCGGCTGGCGGCGCGCTACGAGCGGCCCGGCTCGCGCTGCTGCTGAGGGAGCGCCGCGGGGAGGACGACGAGCAGGAGCAGCGTCGCCGCCCCCGCGATCGCCGCACCGGTGAGGAACGCGGTGGCAGCCCCCGCACGCTCCCAGAGCACCCCGAAGAGGATCGAGGCCGGGAGCGCGCCGACGCCGAGCGCGGCGTTGAACCACCCGAACGCCGCGCCGCGCCGGTCCTCGGGGACGAGATCCGCCACGAGCGCCTTCTCCACCCCCTCCGTGGCGCCGAAATAGAGGCCGTAGACGAGGAAGAGCGCCCAGACGTGCCACGCGGATGACGCGAGTGCGAAGCCGAGGTAGGTGAGCGCATACACCATCCATCCGCCGAGGATGAGCGGCCGGCGCCCCACATGATCGGAGAGGCGCCCGCCCACGACCGTCGACGCCGACTTCACCACATGCAGCATCGCCCAGAGGATCGGGATCTGCGAGACGGTCACGCCGAGGGATGATGCGCGCAGCAACAGGAAGGCGTCGCTCGAGGCGGCGAGAGTGAAGAGGAAGAGCACACCGAGGAAGCGCCAGAAGACGGCCCCGAGCGCGCCGTCCAGGCGATCGAGGAGCGCGCGGTCCGCGCCAACCGGCGTGGCGACCATCGCAGAGGACGCGTCGGCCGCCGCGATCGACGACGCACCGTTCGGCGCCGCCGCCCCCCGCCCCCGCGCCGCCACCGGGCT
>CAZGIE010000036.1:402-3269 GCA_964526485.1 uncultured Gemmatimonas sp. | reverse complement strand
GAGGAAGCGCCAGAAGATGGCCCCGAGCGCGCCGTCGACGCGATCGACGAGCGCTTCACTCGGCGCCGCCGCACCCCGCCCCCGCGCCGCCACCGGACTCTCCCGCACCCACCAGATCACCAACACGAGCGCGAGCATCCCCGGCACCGCCGCCCAGAGGAAGAGCGCCCGGAGATCGACCCATCCCCAGTGCAGCAGCCCCCACGCGATGAGCGGGCCGACCACCGCCCCCGCCGAATCCGCCGCACGGTGGAGGCCATAGGCGTACCCGCGATGCGCCGGCGCGACCGCATCCGCGATCAGCGCATCGCGTGGCGCAGATCGCACCCCCTTCCCGAAGCGGTCGGTCACCCGGATCGCGAGCACCTGGCCCGTGCTCTGCGCGAGCCCGATCAGCGGCCGCGCCACCGCCGCCAGACCATAGCCCAGCACCACGAGCGGCTTCCGCCGACCGATCCGGTCCGACCACCACCCCGAGGGCAGTCGGAGGAGCGCCGACACGCTTTCGGCCACCCCCTCGATCACGCCGAGGCCGGCGGCCGTCGTCCCGAGCACGGTCGAGAGGAAGAGCGGGAGCAGCGGATAGATCATCTCGCTCGCCACATCGGTGAGGAAACTCACGGCGGCGAGCACACGCACGGTGGGAGCGAGCGGGGCTCGGTCGGTCATCAGGGCCATCGTACCCCGGAGCCGGGCCGGACGGTCACCCAGCGCGCATGCGCCTCCCGCGCGGGGAACGCCCGCACGTAGCGCGCCCGCCAACGGGCCGTCATCGCCTCCGCCTCCAAGGTGTCCACCACCGCCCAGACGGCGCCGCCGAAGCCGGCACCGAAGGCGCTCGCCGCATGCGCGCCCGCATCCATCGCGGTGCGGACGAGGTGCATCGTCTCCGGCACCTGATTCCGCAGCACGAGTTCCGCCAGCTGCTGCGACTCCACCGCGAGCTCGCCCAGCCGGCGCGCATCAGCCGCGCGGAACGCCTCGAGCGCCCCCGGCACGATCCGTTCCGTCTCCGCGCGGAACTGCCCCAGCCGCGCGAGGAGCCCCGCAGGATCCCCGCCGCCGCGCGCCACACGCGTCAACCGCTCGAGGGCATCAGGCCCGGAGGCGAGCGCGCCCCGGAGCGAGAGGTCGGCGCGACCCGTCGCGACGTTCCAGGCCGCGAGGAGCCCACGCAACTCGTCGGCCGCGCGGTTGTAATCCGCCATCGCCCCGGCGGTCTTGGTGGCCTTCACCCCGCTCACCGCCACCACGAGGCTCCACGCCGCCGGGAACGGGGCGCGCCCGAGCGCCGCCGCCGGCAGATACGCATACATCCCGACCTGGTCCGCGAGGTTGCAGCAGATCGCGATGTGGTCCTGCGCGCCGCCGCGCGTCCCCACCCCCTCCTCCCCCGGGAAGGGCCCCCACGGTCCACCCATCTCGATCGCCGCAGCGTACTCGGCCAGCGCGAGCGGGGCGAAGAGATAGTCGCGCCAGACGCGCCGCTCGCGGAGGCGGTTGGCTTCGGCGACCGCGAGGGTGAGGAGGACGACGAGCGCGCTCGAACTCGAGAGCCCCGAGGAGCGTGGGAGATCGCTGCGGGTGGTGACGCGCACCCCCTGCCGCAACGGCGCGAAATCCCGGGCCATCCGCCGCGCCACCGCCGCCACGTACGTCCCGCCGTGCGAGGCGCCGGCCTGCGCGTCGCGGCGGAGCGGGGCGCGCGTCCGACGACGTGTCACCTCGTCGACGACCTCGAGGACGGGGCGGTCGATCCGCTCGATCGTCGCCGTGATCCCGAGCGCCACCGCGCAGGTGAGCGACGGACCGCCACCGTAGTCGACATGCTTCCCGAAGAGCTCGATCCGCCCCGGGACGAAGAGCGGGCGGTCGGTCACGGGCGCGGCGTGCGCCCCGCGAGGCGCCGCTCCACCGCCGCGACGTCACCGCGTCGCGACAGGTCGAGCACGCCGAGCCGCTGCCGCACCGCCGTGAAGCGCACACCACGCTTCATCGCGCGGCGCACCGCATCCACCAACTCGAGCTCCCCGCGCACCGACGGGCGCACCGCGGCGCACTCGGCGAAGATCGCCGAGCTGAAGCGCCAGAGGTTCATCGAGACCGCCTTCTCCGCCGCCCGCAGCAGCGGATGCCCCGCCGGCGGCTTCTCCGCGATCTCCCGTAAGACCCCCTCGGGGGAGACATCGAGGAGCGCGAAGGCGCGGACGCGGTCCTCGGGGATATTCCCCTGCGCGATGAGGGCGGCGGCGTCGTACGCGATCAGCCCGGGGCCGTCGAGCGCGACGAGCGCGCGCACCGACTCCGCCGGATAAAGGTTGTCGGCGTTGCACATCAGGAAGTGCGTCCGCCCCTCGGCGTCGCGCGGGGCGACAGCCTGCACGGCGGCCTCCGCCGCCCGCAGGGCGTCGGCCGTGCCGCGGGGCTCCGCCTGTTCCGCGAACGTCACACGCAGCCGCGTCGGCGGCGCCTCGACGGTGTAGCGGCGCCGGATCGCCCCCTCCCCCGGCGCGACGACGAAGATCACGTCGGTCACCCCGCCCTCGGCGAGCGCGTCGAGCACGTGATCGAGCAGCGGGTGACCGGCGACCGGGATGAGCCCCTTCGCACCGGCGGCGGCGGCCGCCGCCTGTGCCTCGGTGAGGGCGGCGCCGTCCTCCGCCTGCATCCGCGTGCCGAGGCCGCGCGCGAGGATGACCGCCGTGGTGGCGCGGGGCGCGGTCCCGGTCATCGCATCCCCCGCGCCGCGCGGCTCACGCCGCGTCGGCGGCGCGCCAGAAGCCCTGCAGCACCGACCGCACGCCGAGGCCGCTCCCGACGAAGACCACCGCCCAGGTCAGCGCGAGCGACCCGCGACCGGCGAGCGC
>CAZGIE010000036.1:0-392 GCA_964526485.1 uncultured Gemmatimonas sp. | reverse complement strand
TGCCGACTTATCCGTGGAACAAGGCCCGTTGGTGGAGCGAGTCGGGCGAGGCGCCGAGCCCCGTACGCGCGCGCACCGCGGCCCACCCAGGGCCGGCGGGGCGCACGAGCCGGTAGAAGCGCTCGAGCACCGCCGCGTCCGTCTGGGGGCCGAGGTACGCCGCCGCGATCCACGCGACCGTCGTCACGGCGACCGTGACGAGGAGCGTCGTCGTCGCGTCGAGCGCGACCCCCTGCCCCTTCGCGAGGTGCAGCCCGATCGCCGTCACGAACGACGCCGCCATCGCGGTGATCTCCGCCGCCGCGTTCACGCGCCACCAGTACCACCGGAGGAGGTAGAGCAGCCCCGTCCCCGCGCCGATGGAGAGGAGGAGGGTGAACCCGGTGGACGCC
>CAZGIE010000035.1:0-14691 GCA_964526485.1 uncultured Gemmatimonas sp. | reverse complement strand
CGTCGCGGGCCTCCAGGCGATCGCGACGGCCCGGCGCCTCGGTGCCCTCGTCTCCGGGTTCGACATCCGCCCCGCCGCGGCCGAGCAGATCCGCTCCCTCGGCGCCACGGTGGTCGCCCAGGACCTGATCGCCGCGGACGCTCAGACCGCCGGCGGCTACGCCACCGAGCAGAGCGCCGAGCGACAGGCCGCGATCCAGGACGCGCTCAAGGCGCATCTGGCGACGATGGACCTCGTCATCACGACGGCGCAGATCCCGGGCAAGGCGGCGCCGCGGCTCATCACCACCGAGACCGTCCGGACCATGGCGCCGGGCGCCGTCATCGTCGACCTCGCCGCGGAGACGGGGGGGAACTGCGAGGCCACGAAGGCGGGCGAGACGGTCTCGGTGAATGGGGTCCAGGTGATCGGTCCCGTGAACCTTCCCGCCTCGATGCCGACCCACGCCTCGGCGATGTTCAGCCGGAACGTCCTGACCTTCGTGCAGCACCTGCTGACGAAGGAGGGGACGCTCAACGTCGACCCCGCGGATGAGATCACGGGGGCGATGATCGTGACGAAGGTCCCGGCGGCCGCGACGGCGTAGGGCACGGCCGGGACGCTCAGCCGTAGGTGCGACTCCGCCACCGTCGCGGCCGGCGGATCGACGACCAGACGATCCGGACCGCGGCGAGCGGGTCCGCGAGGGGGCTCAGCCACCAGGGGAGCCCCCTCGTCGCGTAGTTGCCCCGCAGCGCCACGAGCAGGCCGAGCCGCATCCCGAGTAGCCCGAGGGTCAGGCCGAGAAGCGCCGAGCGCATCGGACCGACCTCGAGCATCGGCCAGGTGAGCCCGAGCCAGACCAGCAGCGGCAGCTGCGCCCCCTGGGCGAGGGCGATGAGCAGCGCATCGGCCCAGCGGCGGAGCGGCGTCACCGCGTCCTTGAGGTCGATCGACCGCCCCCACTCCCGCCACATCTGCCGCACGTCCTGATATGAGCGCACGCGGTAGAGGCGCGAGCCGTCGAGGAAGCCCACCGGGACGCCGCGGCCGGCGAGGTGCCGGACGAGGGAGACGTCCTCGGCGAACGACGCCTTCACCGGGTCGTAGCCGCCATGCGCGAGCAACACCTCACGCCGCGCGAGGAAGCATTGGCCGTTCGCGAGGATGCGGTCGGGGCGGACGCGAGGATCTCCGGCCGCCCCAGTCCGATAGAGCAGCGAGATGAGCATCGCGGGCTGCACCCAGCGCTCCGCCGCCGTCTGGCCGTCGAAACAGGGGGCGAAGGAGACGACGTCGAACCCCTCGCGGAGGGCCGCCGCCACGACGGCCGCGGCGCACCCCGGCTCCGCCTCGGTGTCGGCGTCCATGCCGAGGACCCAGGGCTGCGAGGCGATCGTGGTGCCGTGCTGCAGCGCCCACGCCTTCCCGATCCATCCGGGCGGCAACGGCGGATCGGTGACGAGGCGGATGCGCGGGTCCTCGGCGGCGGCCTGCGCGACGAGTTCTCGTGTGCCGTCGGTGGAGCCGGAGTCGACCACGAGGATCTCGTGGACGGGGGCACCCTGCGCGCGGAGCCCGCGGAGGCAGGGGCCGATGCGGGCCACCTCGTTCAGGCACGCGACGACGATCGTGAGGCCAGGCCCTTCGAGTCCCTCGGGCCGCGGACGCTCCGCCGGCCGGCGGGTGCGGCCGCCCACGAGGCGCGCCGCCAGCGTGCCGAGGACGGCGCCTTGCACGCCGACGAGGACCCCGAGCGGCGACATCGGCATGACTACTGGATCAGCCCCTGCGCGACCTGATCCACGATGAACGCGTAGCGGAACGCCTGCTCGCGGAGCCGCTCATACCGCCCCGAGGAGCCGCCATGCCCGGCGCCCATGTGCATCTTGAGCAGGAGCGGATGGCTGTCGGTCTTCGTGGCGCGGAGGCGGGCGACCCACTTGGTCGGCTCGAAGTAGCCGACGCGCGAGTCGTTGAGGCCGCTCGTCACCAGCATCCGCGGATACGCCTGCGGCCGCACGTTGTCGTACGGCGAGTAGCGCATCAGGTAGCGATACTCCTCGGGCTTCGCCGGATTCCCCCACTGCTCCCACTCCTGCGCGGTGAGCGGGATGCTGGCGTCGAGCATCGTGTTGATCACGTCGACGAAGGGCACGTCGGCGACGATCACCTTGAACAACTCCGGACGCATGTTCGCGATCACGCCCATCAGGAGGCCACCGGCGCTCCCGCCGTTCGCCGCGAGCCGGTCCGGGCTCGTGTACCGCTCGCGCACGAGGTGGTCGGCGACGTCGATGAAGTCGGTGAAGGTGTTCATCTTGTGCAGCATCTTGCCGTCGTCGTACCAGGGGCGGCCCATCTCCTGCCCGCCGCGCACGTGCGCGATGGCGTAGGTGAAGCCGCGGTCGATCAGCGAGAAGCGCTGCGAGCTGAAGGTGGGCTCGGTGGTGGAGCCATAGCTGCCGTAGGCGTAGAGCAGGAGCGGGGCCTTGCCGTCGCGCGCCACGCCCTTCCGATGCACGAGCGAGATGGGGATCCGCGTCACGCCGTCGCGCGCGATCGCAGTGAGGCGCTCCACCTCGTACTGCGCGGGGTCATACCCGCCGAGCACGGCGTCCCGCTTGAGCTCGGTGCGGGTGCGGCGGTCCATCTCGTAGTCGATCACCGTGTTCGGCGTGACGAGCGAGCTGTAGGTGAAACGCAGCGTGCGCGCGTCGTACTGCGGGTTGCTTCCCGGGAACACGCCATACGCCGCCTCGGGGAACGTCACCTCGTGCGTCTCGCGGCGCCCCTCGAGCCCGCTGATGCGCAGGCGACGCAGGCCATCGCGCCGCTCCGAGACGACGACGTGGTGCTTGAACGGCATCACCCCTTCGATGAAGACGTCGCCGCGCGGGGCGATCCAATCGGTCCAGTTCCGGCGCGACGGATCGCGGAGCGGGGCCGTCATGACGCGGAAGTTCGGGGCGCCCTCGTTGGTGGTGATGTAGAGCACCCCCTCCCCCGGCTCGACCTCGTACTCCACGCCGGGACGGCGCGGGGCCACGACGCGCGGCGCCTCCGTGGGGCGGTCGGTCGGGATGAGATGCCACTCGCTCGACGTGAACGAGGTCGACGAGATGAGGATGAACTCCCCGCTCCGCGACCGCGCGAGGTTCACGTTGAAGAGCACGTCGGCGTCCTGATAGACGCTGACGTCCGCCGACCGCGGGGTGCCGACGACGTGCCGCCAGACACGATTGCCGCGCTTCGCCGAATCCGGCGTCATGTAGAAGAGCGTGCGGTTGTCGTCGGCCCAGGCGAGGCCCCAGCTGAGGCGGTCGATCTCGTCCGGCAACCACGCCCCCGTGGCGAGGTCCTTGACCCGGAGGATGAAGTCCTCGTAGCCGGTGGTGTCCACGAGGACGGCGAGCCGCTGGTGGTCGGGGCTCACCTCCATCCCACCGAGATCGTAGAACGCGTGCCCCTCGGCCTCGGCGTTTTGATCGAAGTAGATCTCCTCCGGCGCGTCGAGCGAGCCGCGCTTGCGGGCGAAGATCGGATACGCCTTCCCCCGCTCCGTCCGGGTGTAGTAGTACCAGCCATCGCGGCGGACGGGGACCTGGCTGTCGTCCTCTTGGATACGGCCCAGCATCTCGTCGTAGAGCTTCCGCTGGAGCTCCGCCGTGTGCGCCGTCATCGCCTCGGTGTAGCGGTTCTCCGCCTCGAGGTAGGGGATCGTCTCCGGGTGGTTCCGGTCCTTGAAGTAGGCGTACGGATCGACGCGGCGTTCCCCGTGCAGCACGGTCTCGACGGGGATCTGCTTGGCGACGGGGGGCGAGGGGAACTGGGCGGACATCGGGGCGGCGAGGAGGGCGAGGAGCAGGACGGCGCGCACGAGAGTCGTCTCCGCGAGGGGAAGGTGAGAAAGGTATCCCGCCGGCGTGCCGGTGCGGCCGCCCCGTCGCCACCGCATCTTTCCAGAGTCACCCACCCTCGCCGCCCCCGCCCTGCTCCGTGGCCTCCACCGCCGCCCGCCTCCTCTCCCTCTGGCGCACCCTCAGCCCGCTCCCGGGCGGCCGCTGGCTGTTCGCGCGGATCTTCGCGCGCACCGTTCCCTACTCGGCCTCCACACGCCCCAGCGTGCGGCGGCTCGAGCCGGGGTACGCCGAGGTCAGCATCCCCGACCGCCGGGCGAACCGACAGCACCTCGGGTCGGTGCATGCGATCGCGTTGATGAACGTGGCCGAGATGGCGAGCGGCCTCGCCATGACAGCGGGGCTCCCCACCGGGGTGCGCGGCATCGTGCGCGAGATGCGGATGGAGTACCTCAAGAAGGCACGCGGGACGATCACCGCGGTGAGCCGCGTCGCGATCCCGACCGTGACGGCCGACCAGGACTTCGACGTGACCGCCGACTGTCTCGATCCCTCCGGCGCGGTGGTCGCGCGCGCGACGGTGCGCTGGCGGCTCGGCCTCACCCCCACCAAGGCCCCCTGATGCTGACCCCTTTCACGCGCCACGCCGGCATCGAGATCCCGCTCGTCTGCGGGCCGATGTACCCCTGCTCCAACCCGGAGCTCGTGGCCGCGGTGAGTGAGGCGGGTGGCCTGGGCATCGTCCAGCCGATCGCGCTCACGTATGTGCACGGGCACGAGTACCGCGCCGGCCTCCGGCGCATCCGCGAGCTCACGTCCAAGCCGATCGGGTTCAACGCGCTCATCGAAGGGAACAACAAACTCTACCGCCGCCGGATGGAGGAGTGGATCGACGTCGCCCTCGAGGAGGGGGTGCGCTTCTTCCTGACCTCGCTCGGCAACCCGCGCTGGGTCGTGGACCGCGTGCATGCGGTCGGGGGCGTGGTCTACCACGACGTCACCGAGCGGAAGTGGGCGCAGAAGGGGGTCGACGGCGGCGTCGACGGGCTCGTGGCGGTGAACCGGCGCGCGGGGGGCCACACGGGGTCGCGCACCGCGGAGGCGCTCCTCGAGGAGCTCGCGCCCTTCGGCCTCCCCGTGGTGTCAGCCGGCGGGGTCGGCACGGCGGCGGAGTTCGCCGCACACCTCCGCCTCGGCTACGCCGGCGTGCAGCTCGGGACGCGCTTCATCGCCACCACGGAGTGCCTCACCAGCGCCGCCTACAAGCAGGCGATCCTCGACGCGGACGAGCAGGACATCGTCCTCACGATGCGCCTCACGGGCGTCCCCGTCTCCGTGATCCGCAACGCGTACATCGACCGGCTCGGGACCGGCGCCGGCTGGTTCGCCCGCTGGATGCTCCGCGGACGCCGCACCAAGCACTGGATGCGCACCTGGTACGCGCTCAACTCCGTGCGCCGACTCAAGCGGTCGCTGACCAGCGAGGCGGGGGCGTCCGAGTATTGGCAGGCCGGCAAGTCGGTCGCGGGCATTCACGACATCCGACCCGCCGGCGACATCGTCCGCGAGTTCGCGGCGGCGTTGGACTGAGGCCGCGACCCGTCTCGCGATGTCCACCGCGATGCGGCTGCGTGACGCGACCCCGGCCGACGCGCCGGCCATCGCGAGGCTGTACGCCCCGTTCGTGACCGACACGACGGTGACGTTCGAGGAGACGCCGCCCGACGCCGGCGAGCTCTCGCGGCGGCTCGCCGACGTGCAAGCTCAGGGCCTCCCCTGGCTGGTGGCCGAATCCGCTGGCGAGGTGGCCGGCTACGCCTATGCCACCCCACGGCGCGCGCGCCGGGGCTACCGCTTCTCGGTGGAGGTCACCGTCTACGTGGCCCCGGCCCACCACCGTCGAGGCGTGGGGCGCGCGCTGTACACGGCGCTCTTCGACCGTCTGGGCAAGGCCGGCTACCACGCGGCGATGGCGGGCATCGCGCTCCCCAACCCCGCGAGCGTGGCCCTCCACGAGGCGATGGGGATGACCCAAGTGGCCCACTTCCGGGAGACCGGGTTCAAGTTCGGGCGATGGGTCGACGTCGGGTACTGGGAGCGGGTGCTCGCCCCGGGACGCGAGTCCCCTCGCGAGGCGATACATTCGAGATAAGGCCCCGGCGGGCGCCGGCGGCCATCCACACCGCAGCCAGAGAGCGCATCATGCCCGCTGACGTGATCGACTACCGCATCATCGGTGATGACATGCAGGGTGTCATCATCACCCTCGACCCGAACGAGGCCGTCTTCGCCGAGGCCGGCGCGATGATGTACATGGAGGACGGGATCCAGATGGCCACGACCCTCGACCCCAGCGGCGCGGGGGGTGGGCTCTTCGGCAAGCTCGTGGGCGCGGGGAAGCGGATGCTCACCGGCGAATCGTTCTTCATCACCCTCTTCGGGAACGCCGCGCCGCAGCGACGCGATGTGGCCTTCGCGGCCCCGACGCCCGGCAAGATCTACGTCGCCGACCTCCGGATGTGGGGGGGCGAGCTGATCGCGCAGAAGGATGCGTTCCTCTGCGCCGCGCGCGGCATCGACATGGACATCGCCTTCACCCGGCGCATCGGCGCGGGCTTCTTCGGCGGCGAGGGATTCATCCTGCAGCGCCTGCGCGGCGACGGCCTCGCCTTCCTCGCGGCCTCGGGGACGCTCGTCGAGCGGGAGCTCAAGGCCGGCGAAGTGCTGCGCGTGGACACCGGCTGCCTGGTCGCGATGCAGCCGACGGTGGACTACGACATCGAGATGGTGCGCGGCGTCAAGACAATGCTCTTCGGCGGCGAGGGGCTCTTCTACCTCAAGCTGACCGGCCCGGGCCGCGTCATCCTCCAGACGATGCCGTTCTCGCGCCTCGCCGAGCAGGTGATCGCGCACGCGCCGGCGATGCAGCGGCAGGGCACCGCAGGCGGACTCCTCGGCGGCATCTTCGGGGAGCAGGGCTGATGGCCGAGCGGCGCGCGATGGACGCCGGCCGACCGTTCCGCCTCTCGCGCGGGGTGCGGATCGGGAGTGCGGTCGTTGGACTTCTCGTCGGGCTCGGGGCTGGTGCGACGTCGGTCGGCGGGGTGCCGGCCCTCGGCCCGCTGCTGGACCCCGCGCACGGCCTCATCGCCGCCGCTGCTGCCGCCGAACTCGCCGCGAGCGAGTCGCTCGCGCTCGATGGGCTGACCGAGCCGGTGGAGGTCCGCTACGACGACCGCGGCGTCCCGCACATCTTCGCGCGGCGCACGCGGGACGCGGTCCGCGCGGTCGGCTACGTGCAGGCACGCGACCGGCTCTTCCAGATGGAGATGACGGTCCGCGCCGCAGCGGGGACGTTGACGGAGCTGGTGGGCGCGCGCGCCCTCCCCGCCGACCGCAGCGCGCGCCGGCGGGGCCTCGCCGCCGCCGCGGAGGCCCGGTGGGCGGCGCTGCCCGACACCAGCGAGATCCGCGGGCTCCTGACCGCGTACAGCGAGGGGATCAACGCCTGGGTGGCGTCGATGCCCGGGTCGGCACTCCCCGTGGAGTACCGTCTGCTCGGCGCCCGCCCTCGGACGTTCCGCCCGCAGGACACGTTCTACATGCTGTCGGTGATGGCGCAGACGCTCTCGTATCGCGACGACGAACTGCGCCGCGAGGCGGTGGAGGCGCTCATCGGCGCGGAGGCGACCGCCGCGCTCTTCCCGGTCGACGCGCCGATCCAGGAACCGATCATCCCCGTGCCGGGTCGACTGACCCCGCGCTTCCTCGACCTCACCTTCCCCGCGCCCGTCGCGCCGACGCCCGCCCGCGTGGCCGCGGCGCGCCGCGCCAGCGCCACGCGCGAGTGGCTCGGCGGGCCGTCGCTCCTGAGCGATGAGGCCGTGGTCGGGAGCAACAACTGGGCGGTGGGACCGTCGCGCAGCGCCAACGGCCGCGCACTCCTCGCCGGCGACCCGCACCTCCAGCTCACCCTGCCGAGCATCTGGTACGAGCTCCATCTCGTCACGGACTCGCTCGATGTGTACGGCGTGACTCTCCCCCTCTCCCCGTTCCCCTCGATCGGCTTCAACCGGGATGTCGCGTGGACGGCGACGAACACCGGCGCCGACGTGGTCGACTTCTATCGGGAGACGGTCGACGACTCCGTCGCTCCGACGCGCTACCGCGTCGACGGGGTCGATCGGGAGGTGACGTCGGAGGTCGTGGCCTTCCTCGACCGCGGCGGCGACACGCTCGCCGTCGATACGCTCTACCGCACGCACCGCGGCCCGCTGCTGCGGAGCCCGATGGGCTGGGTCTCGATGCGCTGGACGGCGCTCGAGCCCTCGAACGAGTTCGCCGGGGTGTGGGGCGCGCTGCGCGCCACCTCCACGGACACGTGGTATGAGGCGATGCGCCCCTTCCGGGTGCCCGCGCAGAACTTCCTGGTCGCGGATCGGTCCGGTCAGATCGCGATCCGGAGCGTGGGGCGCTTCCCGATCCGCCCCGGCGACGGGCGCGGCGACCGGGTGTTCGACGGCTCCCGGAGCGCGAGCGACTGGCTCGCGGACGTGCCCTTCGAGCGGATCCCGCAGGTGCGTGACCCGGCGCAGGGCTACCTCGCGAGCGCCAATCAGCAACCGCTCGACCCGGCGACCGACCCGACCTACCTCGGTTGGGACTGGCCGACCCCGTGGCGCGCGATGCGCATCAACGAGATCCTGCGCACCGATGCGGCGATGACCCCCGAGAAGATGAGCGCGGCGCACACCGACCCGCGGAGCCCGCTCACGGCGGCGATCCTCAACCAGGCGCGCGCCTCGGTGGGCGCGCGCGCCGACGCGCCCCCCGGCGCCCACGACGCGATGCGCGTCCTCACCGAGGACTGGGACGGCCGATTCTCGGTCGAGAGTCGCGGGGCGGTCCTGTACGACGCCCTGCTGACCGCGCTCACCGACCTGACGTGGGACGAGTTCCTCGCCCCCGATGACACCTCCGGCCGCCGCGTGGCGACCCCGAACTCGATGATGCTGGTGCGCCTCTTCGGCGCCCCCGCCTCCCCGTGGTGGGACGACCGCCGGACGTCCGACCGCGTGGAGACGCGGGACGACATCCTCCTCGCGAGCCTTGAGCGGGCCTGGCTGCGCACCGGCGCCGCCTACGGTGACGCGCCGGCGAACTGGCGCTGGGGCGCAGTGCGGCAGGCCAACATCCGCCACCTCCTCGAACTCCCCGGCTTCGGCCGTGAGTCGATCCCGATGCAGTCGGGACCAGGCACCCTGAGCCCCAACGACGGACGCGGGGTGCACGGCGCGTCGTGGCGCTTCGTCGTCTCCCTCGGCGACACACTTCGGGCGTGGGGGACCTACCCCGGCGGCCAGTCAGGGAACCCGTTCTCCTCCCGATACGACGACCGCCTCGCCGACTGGCAGCGCGGCGCACTCGCGCCGCTCCAGACCCCCCGGTCACCTGACGCCCTCCGCGCCGTGCGCAGCACCCTCACCCTCCGCCCTGGGGCTACCGAATGACCCGACTCCTCTGGCTCCTCGGAACGGCCGCGCTCACGGCGCTCGCCACACGGGGGCTCGGCTGGTGGTCCGTCCCCGTGATCGGCGCCTTTGTCGGCGTGCTCCGACGCGACGATCGATTCGCGTCGCTCCTCGCGGGGCTGGGTGCGATGCTCGGGTGGGGCGGGCTCCTCGCCTTCACCCTCTCCCGAGCCGCGGGAACGACGCTCGCGACGATCGGCCCGGTATTCCGGATGACCCCCGATCGCTTCGTGCTCGTGACGCTCGCCTTCGCGGCGCTCCTGGCCACGAGCGCCGCCGCGCTCGGGCGGGCCCTCACGTCCGCCCGCGGCGGATCGGCCGCAGCGCCGGCGTGAACGGACGGGCTCGCTCTCGGACGAACCGGGGGCGAGCCCTACGTCGGCGGTCCGGGCGCGGGTAGTTTTCCGGCACGTTCCACCGTTCCGGAGACCCCGTGGCCACGATCCTGCAGTCCCTCCCTGTCGGCGAGCGCGTCGGCATCGCCTTCTCCGGCGGCCTCGACACGAGCGCCGCCCTGCACTGGATGCGCGAGAAGGGCGCCGTCCCGTACGCGTACACCGCGAACCTCGGCCAGCCCGACGAGACCGACTACGACGCCATCCCGCGCAAGGCGATGGAGTACGGCGCCGAACGGGCGCGCCTCGTCGACTGCCGCGCGCAGCTCGTGGCCGAGGGGCTCGCGGCGATCCAGTCCGGCGCGTTCCACATCTCGACAGGCGGGCAGACCTACTTCAATACCACCCCGCTCGGCCGGGCGGTGACGGGAACGATGCTCGTCGCGGCGATGCGCGAGGACGGCGTCAACATCTGGGGCGACGGGAGCACCTTCAAGGGGAACGACATCGAGCGGTTCTACCGCTACGGGCTCCTGACGAACCCCGGCCTCAAAGTGTACAAGCCTTGGCTCGACCAGACGTTCATCGACGAGCTCGGCGGCCGCACGGAGATGTCGGAGTACCTCATCGCCCGCGGCTTCCAGTACAAGATGAGCGTCGAGAAGGCGTACTCGACCGACTCCAACCTCCTCGGCGCCACGCACGAGGCGAAGGACCTCGAGTTCCTCGACAAGGGGATGCACATCGTGCAGCCGATCATGGGCGTCGCCTTCTGGAAGGACGACGTCCCGGTGACGCGCGAGACCGTCTCGGTCCGGTTCGAGGCGGGGGTGCCGGTGGCGATCAACGGGCGAACCTTCGACTCGGCGCTCGCCCTCTTCCTCGAGGCGAACGTCATTGGCGGGCGGCACGGCCTGGGGATGACCGATCAGATCGAGAACCGGATCATCGAAGCCAAGAGCCGCGGGATCTACGAGGCGCCCGGGATGGCCCTCCTCTTCCTCGCGTATGAGCGCCTCGTGACGGGGATCCACAACGAGGACACCATCGAGCAGTATCGGATCAACGGGCGAAAGCTCGGACGACTGCTCTACCAGGGGCGCTGGCTCGACCCGCAGGCGCTGATGCTGCGCGAGTCGGCGCAGCGCTGGGTGGCGCGCGCGATCACGGGCGAGGTGACCGTCGAGCTGCGGCGCGGCAACGACTACTCGATCCTCGACACGTCGAGCCCGAACCTGACGTACAAGCCGGAGCGCCTCACGATGGAGAAGGGGGAGGCGTTCTTCACCCCGCTCGACCGCATCGGGCAGCTCACGATGCGCAACCTCGACATCGCCGACACGCGCGAGAAGCTCGAGGTGTACACGCACGCCGGTCTCCTCCGGCAGGCGGGGGAGAGCGCGGTACCGCAGCTCCCGTCGGGCGAGGGCGCCTGAGCGGCGCCTCGCTCGACCGCTGGTTCGTCCCGGGACCGGTGGGCGTCCGCCCCGAGGTCCTGGCGGCGATGACGCGCCCGATGATCGCGCACCGCACGGCGGCGTACGAGGCGCTCCACGCCACGGTCGCGACCGGGCTGCAGGGGGTCTTCGGTACATCGCGGCCGGTCTGGCTCCTCACCATGTCCGCGACCGGGGCGATGGAGATGGCGCTCCGCGGGCTCGCCCCGGGGCGCGTGGTCTCGCTCGTGAACGGGGAGTTCGCCGACCGCTTCGCGCAGGTGGCGGAGGGGTGCGGACACACGGTGCACCGCTGCTTCGCCCCGTTCGGCGGGGTGGTCCCGCTCGCGGAGCTCGAGGCGGCGCTCGTCACCGGCGACGTCCGCGCGGTGACGGTGGTGCACGTCGAGACGAGCACGGGGGCCGCGAGCGACATCGCCGCGGTCGCGGCCCTCGCCCGACACTACGGGGCGCTGACCCTCGTCGATGCCGTGACCGCCGTCGGGGCCCAGCCCGTCTTCACCGACGCGTGGGACCTCGATTTCGTCTTCGCCGGCAGCCAGAAGGCGCTCGCCCTCCCGCCGGGGCTCGCGTTCGCGGTGGCGAGCGAACGGTATCTCGCCGCCGCACGGGCCCACTCGCAGCGCGGGGTCTACCTCGACCCCCTGCGGGCGCATCGGTACGCGCGGCAGTCGCAGGCACCGACGACCCCGGCGCTCCCCCTGCTCTTTGCGGCCGAGGCGCAGGTGGCGCGAATCGCCGCCGAGGGGCTCGAGGCCCGCTGGGCGCGGCACGCGGCGATGCGCGAGGCGATGCGGGCCTGGGTCGAGGGCATCCGCGCCGACGGGATCGATCTCCGCCTCGTGGCACCGGAGGGGCATCGCGCCGACGCGGTCTCGGCGTGCGTGGTCCCCGACGGGATCGACGCCGAGACCCTCGTGCGCCGCGTGGCGGAGGCGGGGTGGACCCTCGGTGACGGCTACGGGCCCCTGCGGACGGCGACCTTCCGTGTGGGCCACATGGGAGAGCACGACGTGCGGACCCTCGCCGCCGGACTCGACGCGACCCGGACCGCCCTCCTCGCCCTGATGGGCTGACGGCGTTCCCCTCTCGAAGGGGGTCGTTCGCGTCGGTAGATTCCTGCCGATGCCCATCACGATGCCCGAGGTCCCCCCCGCCCCGACGACCGTCGAGGCGTTTCGTGCGAACGTGGTCCGCAAGCTGCAGGTGGCCGTCGGCAAGGACGCCCCGCACGCGCGCCCCCGCGACTGGTACGTGGCGACCGCGCTCGCGACCCGCGACCATGTGGTCGAGCGTTGGATGGACGCCACACGCCGGACGTACGCCTCCGGCGCGAAGCGCGTCTACTATTTCTCGCTCGAGTTCCTCATCGGCCGGCAGCTGCTCGACGCGCTGAACAACCTCGGGCTCACCGAGACCGCCCGCGAGGCGCTCGCCGGTCTCGGCCTCGACCTCGACGCGGTGCGGGCGATGGAGCCCGATCCGGGGCTCGGCAACGGCGGCCTCGGCCGCCTCGCCGCCTGCTTCATGGAGAGCATGGCCTCCCTCGAGGTGCCGGCGTACGGCTACGGCATCCGCTACGACCACGGGATCTTCCGGCAGGCGCTGCGCGACGGCTGGCAGATGGAGCTCCCCGAGGAGTGGCTCTCCACGGAGTTCCCGTGGGAGTTCGAGCGGCCGGAGGTCGCGTACCGCATCGGGTTCGGCGGCGAGGTCGCCATGGTCACGGGGGACGACGGTGTCCCCCGGCGGGTCTGGCGCCCGGCGGAGTATGTGAAGGCGGTGGCGTACGACACGCCGATCACGGGGTGGCGCGGTGCGCACGTGAACACGCTGCGCCTCTGGTCGGCGCGGGCGATGGACCCGCTCTCGCTGGTCGACTTCAACCGCGGCGACCACGTCGGTGCGCTCGCGGACCGCGTGCGGCTCGAGGCGATCTCCCGCGTCCTCTACCCCGCCGATGACACACCGGCGGGCCACGAGCTGCGGCTCCGTCAGGAGATCTTCTTCGCCTCCGCCTCCCTGCAGGACCTCCTGCGGCGGCATCTGCGGCAGTTCGGCGACCTCGCCTCGCTCCCGGAGAAGGTCGCGATCCAACTCAACGACACGCATCCGGTGATCGGCGTACCGGAGCTGATGCGTCTCCTGATCGACGAGCATGGGCTCAGCTGGGACGCGGCGTGGCGTCTCACCACCGCGGTCTTCAACTACACGAACCACACCCTCCTCCCCGAGGCGCTCGAGCGGTGGTCCGTGGCGCTCGTGGGCCGCCTCCTCCCGCGGCATCTCGAGCTCATCTTCGAGATCAACGCGCGGCACCTCGACGCCCTCCGGGCGCGTGGCGCGTCGACCGACCTGGTGCGGAGCGTGTCCCTGATCGACGAGGGCGGAGACCGCACGGTGCGGATGGGGCACCTTGCCTTCCTCGCGGCGCGGCGGGTGAACGGTGTCTCGGCGCTGCACACCGACCTGATGCGGCGCACCGTCTTCCGCGACTTCCACTCGCTCTTCCCCGACCGGATCGTCAACAAGACGAACGGCATCACCTTCCGCCGGTGGCTGACCGAGGCCAACCCGGCACTGACGCGCCTCATCACCGACGCGATCGGCCCCGCGGTGCTCGATGCCGAGGGCCAGCTCGCCGAGCTCGCGCCGTGGGCGGACGACGCCGCCTTCCGTGAGCGCTTCGCGGCGCAGCGGCGCGCGAACAAGGTCGCGCTCGCCCGGCTCGTGGAGACGCAGGTGGGGGTGCGCCTCGACCCCGAGGCGCGGTTCGACGTGCAGATCAAGCGCATCCACGAGTACAAGCGGCAGCTGCTCAACCTGCTGGAGACGATCGCCTGCCATCAGGCGATCGCCGCCGCGCCGCAGCGCGACTGGGCCCCGCAGGTGCGTCTCCTCGCCGGGAAGGCCGCCGCGGGCTACCACACGGCGAAGCTCATCGTGAAGCTCGCGAACGATGTGGCGCGCGTGGTGAACGCGGATCCGCTCGTCGGCGACCGGTTGAAGGTCGTCTTCCTGCCGAACTACAACGTGAGCCTCGCCGAGGCCATCGTGCCGGCGGCGGACGTCTCGGAGCAGATCTCGACGGCCGGGATGGAGGCGTCGGGGACGGGCAACATGAAGCTCGCGCTCAACGGCGCGCTCACCATCGGCACGCTCGACGGCGCGAACGTGGAGATCCTGGAGCATGTCGGCGCCGAACACCTCTTCATCTTCGGGCTGACGGCGGAGGAGGCGGCGGTTCGGCGGGCCGGCGGCGGTGGCGCGGCCGAGGCGATCGCCGCCTCCCCCGTCCTCGCGGCGGCGCTCGCGGCGCTCGAGTCGGGGGCGTACTCCCCCGACGATCCGTCCCGATATCGCGCCCTGGTTTCCCAGCTCCGCGCGCACGACCACTATCTCCTCTGCGCCGACTTCGAGTCGTACCGGGCCGCGCAGACGCGCGTCGACGAGACCTGGCGCACGCCGGCGGCGTGGTGGCGGCACGCGGTGTTGACGACGGCGGGAATGGGATGGTTCTCATCCGACC
>CAZGIE010000034.1:7013-14773 GCA_964526485.1 uncultured Gemmatimonas sp. | reverse complement strand
CGGCGGCGTCACCGAGAGCGACATCGTGCTCGCCAAGGCGTCGGGGGCGATCATCATCGGCTTCCACGTCCGCCCCGACACCAAGGCGCGTGCCGCCGCGGATCGCGAGGGCGTCGAGATCAAGCTCTATCGGATCATCTACGAGGCCGTCGCTGATGTCCGCGCTGCCCTCGAGGGGATGCTCCGGCCGGAGGAGAAGGAGGTCATCGTCGGCGAAGCGGAGGTCCGCGAGACCTTCAAGGTGCCGAAGATCGGCGTCATCGCCGGCTGCTTCGTGCGCTCGGGCCTCATGAACCGTCAGGGCCGCGTGCGCGTCGTCCGCGACGGCATCGAGGTCTACGACGGCACCCTCGCGTCGCTCCGCCGCTTCAAGGACGATGTGAAGGAGGTCAAGGAGGGCTACGAGTGCGGCATCGGGATCGAGAACTTCAACGACCTCAAGGTCGGCGATGTGATCGAGCTCTACCGCACCGAGTCCGTCGCACGCTCCCTCGAGTCGGCCCGGGCCGGTTGAGCGGCGGCCTGGACGGAGCGTTCGATGCCCCCGCGTGACCCGCGTCGACCCGATCGCGTCGCCGCCGCGATCCGAGAGGAGGTCGCGGCGTTCCTGTCGCACGGCCTCCGCGACCCGCGCGTGACCGGGCTCCTCACCGTGACCGCCGTCGAGGTGACCCGCGACCTGCGGCACGCCACGATCTTCGTCAGCGTCATGGGTGGCGGGGACGATCCCTCCGGCACCCTCGAGGCGCTCCGCGGCGTCGCCCCGCACCTCCGGAGCCGGGTCGGCAAGGCGCTCCGGCTCCAGTTCGCCCCGGAGCTCGTCTTCCGGCTCGATGAGTCGGTGGCGCGGGCGGCCCGCATCGAGACTCTGCTCGCCAGCCTGCATGAGCCGCCTCCCGCGGATGCCTCGGCCGAGCCGCGCGGAGACGACTGACGGGCTGCTGCTCGTCGACAACCCGGATCGGCCACGCGGGCACGCTCGACCCCTTCGCCACCGGGCTCCTCGTCCTCCTCGTTGGCCGCGCCACGCGCCTCCTGCCGCATCTGGCCGGCGAGCCGAAGATCTACGATGCCACGATCCGGTTCGGCGCCGAGACCGACACCGAGGACCATCTCGGGGCCACCGTGCGCGAGGCGCCGCTTCCAACCGCGACCGACGTGCACGCCGCGCTCCCGGTGTTCGTCGGCACCTTCCCGCAGGTTCCGCCGGCCTACTCTGCCAAGCGCATTGCCGGACGCCGCGCCTACGACCTCGCGCGGCGCGGGGAGGCGGTCGACCTCGCCCCCGTCGAGATCACCGTCTATCGGTGGGACGTGGCCGAGATGACGGAGACCGCCGGAGGTGTCGCCGCGATGCGCGCGGTGATCACCTGTGCCGGCGGTACGTACGTCCGCTCGCTCGCCCGTGACCTCGGACGGCGGTGCGGCTCGGCCGCGCACCTCACCGCGCTCCGCCGCACGGCGAGCGGCCCCTTCCGCGTGACCGATGCGGTCACGCTTGAGGCCCTCCAGCGCGGCGGGGCCGTCGTCCGGCCCGCGCTCGACGCGCTCCCGGACCTCCCGCGGCAGGTGCTGACCGCGGAGGAGGTCGCGAAGATCGCTCGCGGAATCGACGTGGCTGCCACGGTTCCGGGGGCGTGGGGCGCGCTCACCGCGCCCGACACCGGCGTCCTCGTCGCCCTCGCCGAGCGTGAAGGGGATCGCTGGCGCCCACGGGTGGTGATGCATGCCGTCTGACATCGGGTGCGGGTTGCCGCCCGGCGTCTCCGCCACCGTCTGCACCGTCGGCACCTTCGACGGCGTCCATCGCGGGCATCAACTCGTCCTCGCACGGCTCCGAGAGGCCGCCGAGGCGCGCGGGGTCCCTGCGGTCCTCGTCACCTTCGAGCCGCATCCCCTGCAGGTTGTGAACCCGGCGGCCGCGCCGCCCCGGCTGACCGTCGCCACCGAGCGGCTCGAGGCGCTCGCGGGGCCCTGGCTCGACTACGTCGTCGTCCTGCCGTTCACCCCCACGCTGGCCACCTACGATGCCGCGGCCTTCGTGGATGAGGTGCTCCGCCGACGCCTCGGTCTCGTCCACCTCCTCGTCGGCCACGACCACGGCTTCGGTCGGGGGCGGGAAGGGGACGAGAGCGTGCTGCGGGCCCTCGGAGAGGCCCGGGGCTTCACCGTCGAGTCGGTGCCTCCCGTGACCGCATCCGACGGCCAGCCGATCTCGTCGACCGCCATCCGTCGCGCCGTCGCGCAGGGCGACCTCGACCGGGCGGCCGAGGGACTCGGCCATCCGTATGGCGTGGCCGGCCGCGTCGTCCCCGGCGCCGGGCGTGGCCGCACCTTGGGGTTCCGGACGCTGAACGTCGCGCTCTCGGCCGCCCACAAGCTGCTCCCGCCGGAGGGCGTGTACGCGGTCCGGGTGCAGACCCCAGCGGGCGCGTTCGACGGGATGCTGAACCTGGGGCCGCGCCCGACGTTTGGGGATGCGACGACGACCATCGAAGCGCACCTCTTCGACGCCTCGCTCGATCTCTACGGGGCGTCGGTCCGCATCGACTTCGTTGCGCGCCTCCGGGAGACCCGCACCTTCCCGTCGGCGGAGGCGCTGATGACCCAGTTGGCCGTCGACGAACGCGCCGCCCGCGAGCGCCTGCAGCGAGGCCCGCAACCCCTTGTCTGTGATTGACTTGCCTCGGGGAGCCGGGTACTCTTCGAGGTTTCGCGTCCTCCGTTCCCCCAAGCCTTCGTCGGTATGCAGACCCTGAAGTCTCGCGTCCTCGTGATCGTCGCCCTGGTGGCGATGTCCGGCTGGGCGCTCTTCCCCCGGACCGAGATCGTGCGCGTCAAGCGCGACGGCGTCTTCGTCCTCGACACGGTCAAGCGCGTCCCGCTCAAGCGAGGCCTCGACCTCCAGGGCGGGATGCACCTCACGCTCGAGGTGGACCAGTCGAAGCAGGCGGTCGCGGACGTCAGCGACGCCCTCGACCGTGCGCTCAAGGTGGTCCGGACCCGCATCGACGAGTTCGGCGTCGCCGAGCCGGTGGTGCAGAAGGTCGGCAACGACCGGATCATCGTCGAGCTGCCTGGCATCAGCGACCAGCAGCGCGCCGAGGAGGTCGTCCAGAAGGCCGCCTTCCTGCGCTTCCAGATCACCGATGAGTCGCAGGCGCTCGAGAAGGCGATTCCGCGGCTCGACGGCATCATCAAGTCGAAGGGCATTTCCGTGGCCACGGCGCCGGCGACCGCCGACACCGCGTCGGCGACCGCCGCGGCGACGGCCACGGGGCTGACCGCGCTGATGCAGCGCGCCGACACCGCGGCGCCCGCCGGCGATTCCGCCGCGCCGACGTCGGCCGAGGGCCCCTTCCGTCGCGCCATCCTCCCCGGGCAGATGCCGGGCCAGTACCTCGTCGCCAGCCGCGATTACGCCGCCATCGAGGCGTACCTGCAGCGCCCCGAGATCCAGGAGGCGCTGCCGCCGGGCAAGGACGTCCGGTGGGGCATCGACTCCATCATGAACGGCACCGACGCGTATCGGTCGCTCTACGTCCTCGACAGCCGCGCCATCATCGACGGCACCTACCTCGTGAACGCGACGCCGGCCCAGGATCCCCTCGAGGGGGCGAAGGTCGACTTCCAGTTCAACAACGAGGGTGGCCGCCGGTTCCGCAGCGAGACCGGTCGTCACATCGGCGACAACATGGCGATCGTCCTCGATGACAAGGTCATGAGCGCGCCGACCATTCAGAGCGCGATCGGCGCCCGCGGGCAGATCACGATGGGCGGCCGCGACCTCCAGGCGGCGCAGGACCTCGCGCTCGTCCTCCGCGCCGGCGCCCTCCCGGTGCCGCTCAAGGTCGCCGACGGTCGTCAGATCAGCGCTACCCTGGGTGAGGACTCCATCGCCGATGGCATCCGGGCGGGGCTTGTCGCCATCCTCGCCGTCGTGCTCATTATGGTCGTCTACTACCGGTTCTCCGGGTTCCTCGCCGTCCTCTCGCTCGTCCTGTACGTCCTCTTCACGATGGCGACGCTCGCCGGCTTCGACGCCGTCCTGACCCTCCCGGGCCTCGCGGGCTTCGTCCTCTCGATCGGCATCGCGGTCGACGCGAACGTGCTGATCTACGAGCGCATCCGCGAAGAGCTCGACCACGGGAAGGCGGTGCGTACGGCCGTGGACGAGGGCTTCAAGCACGCGATGAGCGCCATCGTCGACTCGAACGTCTCGACGATCCTCACCGCGGCGGTCCTCTACCAGTACGGCTCCGGCCCGGTGAAGGGCTTCGCCGTCACGCTCGTGGCCGGCATCGTCGCCTCGATGGTCTCCTCGATCTTCGTCACCAAGACCTTCTTCCTCGTCTGGCTGCAGCGTTCGCGCGGGCAGCAGACCCTGAGCATCTGATGCTGCGCCTCCTCCACGGCACCAAGATCGACTTCATCCGCTACTGGCGGACCGCCGTCATCGTGACGGTCGCCTTCGTCGCCCTCGGCTTCGGCTCCGCCGCCGTCACGGGGTGGTACAAGTACGCCATCGAGTTCACGGGCGGGACGCTGCTGCAGCTGCGCTTCCAACAGGCGCCCGACATCGCGCGCGTCCGTGCGACCCTCGAGCGCGCCGGGATCCCGGGCGCGGAGATCGCCCAGTTCGGCTCGCCCACGGAGTACACCGTGCGCGCGCAGGAGGAGGCGCAGGTCGCCGAGCAGGCCGACGGGGCGTCGGGCGTCGCCCGAAAGATCTCCGCGGCGCTCGAGGCCGAGTTCGGCGCAGGGTCGTTCGTCATCGACCGGACCGAGGCGGTCGGGCCGCGCGTCGGCGCCGAGCTCCGGCGCGGAGCGGTCATCGCGGTCCTCATCTCGTTCCTCGTCACCCTTGGGTATCTGGCCTGGCGCTTCGAGTGGCGCTTCGGCGTCGCCGCGGTTGTCGCGACGGCACACGACATCGTCGCGACCCTCGCGTTCATGAAGCTCCTCGACCTCGAGATCTCGCTGACCGCCATCGCCGCGCTACTCACGGTCATCGGCTACTCGCTGAACGACACCATCATCATCTTCGATCGCGTCCGGGAGAACCTCCGCCGCAACCGGCGCGAGTCGCTCTACGACACGCTCAACCGCTCGGTCAACGAGACCCTGCCGCGCTCGATCCTCACGCACGCCACGACGATCGCCGCGACCCTCTCCCTCCTCGTCCTCGCGGGTGAGGTGGTCCGGCCGTTCGCCTGGATCATGACCTTCGGCATCTTCACCGGCACCTTCAGCTCCATCTACGTCGCCTCGCCGATCCTACTCTGGGTCGAGCAGCGGTGGCCGCGGCAGGGGGACGCCCGCGCGGTGGCCCAGCCCGCCCGCGCCTGACGGTGTCCGTGCCGGACGAGACGCCCCGCCGTGCCGCGCACGACGGGGCGTCGTCGTTTCCGCCGCCGTTCATCGATTCCCACGCCCATCTCGCCGGAGAGGCCTTCGAGGCCGATCGGGAGGCCGTCCTCGCGCGCCTGCGGGCGGCGGGGGGGCAGGGCGTCGTCTGCATCGGGGAGTCCCTCGCCGCGGCGGAGGGGGCGCGTCGGCTGGCGGTCGCCCACCCCGGCGAGATCTGGTGGACGGCGGGGATCCACCCGCACGACGCGGCAGCCTATGAGGCGGTCCGCGACCGGCCCGCGCTCGAGGCCGCGATGCGCGAGGGGGCCGTCGCCGTCGGCGAGTGCGGCCTCGATTACCACTACGACCACTCGCCGCGCGCCCAGCAGCGCCTCGCCTTCGCGGACCAGCTCGCCATCGCGCAAGCGCATCGGAAAGCGGTGGTCGTCCACACGCGCGAAGCCGCCGAGGACACCGCCGCGATGGTCCGGGAGGCCGGCGACGCCGGCATCGTCGGGGTGCTCCATTGCTTCACGGGGCCGGCCGCGCTGGCCGAGGTCGCGCTCGCAGCCGGGTGGTACGTCTCGTTCAGCGGGGTGGTGACCTTCCGCAAGTGGGACGATCTCGACCTCCTCCGCGCCGTCCCCGAGGACCGGCTCCTCCTCGAGTCCGACAGCCCGTATCTTGCTCCCGTGCCCCAGCGCGGGAAGCGCAACGAACCGGCCTGGTGCGCGTACACCCTCGAACGGCTCGCGCAGGTGCGCGACGTCGACCCCGGTGCGCTCGGCGCCGCCGTCGTCCGCAACACCCGCAGGTGCTTCTCGCTCGCTTGATCCGCGGTCCGCGTCCCATCCCCCCACCAGAGGCTCGCGACTCCCCCCGATGAGCATCCCTACCGACATCGAGATCGCCCAGGCGGCGACCCTCAAGCCGATCACCGAGGTGGCCGCCACCATCGGTCTCGCCCCCGACGATCTCGATCAGTACGGGCGGTACAAGGCCAAGGTCCCTCTCGAGCTCACCACGCGCCCCGCCAAGGGCAAGCTCGTGCTGGTGACGGCGATCAACCCGACGGCGGCCGGCGAGGGGAAGACGACGACCTCCGTCGGGCTCGCCCAGGCCCTCCGCCGACTCGGCACCAACGCCGTGCTCTGCATCCGCGAGCCTTCGTTGGGTCCCGTCTTCGGCGTGAAGGGCGGCGCGGCCGGCGGGGGCTACGCGCAGGTGCTCCCCATGGAGGATATCAACCTCCACTTCACCGGGGACTTCCACGCGATCGCCTCCGCGCACGCGCTCCTGAGTGCGATGCTCGATAACCACCTGCAGCAGGGGAACGCGCTCAACATCGACCCGCGTCGCATCACCTGGCCGCGGACGATCGACATGAACGACCGCGCCCTCCGCAAAGTGATCATCGGCCTCGGCGGCCCCGCCGAGGGCGTCGTACGCGAGGAGCGGTTCGTCATCATCCCCGCCTCCGAGGTGATGGCCATCGTCGCGCTCGCGACGAGCGCGGCCGACCTCGAGACGCGGCTCGGGAACATCATCGTCGGATCCACCGCCGGCGCCGAGCGCCGCCCCGTCCGCGCGCGCGACCTCAACGCGCACGGCGCGATGGCGATGCTCCTCAAGGACGCCATCCGGCCGAACCTCGTGCAGACGCTCGAGGGCGGCCCGGCCTTCGTGCACGCCGGCCCCTTCGGCAACATCGCGCATGGGTGCAACTCCATCCTCGCCACGCGGGCCGGGCTCGCCGTCGGTGACGTGGTCGTCACCGAAGCCGGGTTCGGCTCCGACTTGGGCGCGGAGAAGTTCCTCGACATCAAGTGCCGCTTCGGCGGCCTCACCCCGGAGGCGGCGGTCCTCGTCGCGACGGTGCGGGCGCTGAAGATGAACGGTGGCGCCCAGAAGGGGGACCTCGGAAAGGAGGACCTCGCCGCCCTCCGGCGCGGCGTCGTGAATCTCGAGCATCACATCGCGAACGTCCGGCAGTTCGGCCTCGAACTCGTGGTCGCGATCAACCGCTTCGGCAGTGACACTGACGCCGAGTTGGCGATCGTGCGCGAGGCGGCCGAGCGGGCCGGTGCCCGGGTCGCCCTCTGCGAGGTCTTCGCGAAGGGCGGGGCGGGGGGCGAGGCCGTCGCGCGCGAGGTGCTCGACATCCTCGCGGGCGGGCGCTCGCGCTACGCCCCCCTCTACGACGCCACTCGGCCGATCAAGGAGAAGATCGAGACGATTGTTCGGAAGGTCTACGGCGGCGACGGTGTCGACTTCAGCGCCAAGGCGGAGCGCGCCATCGCGTATCTCGAGTCGATCGGGCTCGGGGACACGCCGGTCTGTATGGCCAAGACGCAGTATTCCCTCTCCGATGATGCGACGAAGCTCGGGCGCCCAAGCGGTTTCCGTGTCAC
>CAZGIE010000034.1:0-7003 GCA_964526485.1 uncultured Gemmatimonas sp. | reverse complement strand
GCATGGCGAAGACGCAGTACTCGTTCACCGACGACCCCACGCGGCTGGGGGTGCCCACCGGGTTCCGGCTGACGGTCACCGAGGTGACGGGGGCGGCGGGCGCCGGCTTCGTGGTGGCGCGGTGCGGGGAGATCATGACGATGCCCGGGCTCCCCAAGGTCCCCGCCGCCGAACGGATGGCGATCCATCTCGACGGCTCCATCGCCGGCCTCTTTTAGGAGCACGCAACGATGACGGTACAGCGCATCGCGACCGATGCCGCCCCCGCGGCCATCGGCCCCTACGCCCAGGCGACGGTCGCCGGTGGCTTCCTCTTCACCGCGGGTCAGATCCCCTTGGATCCGGCGACGATGGAGGTCGTCGGCGGGGATATCACCGCGCAGACCACTCGGGTCCTCGAGAACCTCCGGCACGTCCTGGCCGCGGCCGGGTGCGGCTGGGGCGACGTCGTGAAGACGACCGTCTTCCTGCAGGACATGGCCGACTTCCCGCGCTTCAACGAGATCTACGCCGCCGCGCTCGGCGACGCGCGCCCGGCCCGCTCGACGGTGCAGGTCGCCGCGCTCCCGCGCGGCGTCGCCGTCGAGGTGGAACTCGTCGCGAAGCTCCCCTGATCCTCCACCCGCGCGTCCGCGACGCCGTCGGGGACGCATCCGTCACTCACCCATGACTCGCGAAGAGATCTTCCGACTGACCCAGTTCGCCCGCTGCGCCGGCTGAGCGTCGAAGATGGGTCCGGGTGACCTGTCCGCCGCGCTCGCGCCGCTGCCGCGCGAATCCGATCCCCGTGTGCTCGTCGGTCGCGAGACCTTCGACGACGCGGGGGTCTTCCGGCTGTCCGATGATCTCGCGCTCGTGCAGACGGTGGATTTCTTCGCCCCCATCGTCGACGACCCGTATCGCTTCGGCCGTGTGGCGGCGGCCAATGCGCTCTCGGACGTCTATGCGATGGGCGGCACCCCGCTGACGGCGATGAACGTCGTCGCCTTTCCCGAGGGCACCCTGCCGCTCGCCGTCCTCACGGAGATCCTCCGCGGCGGTCAGGATGCGGTGCATGAGGCCGGCGCGCGCCTCGTCGGCGGGCACACCGTGACCGATCCCGAACTCAAATACGGGCTCGCCGTCACCGGCACCGTACACCCCGACCGCATCCTCTCGAACGCGGGGGCGCGCCCGGGCGATCGCCTTGTCCTCACGAAGCCCATCGGGACGGGGATCCTCGCCACCGCCGGGAAGCGCGGGATGCTCGCCGAGGCGCACGCGGAGACGCTCTATGCGTCCATGGCGTCCCTCAATGCGGGCGCCGCCGCGGCGGCGGTGGCGCTGGGGGCGCGGTGTGCCACCGACGTCACGGGATTCGGCCTCCTCGGCCACGCGCGGCACATCGCCCGCGCCAGCGCGGTGCGCCTCGAGCTCGAGGTCGATGCGATCCCCGTCCTGCCGGGCGCGCGTGAGGCGCTCGTCGCAGGATGTGTCACCGGCGGGGCGGCGCGAAACGAGGCGTGGGTCACGGACGATGTCGACTGGGCCGACGTCGGACCGGAGACGCGGGCGCTCCTCACCGACCCGCAGACGTCGGGTGGCCTCCTGGTGGCCCTCGATCCCGCCCAGGTCCCAGCGTTCCTCTCGCGCGTCTCGCTCGCGGCCGTTGTCGGCGCCGTTGAGCCCTTGGATGCCGGGCCGCGGCTCCGGTTGCGCTGACCACGCCCGGGGCACGTCGACCGTCGCCGCCAGGCCCAGACGTGGTCGTGCGCTCGCCGCACCTGCGACCGCCGCGGCGCTATCTTCCGAGGCGTGCGTCTGGGGGCGGATGGGGTCTGGTGGTCCTCACGGTCTTCAAAACCGTAGCGGCCTGACATCGTCGGGCTGGGTGGGTTCGATTCCCACACGCTCCCGCCACGCGCTCATGGAACCCCCCGCGACGCCACGGGTCCAACCCCTTCGCATGCGCCTGTCTTCGCCCCATTCGCTCCGATCGTCGTTCTGGGTCCGAGTTGCCGCGATCGCGTGCTGCCTCGTGCCCCTCGGGGGCGTCGGGGCGCAGCGCGCGGAACCGACCCGCGCGGGCGTGACGCGGGAGCCGAAGCCGGTCGAAGCCTTCGCCGCGCCCACCGTCGCCGGCGCGCCGATCTCCCCGCGCCGCGCCTTCCTGTACTCGCTGATGCTGCCGGGGGCGGGGCAGGCCCGGCTCGATCGCGGACGCGCCGGCTCGATGTTTTTCTTGATCGAGCTGGCCGCGCTGACGCTCGTCCATCGGTCCGCGGAGGATCTGCGCATCGCCCGGACGGCTGCGGGGGATTCGATCCCCCTCCGCTACGCCGTCGACGCTGTCACGGGCCGGGTGACGCGAGACGCGAAAGGTGCCCCCGTCGTCGCCGCCTGGAGCGTCCCACGGTACAACGAGGCCTTCGTGCGGACGCGGCGGCTGCACTACGAAGACTGGCTCGCCGTGATCGCGTTCAACCATCTGTTCGCCGGCGCCGACGCCTTCGTCGCGGCGCAGCTCTGGGACCTGCCGGCGCGCATCGGCGTCGGCGCGTCGCCCGGAGAACTGCGGCTCGAGGCCCGGCTCCGGCCCTAGGTCGCCCGCGGGAGGGAGGCGATCGTCGTCAGCCCGTCCGTGCCCCAGGTGGCGCGAGTCACCGCCGTCTCGTCGATCCGCAGCAGCTGGGGCGCGTCGAGCCAGGCGCCGGGGTTCGCGAAGATCCCGTCCCCGAGGCGCTCGAGCGCCGGCACGTGCGAGTGCGCGAGCACCATCAGCGCCGGGGCGTCCGGGCCGCGCAGGCGAGCTTCGGCGACGCGCCGAAGCCCCTCGCCCCCGTCGCGCGGACGCATCTGCCGGCTCGTGTGAGAGCTCCGCAGGGCGATCCAGGAGCCCAGGTCGGGATGCAGCGCCCGGAACGCCGCCACGCTCCACGGATGCCGCAGGACCGTCCGCAGACGGCGATACGGCGCATCCTCGCGCTCGCGGAGCCCGTCCCCATGCTCGATGCAGGTGGTCCACGGGCCGATGGCGCCGCGCCACGGCCCGACGTGGTAGTCGAGGCCCAGGTCCGACCGCAGGACTTCGCCGCCCCAACAGTCGTGATTCCCGGCGATCCACAGGATCGGGAGTCCCATGTCGCGCAGTCGTGCCAGCTCCCCCAGAACCCGCACGCCGGCGCGCGGCACCGCGTGACGCCATTCGAACCAGAAGTCGAAGAGGTCGCCGTTGATGACGAGCGCCCGACCGTCCGACGGGAATCGCCGCAGGAAGTCGAGCAGGGACGTCTCGACGTCCGGGGGCGCCGCCCCGAGATGGGCGTCCGCGATCACGTAACACGGCGTCGGGAGCATGGGGGAATCCTACCGCCGCGGCCCGGCCTTTACAAAGCCGACGGCCGCCCGGTAGACTCGCGCGATGCGCCACGAGACGGAGTTGCAGGTCCGGTATGCCGAGACCGACCAGATGGGGGTCGTCTATCACGCGCACTATCTCGTCTGGTGCGAGGTCGGACGCACCGATTTCATTCGGGCGCTTGGGATGCCGTACGCCGAGATGGAGCGCCAGGGGATCCGGCTCGCCGTCGCCGAGGCGACCGTGCGCTATCACGCCGCGGCGCGGTACGACGACCGCATCGTCGTCGAGACGCGGCTCGTCGAGGTGCGATCGCGCATGGTGACCTTCGCGTATCGGATCGTCCGTCGGCGGGACGGCGACGACCGCGAGCTGCTCGTCAGCGCGCGCATCGACCTCGTCTGTACGGGACGCGATGGGCGACCGGCCTCCTTGCCGACCGCGTGGCGCGATCTGCTCCACGGTGGGGTGTCCGCCGATTGACCCGACGGGGCCATCGGTCGACCTTTCCCGCTGTGACACGCCGCCTCGCCCTCCTCACACTCGTCGCCCTCCTCGCCGGGGGCTGCTACGGCTTCGCGGGCGGCGGACTCCCGCAGCATGTCCGCACCGTCGCGGTCCTGCCGTTCGACAACGAGACCGCCGCGCCGGAACTCCCGCGTGAATTGCAGGAGGCGCTGCGGCTTGGGCTGCAGAACCGTCTCGGGCTCCGTGACGCGCCTGAGGATCGGGCCAACGCCGTCGTCCGCGGGAAGGTCGCGCGCTACGAGATCGACATTCCCGTCGGCTTCAGCGCCAACTCGGGGCAGGCCACATCCGCGCGGCGTCGGCTCCGCGTCGTCGTCGACGTCGAGATCTTCGATCAGGTCACCGGGAAGGTGTTGTGGAGCCGCACCGGGATGCAGGCCGAGGGCGAGTACGCCGACCGCGGCGAGGCGAACGGCCGCAAGCAGGCGATCGAGCGTGTCGTCACCGACGTCATCGAAGGCGCGCAGTCGCAATGGTGATCGAGCACCCCGTCCGCACCGTGGCCCGATGAACACCGCCCCGGGGACCGCGGCTAAGGTCCGCGACCTCGCTGGCGCCGTCGCGTGGCGTCGTGCGCAGGTCGGTCCCGTCGTGTTCACCAATGGGGTCTTCGATCTCCTGCACCCCGGACATGTCGATGTCCTTGAGGGGGCCCGCGCCGCCGGGGCCTGCCTCATCGTCGGCATCAACAGCGACGCCTCGGTGCGACGCCTCGCGAAGGGGCCCGACCGTCCCATCCGTTCGGAGGCGGAGCGCGCGCGTGTGGTCGCGGCGCTCGCCGCCGTCGATGCCGTCGTGATCTTCGATGACGACACCCCGCGCGCGCTCGTCGAAGCGCTACAGCCCGACGTGATCGTGAAGGGCGGCGACTATGCGCCCGAATCCGTCGTCGGCGCCGACCTCGTGCGGGCGCGCGGCGGGCGCGTTCTCATCATCCCGCTCACCGCGGGCCAGTCCACCACTTCCATCGTCGAGCGTGTCCGTGCCGTCCAGTCCTGAATCGTCCGTCGGTCGTCCCGGAGGGCGCGCCGCCGATGCGCTCCGCGAGATCCGGATGGAGCGCGGCGCGGTCCCGAACGCCGAGGGCTCGTGCCTCGTCGCCTTCGGTTCGACGCGGGTGCTCTGTGCGGTCAGCGTGGAGGATGGGGTGCCCGGCTGGAAGAAGGGACGCGGGGAGGGGTGGCTCACGGCGGAGTACGCGATGCTCCCGCGCGCCACGCACACGCGCACCGCGCGCGAGCGCGGCCAGGTCGGCGGGCGCACGCAGGAGATCCAGCGGCTCATCGGGCGCAGCGTCCGCGCGATGCTCGATGACTTCCGGTGGGGCGAGTTCACGCTCAAGGTCGACTGTGACGTCCTGCAGGCGGACGGCGGCACGCGCACGGCCGCGATCACCGGTGCCGCGGTGGCGGTGTGCGATGCGTTCGACTGGATGGTGCGGACCGGTCGCGTGCCAGCGTCCCCGGTGCGGCGTCGCGTCGCGGCGGTGAGCGTCGGCGTCGTCGGCGGCCGTCCCGTGCTCGACCTCGAGTACGAGGAGGATGTGCGGGCGGATGTCGATGCGAACGTCGTGATGAGCAGCGAGGGGCGGTTCGTGGAGGTGCAGGGGACGGGCGAGCATGGCACCTTCGCACGCGAGGAGCTCGATCGGCTCCTCGATCTCGCCGCGGCGGGGATCGCGCGGCTCGACCGTGCGCAGCGCGACGCGCTCGGGCTCGTGTGAGCGGCATGGGGGCGTCGCCCTCGGTCCTCGCCACGCGGAGCGAGGGGAAGTTGGCGGAGCTTCGAGCGATGTCGGCCGCGCATGGACTCGAGGTCGTCGATCTGACGGCGGTCGGGCTCGGGGTGGAAGATCCGGCGGAGTCCGCTCTCGAGCGGCATGACACGTTCGAGGCGAACGCACGGGCGAAGGCGCGGTGGTTCGCCGAGCGCCTGCCCGGTCGGCTCGTCATCGCCGACGATTCGGGACTCGAGGTGGCGGCGCTCGGCGGTGCTCCCGGGGTCCGAAGCAAGCGCTGGACGGGGAGCCTCGCCGAGGGCGAGGCGTTGCACGCGGCGAACAACGCGGCGCTGCTACGAGCGCTCTCGGGTGTGGCCGATCGCTCGGCGCGTTTCGTCACCGTCGTCGTCGCGGTGCGTGGGGCGACGGAATGGGTGGCGCGTGGTGAGTGCCGCGGCCGCATCCTGCAGGCGTCACAGGGGTCGGGGGGGTTCGGCTACGACCCGCTGTTCTGGAGCGACGAGCTCGGCGCGGCGTTCAGTGAGGTGAGCCGCGAAGCGAAGGGGCAGGTGAGTCACCGTGGTCGTGCGTTTCGAGCGCTGCTGACGGAGCTGGCGGACACCGGTGTCGTGGCGGTTGGTTGACCTACTGGCAGGTCCCCACTAGGATTGAGGGCTCACGGGGCGTAGCGTAGCCCGGTATCGCGCCTGCTTTGGGAGCAGGAGGTCGCCGGTTCGAATCCGGCCGCCCCGATCGGTCGCGCCGGAGCGCAGCAGCAGAGGATGAAGCGCCAGTAGCTCAGTTGGATAGAGCAACAGCCTTCTAAGCTGTGGGTCGGGGGTTCGATTCCCTCCTGGCGCGCCTTGGTGGGATGCAGTGGCAGGGTAGGCGCCGTTAGCTCAATTGGCAGAGCAAGTGACTCTTAATCACTAGGTTGTAGGTTCGATTCCTACACGGCGCATGATGGAACGGCGGAGTTCGGCGAGTGGCCGGGCTCCGCCGCGATGTCTCGGACGAAGGGGTTGCGGCCTTAAGTTCAGGAGGCTACTCTTCGTTCTCTTGCCCCGGTTTTTTTCGAGGTGAGATGCTAGGCGGAAGGCTCCGGTGAAAATTGTTGGATTCACCCCTTGACCTTTCGTTGCTTCTTGGGTATTCTGGTGGGCTGGCGCGGAAACGCTGCCGAGCACTGAGCTGATTGACAATCGATTCGAGAGAGATCGCAAAGTGTGCGAGGCGAACTTTTTGATCCCGTGTCCCGTTCGGGGGCCGGGGGAGAGTTTAGACCTGAACAATTTTGTGATTCCGAATAACGCTGT
Source organism: uncultured Gemmatimonas sp. (assembly GCA_964526485.1). Lineage (GTDB taxonomy): Bacteria > Gemmatimonadota > Gemmatimonadetes > Gemmatimonadales > Gemmatimonadaceae > Pseudogemmatithrix. The sequence goes on along the minus strand of CAZGIE010000034.1, from coordinate 102 downwards.
CATGCGATGACAGCGTGACAGCGATTCGGAAGAGCCTGTTGAATTCTCATTGGAGAGTTTGATCCTGGCTCAGGACGAACGCTGGCGGCGTGCTTAACACAT
>CAZGIE010000033.1:14221-14870 GCA_964526485.1 uncultured Gemmatimonas sp. | reverse complement strand
CCGGCGTCACCGCGAGCTGGAACTCATCGGCGGTCACATGGTCGTCCGGCTGCCCTTGGGCGTTCAGGAACTCCGCCGCGACGGTGCGCGACCCGCCGGCCGGGAGCGTGACGGTGCCCGTGACGGCGCCGGTCGATGAGATGGTGACAACCGAGGTCACGACGGACCCGCTGGAGAAGGTCAGGCGGATCGATTCGACCTCGGGCTCCTGCTCCGGGCCGGTGGAGTCGGTACAGGCGCCCACGGCGGCGACGGCAAGCGCGAGGGCGGCGGAACGGCGAAGACGAGCGAACATGCGATGACTCCTGATTCGTGGTGAGTGGAGCGACGAGAGGGGGATCGGCGCGTGCGGGCCGAGCTCGCCGTCAGAACTGCACGCGATACAGCAGGGCCACGTTCCGGCCCATATCGGGGATGATCAACTTGGTGCGGGAGAGATGGTCGCGGATCTCCGCATCGAGCGCATTGTCGATGCGCAGCGTGAGCGCGTGGAGCCGACCGCCGAGGAGGAACCGTCGACCGAACGAGAGGTCGAGCGACTCGTAGCCGGCCGTCCGCGTCTCGAAGTCGCCGAGCCGCTCCTGCGCGCCGGCCCAACGCACGGCCCCGCCCGCCGACCACGCCGCCGTCTCATGTCGGAGGCCGAGGC
>CAZGIE010000033.1:0-14211 GCA_964526485.1 uncultured Gemmatimonas sp. | reverse complement strand
CCAGCGGGCGCGGCGCCTGTTGGATGGTGGCCACGAGCCGGTCCGGCTCGGCGCCGATGCCGGGAATCGTGTCCCGATCGCCGGCGATGGTACCACGCACCATCGAGGCCGTCGCCTCGAGGACGAGGTGCTCGCGCAGCGTCCAGGCGACGTCGGCCTCCGCCCCCGTCAGCCGCGCATCCTCGTTCACATACTGGAACTTCCACCGCTCCCCCTGCCGGCCGAGCTCGCCGACATTCCGCGCGAAGATGTACCCGCGCATCCCGTTGCTGAACGCGGCCACCTCGGCGCGCACGCGCTCCCGCTCGAGGCGCACGAACGCCTCCAATCCGACACCGACCTCCTGTCCGAGGCGCGGATTGCCGACGTCGTATGAGTAGGCAGCGAGATGGGGACCATCGGAATACAACTCATTGAAATCCGGGGTCCGGAAAGAGCGGCTCAGGTTCGAGCCGATCCGGAATCCGCCCCCCAGCTCACGGAGCACGCCCACCGACGCCGAGAGCGACCCGAACGTCCGCGGCGCCGCCGGGACCGCGATGCCGCCCACCGACACGTCCGCCGACTCGAGCGGGATGAACCGGCCGAGGTCGTACCGCACCCCCGCCTGCGCATGCGTCCGGCCCAGCTGAATTTCCTCCACGGCGAAGAGGCCGGCGGACCAATCGGCGGTCGACGGGGTCCGCAACGCACCGGCGAGCGCGACGTCGCGGTACTGCAGGCGCACGCCCCACGCGCCGGTGACCCCACCAGCCAACGGCCGGTGGTGGGCGACCGCCTCACCGACCGTCATCAGCTGGGCGAACCGTGTCGCGACGGACCCGCTCCCCGTCACCTCGTCGTGCAGGTAGTCGGTGAAGGTCAGCGTCGCCCGCGCGGACTCGATGAGCCCCGTCTGGCCGTGCCAATCGGCCTCGGCTCGGACGGTGTGCCGACGCATCGCGATGTCGACACCACCCGGGTGCGCGCCGACGAATCCGCCGGGGAGCCCGTACGCGTTGTCATAGAACCGATACGACACGCCGACGTAGCCCCATGGGCGGACGAGCGACGCGGCGAGCCCGCCGTTGAGGGCGGCGGCCCCGGTGTTGGCGAGCACGCCGACGGGCGTCCGCATATCGCCGTCCCGACGCCACGTCCCCTCGGCGCGGACGGCGAAGGGGCCCACCGGCGCCTCGAGGACCCCGCCCGCCGTGGCGCCGGTGTTCCCCGAACTGAGCTGCGTGAGCACCGTGCCGTGCAGGTGATCCACCGACGTCGTGGGAATCTCCTCGCGGATCAGGTTGACGACGCCGCCCAGCGCGCTCGAGCCGTAGAGCAACGACATCGGGCCGCGCACCACCTCGACCCGCTCCGCGGTCAGCGCCTCGACCGCGACGGCGTGATCCATCGACGTCGACGAGAGGTCCCCGGGGCGCATCCCGTCCTCAAGGATGAGCACACGGTCGCCCCCCATCCCCCGCACCACCGGCCGCGCGGTGGCGGGCCCCATGCGCCCGACCGAGACGCCGGGGAGCCCGGCGACCGTCGCCCCGAGCGTCCCGTCGAGCCGCCGGTCGAGCGCGGCGTCGGCGAGGACGCTGGTGGTGGAGAGCGCGTCCGCGGCGCCACGCTCGCTGATCTGCCCCGTGACCACCGTCGCCGCCATCTGCATCGGCGCCTCGGCGAGGCCGATCTCGAGCGTCACCGGTGAGTCCATCACCCGCACGAGCTGCCGTGCCGCCCGGTAGCCGATCCGCTGCACGACGAGCGCATGCTCGCCCGCCGGGACGAGCCCGAGTTCGAAGCGACCATCCTCGTGGGTTCGCACCTCGCGGTGCAACGCCACGAGCCGAACGACCGCCGCGGCCAAGGGCACGCCCGTTGCCGAGTCCCGCACGATGCCGCGGACGGGCATCGCGCCGGATTGGGCACGAACCGGGGAGGAGGCGATCCCGAGGGCCACGAGGCCCACGAGCGCACGCAACGCCGTCATGGCGTCTCCGATGCAGAGGGATGGGGAGGAGCGGGTCGGAGGCCGACGGCCTCGACGACGGGAGCGCCCGACTGCGGGCGCGGGTGACTCAGGCCTGCGGGGGGCCCGTCGCGGGGGGAATCCGCCGGTCTGCCGAAGCCAGCGTGAGCCCGGCGGCCGCCGGTCGACGCTCCTCGCGCGCCGTGGTGGAGCCGACGATCACCTGCCGCCCGGTCACGGGCAGGGCGGAGGCGGTCAGCGACTTCACGACGAGACAATCGGCGTCCGTGTGCTGCGGCGGGCAGTGCCGGTCGGACTCCCCATCCCAGTGCGCCACCACCGCGGCCTCGTGCGGGCCCGCCGCGTCGAGCACGGGGAGCACCACGCCCCCCACCGCCTGCAGCAGCAGCAGGATCGCCGCGAGCGCGCGGGCGACCCCGCGCAGTCGGCGGGTGGGGCGGTCCGGCTCGGACCGACGGGGCGGGAGGAGGGACGACATCGGTGAGAAGGTCTAGTCGCTGGTGCGGGGGGACGGAAGGGGGGCGGCGGCTCCTTCTATGTCGTTAGCCGGGCTAGATTTGAGGGATGAAGCGCGAGGACGCCCTCGAGTATCACTCCCGCGGCCGACCCGGCAAGATCGCGGTCGTCCCGACCAAGCCGCTGGCGAACCAGCGGGACTTGGCGCTGGCCTACTCCCCCGGCGTGGCCGAGCCCTGCCTGGAGATCAAGGCGAACCCCGACGACGCCTACCGGTACACCGCGAAGGGCAATCTGGTGGCGGTCGTGACCAACGGGACCGCGGTCCTCGGGCTCGGCGACATCGGCGCTCTGGCCGGCAAGCCCGTGATGGAGGGGAAGGGGAACCTCTTCAAGCAGTTCGCCGACCTCGACGTCTTCGACCTCGAGGTGGGCTCCCGGGACCCCGAGGACCTGATCCGGTTCTGCCAGCTCCTGGAGCCGACGGTCGGCGGGATCAACCTCGAGGACATCAAGGCGCCGGACTGCTTCCTCATCGAGGAGACCCTCCGGAAGACCATGCAGATCCCGGTCTTCCACGACGACCAGCACGGGACCGCGATCATCTCCGGGGCGGCCCTGCTGAACGCGCTCGAGGTCGTCGGGAAGGCGATCGACGAGGTAAGGGTGGTCTTCTCCGGCGCGGGCGCCGCGGCGCTGTCCACGGCCGAGCACTACGTGCAGCTGGGGGTACGGCGGGAGCACATCCTGATGTGCGACCGCCAGGGCGTCATCTACGCCGGGCGCACCGAGGAGATGGACCCCTACAAGGCCCGCTTCCAGGTCGAGACGCCGAAACGGACGATCGCCGAGGCCCTCGATGGCGCCGATGTCTTCGTGGGGCTCTCCGTGGCGGGGGCGGTGACGGGGGAGATGGTCGCCCGGATGGCCCGGTCGCCGATCATCTTCGCCCTCGCGAACCCGGTGCCGGAGATCCTCCCGCACGAGGTCCGGGCCGTCCGCGACGATGCGGTGATCGCCACGGGGCGCTCCGACTACCCGAACCAGGTCAACAACGTCCTTGGCTTCCCGTTCATCTTCCGCGGCGCGCTCGACGCGCGCGCGACGACGATCAACGAGGAGATGAAGATGGCGGCGACCCATGCGCTCGCCGCCCTGGCCAAGGAGGACGTGCCGGAGAGCGTCGCGGCGCTGTATGGCCTGACGAACGTGAAGTTCGGGCCGGACTACCTGATCCCCTTCCCCTTCGACCCGCGGGCGCTGCTCCGGGTCGCCCCGGCGGTGGCGTGGGCGGCGGTCGCGAGCGGCGTGGCGCGCGAGTTCATCGACCTCGACGAGTACCGGGACCGCCTCGAGGCGCGCCTCGGGCGCGCGCGCGGCATCATGCGCGGGCTGATCACGCGGGCGCAGCACGACCCCAAGCGCGTGGTCTTCCCCGAGGGGGAGGACCCCAAGATCCTGCGCGCCGCCCAGCGCCTCGTCGACGAGGCCATCGCGCACCCCATCCTCCTCGGCCGACGCGACCGGGTGCGGCAGACGGCAGAGGAGCTCGGTATCCCGCTCGAGGGGATCACGCTCATCGAGCCCGCCACCTCGCCCCAGCGCGACCGCTACGCGCAGCTCCTCTGGCAGAAGCGGCAGCGGAAGGGCCTCTCCCTCGTCGAGGCGAACCAGCGCATCACGCGCGCGACGACCTTCGGGTCGGTCATGGTCGCCGCCGGCGACGCGGACGCCCTGCTCGGCGGGCTCGGCAAGCACTATCCTGAGACCGTGCGCCCCGCCCTCGAGGTGATCGGCGCGCACCCGCAGGTCGGGCTCGCGTCGGGCCTGTACATGCTCGTCTTCGAGAAGCATGTGGTGTTCTTCGCCGACACGACGGTGAACATCGATCCGACGGCCGACCAACTCGCGCTGATCGCCGCCTCGGCGGCGCAGCTCGCCCGCACCTTCGGCATCACGCCGCGGGTGGCGATGCTCTCGTTCTCGAACTTCGGCTCCGTGAAGCACCCGGAGGCGCAGAAGATGGCGGAGGCGGTCCGGATCCTCCGCCAGCGCGACCCGGATCTGATCGTCGACGGCGAGATGCAGGCCGATACCGCCTTCAGCGCCGAGGTGCTCGCCGGCCGCTATCCGTTCTCCGCCCTCACGGAGGCGGCGAACGTGCTGATCTTCCCGAACCTCAGCGCCGGCAACATCGCCTACAAGCTCCTCACGCAACTGGGCGGCGCCACGGCGATCGGCCCGATCCTCGTGGGGATGCAGCACCCGGTCCACGTCCTCGAGCAGGGCGCGGACGAGCAGGAGATCGTGAACATGGCGGCCGTCGCCGTTATCGACGCCCAGCGACGGGCCCGCGGCCTCATCCCGATGGTGTCATACTAAAACGCCGGGGCATGCCGCTCTGCGGACGCCCCGCCCGTCCCCACCCCTCAGAACTCCGGCAGCCATGTCCACTCCCTCCCGCCAGAGCGCGATCGGCCTCAACACCCTCGGCCTCGCCCCCACCGGCGCCGTCCACTGGAACCTCGAGGCCCCTGACCTCATCCAGGCCGCCGTTCGCCGCGGCGAAGGCCAACTCGCCCACATGGGGCCGTTCGTGGCCGTCACCTCACCGCACACGGGCCGTTCCCCGAACGACAAGTTCGTCGTGCGTGAGCCGTCGACCGAGACGGACGTGGACTGGGGGAAGGTGAACCAGCCGATCACCGAGGCGCACTTCGATACCCTCCTGGCCGACGTGCGCGGCTATCTCGACGGCCTGCCGGAGCTCTTCGTCGAGGACCTGTACTGCGGTGCCGACCCGGCGTTCCGCCTGAGCTGCCGCTACGTCACGCCGAACGCGTGGCACGCGAACTTCGTCCGGAACATGTTCATCCGGCCGGCGGTCGAGGCGCTCGCGGCCTTCGCGCCGAACTTCACGATCCTGCACGCGCCGGAGTTCCAGGCCGACCCAGCGCGCCACGGCACCCGGACATCGACGTTCATCATCCTGAACCTGGCCCGCCGCACGATCCTCATCGGCGGGACGCGTTACGCCGGTGAGCTCAAGAAGTCGATGTTCACCGTGATGAACTACCTGCTCCCGAAGCAGGGCGTCCTCTCGATGCACTGCTCGGCGAACATCGGGCCGGCCGGGGACACGGCGCTCTTCTTCGGCCTCTCGGGGACCGGGAAGACGACGCTCTCCGCGGACCCGGAGCGCGGACTCATCGGCGACGACGAGCACGGCTGGAGCGCCGAAGGCGTCTTCAACTTCGAGGGGGGCTGCTACGCCAAGGTCATCAACCTCTCGCGCGAGCAGGAGCCCGACATCTTCGCCACCACGGAGATGTTCGGCACCATCCTTGAGAACGTCGTCCTCGAACCCGGGACGCGCCGCGTCGACTTCGCGAACCAGTCGATCACCGAGAACACCCGCGCTTCGTACCCGCTGCACTACATCCGAAACCATGTGCCCAGCGGGCGCGGCGGGCATCCGAAGCACGTCGTCTTCCTCACCGCTGACGCCTTCGGCGTCCTCCCGCCGATCGCGAAGCTCACGCGCGAGCAGGCGATGTACTACTTCCTCTCCGGGTACACCGCGAAGCTCGCGGGCACCGAGCGGGGCGTCACCGAGCCGCAGGCCACCTTCTCGGCCTGCTTCGGCGCCGTCTTCCTCGTCTGGCATCCCACGAAGTACGCGGAGATGCTCGGGCACCTCCTCGACCAGCATGGGGCGCAGGTCTGGCTCGTGAACACCGGCTGGAGCGGCGGGGCCTACGGCGTCGGCGCGCGGATGAAGCTCTCCCACACCCGCGCGATGGTGCGGGCGGCGCTCGGGGGGCAGCTCGACCGCGTCGCGACGGTCACGGACCCGGTCTTCGGGCTCCACCTCCCGAGCGCGGTCCCCGGCGTCCCGTCCGAGGTGCTCCAGCCGCGGAACACCTGGCAGGACGGCGCGGCCTACGATGCGCAGGCGAAGAAGCTCGCCGGGATGTTCGCCGAGAACATCAAGAAGTTCGGCGCGGCGGTGAGCCCGGCCATCCTCGCTGCGGGCCCGCAGGGATAACGTGGCGGTCCTCCGCGACCCGCTCTGGAACAACATCCGCGTCGACGGGCCCTTTCTGCGGCTCGTCGACGCGGCGCCGTTCCAGCGGCTGCGGTACGTGCGTCAGCTCGGGCTGGCGCACCTCGTCTACCCCGGCGCGACCCACTCGCGGTTCGAGCACGCCCTCGGGGCCTACCATCTCACGGGCCTCACCGTGCGCGCGCTCGAGGACGACGGCCAGCTCGGCGATGTCCCCGCGCTGGACCGGCGTCTGGTGGTCGCCGCCGCGCTCCTGCACGACATCGGACACTACCCCTTCTCGCATGCGCTGGAGGAGATCGGCGTCGCGCATCATGAGGAGGTCGCCGGCCCGCTGCTCTGCCAAGGGCCGATCGCCACGGTGCTGCGGGCGGAGTTCGCGCCGGACGCCCCGGAACGCGTCCTCGCCCTCGTCCGCGGGACGAGCGACTCCCCGCTCCAAGGGCTGATCTCGGGGTCCATCGACCTCGACAAGACCGACTACCTCAAGCGCGACGCCCTGATGTGCGGTGTGGCGTACGGCGAGATCGACGTTGAACGCCTCCGCCATGCACTCGCCGTGGTACCGGACCCCGACACCGGCCGCCCCGTCATCGGGATCCGCGAGAAGGGACTCTCGGCGCTCGAGTCCCTCCTGTTCGCCAAGTACCAGATGTATCGCAACGTGTACTGGCAGCACGCGGTCCGCAGCGCGACGGCGATGTACAAGCGGCTCGTCGAGGACGCGCTGCGGGCCGGGGCGATCGACGCCGCGCGCCTCGCGGCGTACACCGACGAGGGCCTCCTCCACGACCTCGGACGGACCGGGGCGCCGCCCCTCCTCGCCGCGATTCAGGAGCGTCGGCTCTTCAAGCGGGCGATGGAGGCACCGGCTGCGGCCCTCCCGGACCTCGATCTCGAGTGGATCGCGGAGGACCGCGATCGGACCCGTGCCGCGGAGGATGCGCTCGCCGCGGCGCACGGCCTCCGGCCGGGGGAGCTGTTGCTGGACTACCCGCGGAAGACGCGGATGCTCGGACTCGACCTGCCGCTCGTGATGCGCGATGGGACGATCGGCCGGCTGACCGACGACGGGATCGCGGGCGCGATCAACCTCCCGATCCTCGCCGACCAGCTCTATCGGTCGGCCCGCTGGCTCCGCGTCTTCACCGCCGCGCGGGTGACTCTCGCGCCGGCCGAGGTGCTGACGGTCCTACGCGGCGCCTGAGGCGCCGCCGGCGTCGCCCTTTCGGGCGCGCCCATGCGCCTCGGCGAGGAGCCGACCGATACCACGGTAGAACTGGGCGTCGGAGGACTTCCCCTCCTCCGCCATCGCGAGCGCGCAGCGCTCGAGCGCATAGAGGATGTTGCCGAGGTAGAGCTCCGCGATCCCGGCGACCGACTCCGGTTGCTCAGCCACCCGCAGGCTCCGCGTCGCCGCCGAACTGCACCACGATCGCCGTGACGTTATCGAGCCCGCCGCGGGCGTTCGCCTCGGCGATCAGCGCGTCCACCACGCGGCCCGGGCCCGTGCGCGCCAGCAGGAGCTGCTGGAGGCGATGGTCCTCGACCATCCCCGTCAGCCCGTCCGACGCGACGAGGAAGACATCCCCGGGCATCGGCTCCCCGGCGAAGAGATCGACGTCGACGTCCTCGCTCGACCCGACGCAGCGGGTGATGACGTTGCTGTACGGGTGGTTCCGCGCCTGCTCCGGCGTCAGGAGCCCCGCGTCGACCTGCTCCTGCACGTACGAGTGGTCCTTGGTGAGCTGCACCAAGGTGCCACCGCGGAGGAGATAGATGCGCGAGTCGCCGATCTGCCCGATCAGGAAGCCCGCATCGGAGATGAGCAGCACCGAGGCGGTCGTCCCCATCCCCTGCTTGTCGACCTCGGCGATCATCCGGTCGTAGATCGCGCGGTTGGCCGCCTTCAGGGACGCCTCGAGGCGCCGCGGCGCCTCGGCCTCGGTCGCGGAGGTGAGCCCGCCGAGCCCCTGGGCGACGATCTGGACCGCCATCTCGCTGGCGACCTCGCCTGCGGCATGGCCACCCATCCCATCGGCCACGATGAAGATGCCCCGCCGCTCATCGGCGTCGGCGAAGAAGTTGTCCTCGTTGCCGGCACGGACCATGCCGACATGCGAGCGGGCGCCGACTCGGAGCTCCATGCTCAGGCGAGGACCAGGTTGCGGGGGGCGGGCGGAACCATCGCGGGGAAGCTACGGACCCGCCGGGGGGGACGGCAAGCGCGGCACCACGCCGCCACCCGCCTCATCACCGGCCTGCAGTCGCGACAACCGGGCATAAAGCCCACCGGCCGCGAGCAGGGTGCGATGCGTCCCGCGCTCGCGGACCTCCCCGTGATGCAGGACGAGGATCTCGGACGCTCCGACGATCGTGCTGAGCCGATGCGCGACCGCGATCGTCGTGCGCCCTTGCATCAGCGTCGCGAGCCCCCGCTGGATCGCCGCCTCGACCTCGCTATCCACGGCCGAGGTGGCTTCGTCGAGGACGAGGAGCGCCGGATCCGCCGCGATCGCCCGAGCGAAGGAGAGGAGCTGCCGCTCCCCGACGCTGAGACTGGCGCCGCGCTCCCCGAGCCGATGGGCATACCCGTCCGGCAGACGCGCCACCACCTTGTCCGCCCCCACCCGCTCGGCGGCGGCCTGCACCGCCGCCGCCTCGAGCGGGGCGGCGAGCCGGATGTTCGTCGCGATGTCCCCCGCGAAGAGGAAGATGTCCTGCTGCACGTAGCCGACGATCCGCCGGAGCTGCCGGACCGGGATGGTCCGGATATCGACCCCATCGACGAGAATGCGCCCGCGCTGGGGCTCGTAGAACCGGAGGAGCAGGTTCACAATCGTCGACTTGCCCGCGCCCGTGTGTCCCACGAGCGCGAGCGTCTCCCCGGGCCCGACACGGAACTGCACCCCGCGCAGCACCCAGCTCGAGTCCGTCGGCGGATCGGCGTAGGAGAACCAGACGTCCTCGAAGACGACCGTCACGCCAGCCGAGCGCACGCGTCCCGGACGGTCCAGCGCGGACAGGCCGGCCGCACCGGCATCCGCCGCCTCCGCCGCCTCTGCTGCCTCCGCTGCGGGCGGCGTATCGAGGAGCCCGAAGATCCGCTCCGCGCTCGCCATCGCCTGTTGCAACGTGTTGTACTTGTCCGAGAGGTCCTGCAGCGGCTGATAGAAACGGCGTGCGAGCTGCAGGAAGGCCGCCACCGTCCCGACGGTGAGCGCCCCGTCCCCCACCCGCGGCGCGGCCGAGACGACGAGACTCGCGAGTGCGACCGTCGTCAGGAGCTCGATCGCGGGAAAGTAGAGCGCGTACACGGTGACCGACTTCAGATGCGCATCGAGGTGCGCCCGATCGAGGGCGACGAACCGCGCGGTCTCGTCGGCCTCGCGACCGAAGAGCTGCACCACGCGCATCGCCGTGATCCGCTCCTGGAGGAAGGCGTTGATGCGCGCGAGACGCCCGCGGATGTCGCGGTACGCGCTCCGCACCCGGCGACGGAAGACGGCCGAGACCCAGAGGATCCCCGGCACCACGAGGTAGGCCGCCAGCGCGAGCCGCCAATCGACGACCACCATCAGCACCGTGATCGCGGCGAGCGTGAAGAGGTCGCCGAGGCCGGCCACGACCCCCGACGTGAAGAGCTCGTTGAGCGACTCGACGTCCGAGGTCACGCGGGTGACGACGCGCCCGACCGGGGTCGTGTCGAAGAACCGGATCGGCAGCCGCTGCAGGTGGGCGAAGCAGGCGCGCCGCAGGTCGTGCATCACCCGCTGGCCGAGTTCCCCGGTGAGCACCGCCTGCAGGTACGCGAAGGCCACCTGCAGGAGGAGGGCCCCGACCAACAGCCCCACCGCGCTGCGGAGAGCGCCCCGGTCCCCGGCGGGGACCGCCACGTCGATCACGTGACGCGTGAGGAGCGGCGGGACCAGTTGCAGCGCCCCGGCGAGGAGCAACACCAGGACCGCGCCCCACATCAAGCCGCCGTACGGGCGCGCGGCGGCGAGCAGCCGCCGGGCGAGCCGGCGGTCGAAGGCCCGTCCGACGCGCTCGTCGTCCGGCGCGCCGCTCATGGCCGTGGCGCGGCGGCGGCCCGGAGCGGGCGGGGCGGGACGGGACGCAGCGGACGGCCAAGCATATAGGTCGCAAACTCACCGGAGACCCCGGTCGACGCCACCCCTCCGGCCCCCCGCTAGGTTTCCCAGTCCTATGAAGGACCGCATCACCATCCGGGGCGCCAGGCTCCACAACCTGAAGGACGTCTCGGTCGACCTCCCCAGGGCGGCGGTGACGGTCATCACGGGTCCATCGGGGTCCGGGAAGTCCTCGCTCGCCTTCGACACCATCTACGCCGAAGGCCAACGCCGGTACATCGAGTCGCTCTCCGCCTACGCTCGGCAATTCCTCGAGCGGATGCCCAAGCCCGACGTCGACCTCATCGAGGGGCTCTCCCCCGCGGTCGCCATCGAGCAGAAGAACCCGACGCGCACCTCACGGTCGACGGTCGGGACCGCGACGGAGATCTACGACTACCTCCGGCTTCTCTGGGCGCGCGTCGGCGACACCCACTGCCCGCACTGCGACCGGATCCTCCGCCCCGACAGCGCCGAGACGGTCGCCGACGCCCTTGCGACGCTCCCGTCGGGCACGCGCCTCCACGTCACCTTCCCCTTCGCGCGCTCGGCGAAGCTGAAGCACGCGGCCATCGTCGAGCATCTCCGCGCCAAGGGGTTCGTGCGCGTCGTCGTCGGGGGCGCGGTGCATCACCTCGACGACCTCGCCAAGGCCAAGCCGAACCTCGGCACGGCGAAGGAGGTCCTCGTCGTGACCGACCGCCTCGTGACCGGCGACGGGGTCCGCTCGCGGCTCACCGACGCGCTCGAGACCGCCTTCGCCGAGGGGGATGGGGACGCCGTCCTCGCGCTCGGCGACGCGACCGACGCGGCGGGTCTCACCCTGCGGCGCTTCACGACGCGCTTTCGGTGCCCCGACGACGGGCATGTAGCCCCGGCCCCATCGCCCCAGCTCTTCTCGTTCAACAACCCCCGCGGCGCGTGCGGCACCTGCAACGGCTTCGGCGCGACCCTCGAGTACGACGAGGCGCTCATCGTCCCCTACCCCGACCGGTCGCTCCGCGACGGGGCGCTGCACCCGTGGACGATGCCGCGCTACGAAGGGAAGCGGCGCGCCCTCGCCGAGTTCGCCAAGCGCGAGGGGATCCCGATGGACCGGCCGTGGCGGCAGCTCTCGGCGTCCCAGCGGAAGGCGCTGCTCCACGACCGGACGAAGGGGTACGTCGGGATGTTCCCCTTCCTCGACGCGCTCGAGCCGAAGAAGTACAAGCAGTACATCCGCGTCTTCCTGCGGCAGTACCAAGCGGCGCGCACCTGCGCGACCTGCCACGGCACCAAGCTGCAGCCGGATGCATTGCAGGTCCGCGTCGGCGGCCGGCACATCGCGGAGGTCGCGGCGCTGCCGGTCGTCGAACTCCGCGACTGGACGGCGGGGCTCACGCTCCGTCCCGCCGCCGCGGCGATCGCGGATCACATCCTGCGCGAGGCGAAGGACCGGATCGCCTTCCTCTGCGACGTCGGGCTCACCTACCTCTCGCTCGACCGGGCGGCCCGCACGCTCTCCGGTGGCGAGGCGCAGCGGATCGGGCTCGCGAACGCCCTCGGCGCGAGGCTCGTCGACACGCTCTACGTACTCGACGAGCCGAGCATCGGGCTCCACGCGCGGGACCTCGACCGGCTGCTCGGGCTGCTCGCGCGCCTCCGCGACGGTGGGAACACCGTCGTGATGGTCGAGCACGACCTCGAGGCGATGCGGATGAGCGACTGGATGCTCGAGCTCGGCCCGGGCGCCGGTGCACATGGCGGGACGGTCGTCTTCAACGGACCGATCGCCGATGCCGCGGACTCTCCGCTGACCGGTGGCTACCTCACGGGGACGCGCGCCATCCCGCTCCCCGAGCGCCGCCGCCGCGCCGGCCCGCAGTGGCTCACCGTCCGGGGCGCCCGCGCGCACACGCTGCAGGGCGTCACCGCCCGGATCCCGCTCGGCACGCTCACCTGCGTCACCGGGGTCTCCGGCTCCGGGAAGAGCACCTTGGTCCACGATGTGCTCTACCGCGCGCTCGAGCAGCGCCTCACCGGCGAGCACACCGCGCGCCTGCACTTGGGCGAGCAGGTGGGCGCGTACGACGAGCTCAGTGGTTGGGAGGCCCTGTCGGAGGTCGTGCTCGTCGACCAGGAGCCGATCGGCCGCTCCCCGCGCTCGAATCCTGTCACCTACGTGAAGGCGTTCGACGAGATCCGACGGATCTTCGCGGACGTGCCGCTCGCGCGGCAGCGTCGGTACACCGCGGGCACGTTCTCGTTCAATGTGGCCGGCGGGCGCTGTGACGCGTGCGAGGGGGCGGGGGCGCTCGAGGTCGAGATGGTCTTCATGGCCGACGTCTTCGTGCCCTGCGAGACCTGCGGCGGCACGCGCTACAAGGCCGAGGTGCTCGACGTCACCTACTTCGGGAAGCGCATCACCGACGTTCTCGAGATGACCGTCGACGAGGCGATCCGCTTCTTCCCGCACGAGGAGAAGCTCGGCCAGGCCCTCTGGCAGGTGCAGCAGGTGGGGCTCGGCTACCTGCGCCTCGGACAGCCCGCGACCACGCTCTCCGGCGGCGAAGCCCAGCGCCTCAAGATCGCGCGCGAGCTGATCACCGCCGCGAAGTCGCGCGGGCGGAAGCTCTACCTGCTCGACGAACCGACGACGGGGCTCCATCCGCGCGACATCGAGGTGCTCTGCGCGGTGCTCGACCGGCTGGTGGACGCGGGGCACACGGTGGTGCTGATCGAGCACAACCTCGACGTGATCAAGCGCGCCGACTGGATCGTGGATCTCGGCCCCGAGGGGGGGAGCGGCGGGGGGCAGGTCGTGGCGATGGGGCCCCCGGAGGAGATCGTCGAGGTGGCGGCCTCGCACACGGGGCGGTTTCTCGCGCCGCTGCTGGTCCCCCCCGGGGGCGCCTAGCCGATCCAAGGCTCGTCGAGGGTTGAAGCCCCCCCGAGCGCCAACTAGCTTTCCCGATTCTGGCCGCGTAGCTCAGCTGGTAGAGCAGGTGACTGTTAATCACCGGGTCACAGGTTCGAGTCCTGTCGCGGTCGCTTCGAGCGGGCCCGTCGCGCATCGGCGCGGCGGGCCCGCTCCCGTTTCGGGCCCCGGCGGCGATCGACGCGCTGACGCGAACGGCAGGAACCCCGTGCCGGCACCACCCGTTCCTCGCGCATGGCCTCCTCCCTTCAGCAATCCGGCGCCTTCGTCATCCTCGGCGCCGCCGGGGGCCTCGGCGCCCCCATCGCCCGTGCCCTCGCTGCCGACGGCGCCTCGCTCGTCCTCGCCGGCCGCACCCTCGACCGCCTCCAGCCGCTCGCCGACGAGCTCAGCGCCACCGCCCAGACCGTCGAGGCCTCCGACTTCGCCGCCGTCGAGGCGTTGCTCGCCGGCGCGCGCGAACGCCACGGACGCGTCGCCGGCGTCGTGAACGCCGTCGGTTCCATCCTCCTCAAGCCCGCGCACCTCACGAGCGAGGCGGAGCTCGCCGAGACGCTCCGGCTCAACCTCCAGACCGCCTTCGCCGTCGTGCGCGCCGCCGGCCGTGTGATGACCGACGGCGGGAGCGTCTTCACCGTCGAGAAAATGCAGCCAGATATCACCG
>CAZGIE010000032.1:8732-15388 GCA_964526485.1 uncultured Gemmatimonas sp. | reverse complement strand
TTGTGGGGGAGACGGGTGGCCCCCAGCCGAGCTGGGATGACGGCGAGGACGCTCATGGGACGCTCACCGGAAGGGGCCGCGCGGACGCAAAATCCACGCCAAGGAAATCTAGGCCGGATGGACCGTCAGACAAGACGGAACTCGAGGCCGAATCTCGCGCCCCGCCACCGCCGCCCTTTGTGGCTATCCGCGGGGGTGGTGCTGGCGGTGTACCTGCCGGAGGTGCTCGCGATCGACGTGGGTGTAGACCTGGGTCGTCGAGATATCCGCGTGTCCGAGCATCTCCTGCACCGCCCGGAGGTCCGCCCCCCCCTCCAGCAGGTGCGTCGCGAAGCTGTGTCGGAGGGTGTGTGGAGTCACAGTTTTTGTGATACCGGCAGCCTCGACGTACTTCCGGAGGATCCCCCACGCCCCCATCCGGGAGAGTGGACGGCCCCGCGCGTTCAGAAAGATCCGCCCCTGCCCCTCCCCCCGCTCCAGCCTCGGCCGGAGCTCCCGCAGGTAGACGGCGACCGCCCCCGCCGCCTGCCGACCGATCGGGACGAGGCGCTCCTTCCCGCCCTTTCCGAACACTCGGACCACCATCGCGTCGAGGGCCACGTCCGCCACGCCGAGTCCGGTCCACTCGCTGACCCGCAGTCCGGCGGAATACGCGAGCTCGAGCATCGCCCGGTCGCGGAAGCAGAACGGCTCCTCCAGTTCGACCGCGCCGATGAGCCGATCGACCTCTGCGGCCGTCAGCACGTCCGGGAGCGCCCGCCACCGTCGCGGCGCCTCCAGGCGCTCGCTCGGATCGACGGCCACGACCCCCTCGGCGAGGAGGAACCGGTACCAGGTCCGCAGCGAGGAGATTGCTCGGCGCATGCTGCTCGGCGCGAGCCCTGCGTCCTTGAGGTGGTAGACGAACTCACGGAGGTGCGCCGCGGTGAGCCCTGCGGGCCCGGCCACCCCGTGACCCGTCGCCCACTCCGCCAGGCGGGTCAGGTCGGTTCGGTACGCGGAGATCGTGCGGCGGCTGGCGCCCTGCTCCAGCAGCAGGAACTCCTCGAAGCGCTCGAGGAGGAAGGCGCGACCCGGATCGGCGGGACCGGCGGTCACGCCCGCCGCCGCCGGCGGCGCCAGAACCAGAAGGCGAGGCCGAGCGCGAGGAAGGCGAGGGCGGCGACCCCACCCACGTCGCGGAGAATGCCCTCGAGCCGGAGACGGACCGACGCCCAGTCGCTCCCGACCTGGAAGGCGACCCAGACGATCAGGCCGTACCAGATGGCGGAGGCCGCGGTGAAGAGGGCCGCGACCTCCCAGAAGGGAATCCGGAGCGCCCCCGCCGCCGCTGGGGCGACCGCCCGGATGCCGGGGACGAGTCGGCTCGCGAAGAGGGCCGTCCAGCCGAAGCGGCGATACGCCGCCTCGACGCGCGCCTCCGCCGCCTCCATCCCGCCGCCGGTGCGATGGAACCCCAGTCGATCGACCTGCGCGGCGAGCCACGCGGCGCCGTAGCGCCGACCGAGCCACCACATGCCCAGAGCGCCGCTCACGCTCCCGACCGTCACGAGCGCGGCGGTGAGCGCGAGGGTGCCACCCGAGCGAGCCGCGATGAAGGCGAGGAGCGCGGCGACGACGTCGCCCGGCACGACGGGGAGGAGCCCTTCGGCGACGGCGGTGAGGAAGGTCAGGAGGTAGACGACGCCCAACGGGATCTCGGCGACCCAGGCGAGGAGCGCCTCCACTAGCCCTCGGACCGCACGAGGGTGGCGACGGCGATGACCGCGATCCCCTCACCGCGACCGACCCACCCCATCCGTTCGTTCGTCTTCCCCTTCACCATGATCTCGGACGGGGCGACGCCGATGGTCTCGGCGAGGCGTTCGCGGATGGCCGGGCGATGCGGGCCGATCTTCGGCGTCTCGGCGATGACGGTGAGGTCGGCCTGCGCCGGCGCCCAACCGGCGGCGCGGATCCGCGCCACCGCCAGGCGCAACATCTCGAGGCTGTCGCGGTCCTTGTTCTCGGCGGCGGTGTCCGGGAACATCTCGCCGATGTCGCCGAGGCCTGCGGCGCCGAGGAGAGCGTCGGTGAGCGCATGGCAGACGGCGTCGGCGTCGCTGTGGCCCGTGCAGCGCACCGTGGCCGGGATCAGGACGCCGCCGAGGAGCACGCCATGCCCCTCGACGAAGCGGTGCGAGTCGTACCCGATCCCGACACGGATGCCGAGGGTCACGCGGCCGCCGGCGCGGGGGCGAGCGGGATCAACGAGTAGTCCTGCCGGCGCCGACGCGGGGTGAACCCCGCCTCGGTGATCAACCGCTCCATCTCGTCGATCGTGGTCCGATACGTCGTGTTCGCCGCGGAGACGACGTTCTCCTCCAACATCAGCGACCCGAAATCGTTGCACCCGTAGTGCAGCGCCGTCTGACCGACCTTCATCCCCATCGTCACCCAGCTCGCCTGGATGTTCGGGATGTTGTCGACGACGGTGCGCGCGAAGGCCGTCGTGCGGAGGTACTCCACCGCATCGGTCTTCGGCATGTGGCTCATCTCGGGCGTGTTCTCCGGCTGCAGCGGCCAGCAGATGAAGGCGGTGAACCCCTTCGTGCGGTCCTGGAGCGCCTTCAGTCGCAGGAGGTGCTCGACGCGCTCGGCCATCGTCTCGCCGATGCCGTACATCATCGTGCACGAGGTCCGGAGCCCCTCCTGATGGGCGATCTCCATGACCTCGAGCCACCGGTCGGCCCCCGCCTTCTTCTTCGCGACGTTGTCCCGTACCCGCTGGACGAGGATCTCGCCGCCGCCGCCAGGGATGGAATCGAGCCCCGCCTTCACGAGCTCCTGGATGACGGTCCGTGCGTCCATCCGGTAGAGCGTAGCCCAGAAATCGACCTCGCTCGGCGAGAACCCGTGCACGTGGATCGGATGGTGCCGCTTGATGTAGCGCAGCAGTTCCAGATACCACTCGAAGGGGATGTAGGGATTGTGCCCCCCCTGAATGAGGATCTGCACGCCGCCGAGCGCCTTCACCTCGTCGATCTTGGCGCCGATCTGCTCGTAGCTGAGCGTCCACCCCTCCGCGTCCTTGGGGCGCCGGTAGAAGGCGCAGAAGCCGCAGTCGGCGACGCAGACGTTCGTGTAATTGATGTTCCGGTCGACGATGTACGTGACGACGGGATCCGGATGGAGCCGGCGACGGACGGCATCAGCGGCGGCGCCGAGCTCGAGGAGCGGGGCGCGCGTGTAGAAGTCGAGGAGGTCCGATTCGAGCGACATGGGAGGACGGGTCGGTGGAGTCGGTCAGGTGCCCGTGCGGGCGGCGGGCAGGAAGGCGAGGGTCCCGCGCGGCACACGCCCGGCGAGGGCGAGTCGGCGGAAGAACTCGCTGAGACCCTCGAGGTCGCGCAGCGAGAGGCGCCAATCGAGCCCATCGAAGTAGCGCCGGCAATCGCGGACCGGGACCCCGGTCGCGGTGGCGGCCTGCGCCGCGAGCGTGTCGAGGTGTGCGAGCCCCCAGTCGCGCGACTGGATCAGCGAGGCGTGGACGGCGAGCGCCTCGCGGACCGGCGTGCTCCGCTGGGCCACCCACACGGCGAAGACGAAGGGAAGGCCGGTCCAGTCGCGCCACTCGGCGCCCAGATCGTAGACGAACGGATAGGCGCGGCCATGCGCTTCCGCGACGGGATGGCCGGCCGCCTGGAGCATGAGCGCGGCGTCGCCGATCACGAGCCGGGCCTCGCAGGCGGCCGCGCCGTCACGCGCGAGCGCCTCCGCCTCCGCATCCCCGGGGACGAAGACCGGCTGGGCGCGCCAGACGTGCTCGAAGAGCAGCTCCAGCAGGTGCACGGACGTCATCGAGCTGCGGCTCACCAGCACCCGGGCCCCGTCGAGTTCCGACGCCGGGCGGCTCGAGAAGAGCATCACCGAGCGAACCGGCCCATCGCAGGAGATCGCGAGCTCGGGCAGGAGCAGATACCGCTCGGCGTCGCGGGCGTACTCGACGGCGGAGACCACCGAGACGTCGAGCGCCCCGCGGGCCATCAAGGCGTTGAGCGCCGTCGGGACGCCGTCGACGAGCTCGGCCTCGAGGGGCACCAGCCCGCGGTCGATGCCACCGTACACCGGGTAGGTGTTGATGTACGGGATCCGGCCCACGCGCATCAGGCGGCCTCCACGGCGTCGTCGAAGGTCCGGATGACGTTGTAGAAGCTGTCGCGCTCGGCGGGGATCTTCCCCGCCCCGCGGATCAGGCCGAGGAGCTCGGGCAGGGACATCGCCTGCTGGGTCTTCGCGCCCACCGCGTGGTAGATCTTCTCGCGGACGACGGTCCCTTCGAGGTCGTTGACCCCGTAGTGCAGCGCGATCTGCGAGAGTGCCGTGCCCACCATGATCCAGTGACTCTTCACGTGCGCGAAGTTGTCGAGGAAGAGTCGCCCGACGGCGAGCATCTTGAGGTCCTCGACGCCGGAGGTCGCCGTCCCGCGGCGCCCGAGTCGGGCCCCGAGCTCGTTGTCGTCGGGATGGTAGGCGAGCGGGATGAACGCGAGGAAGCCCCCGGTCTCATCCTGGAGGTCGCGCAGCATCTGCAGGTGCTCGACACGGTCCTGGATCGTCTCGACGTGCCCGTAGAGCATGGTGCAGTTCGAGCGGATCCCGAGGCCGTGGGCGGTCCGATGCACGCCGATGTAGTCCGCGGCGCCCAGCTTCTTGTTCGCGATCTCCTCGCGGACGGCGGCGCTGAAGGTCTCCGCCCCGCCCCCGGGCATCGTGTCGAGGCCGGCGGCCTTGAGTTCGGTCAGCACCTCGGCCCACGACCGCTTCTCGATGCGCGCGATATGCGCGATCTCGACGGCGGTCAGCGCCTTGATGTGCACATGCGGGAGCTCCGCCTTGAGCGCCCGGAACATCGTCGTGTAGTACTCGAGGCCAGCCTTCATGTCGAGCCCGCCGACGATGTGGAACTCCTTCGTCATCCCCTGATTGCCGGTCCGGGCCTCCTCGAGCACCTGTTCGAGGGTGTAGCGGTAGGCGCCGGCTTCCTTGGGCAGTCGGGCGTAGCCGCAGAACACGCACGTCGTCCGGAGCGTGCAGATGTTCGTCGGGTTGATGTGCTGGTTCGACGCGAAGGTGACGACGTCGCCATGCTTCGCGCGGTTGACCGCATCGGCGAGCAGACCGAGCCCGGTGAGGTCGGGCGTGCGGTAGAGCGTGGCCGCGTCGCGGCCGTCGAGCCGACGCCCCTCCGCGACGCGTGCCGCGATGGCGCGCACCGCGGGGTCGGCGATGCGCTCGAACGGGATCGTCAGCGCGGCCGCCGTGGGCATCGCGTCAGCCGACCAGGCGTCGCAGCGCGAGGCTGGCGTTGTGCCCGCCGAACCCCGAGGAGTTACTCAGCACCGCATGCACCTCGCGACGGACCGCGGTGTTCGCGGTGCAGTCGAGGTCGCATTCCGGATCCGGCGTCGTGAGGTTGATCGTCGGCGGGATGATCCCGTGCCGGATCACGAGCGCGGAGACGATCGCCTCGATGGCGCCGGCCGCGCCGAGCATGTGGCCGGTGCACGACTTCGTGGAGCTCACGTTGAGCCCGGTCGCAGACGGCCCGAAGACCTTGCGGATCGCGCGGATCTCGTTCGGGTCGTTGAGCGGCGTCGACGTGCCGTGCGCGTTGATGTACTGCACATCGGCCGGCGAGAGCCCGCCGTCCTCGAGGGCGCGGCGCATCGCACGCTGGAGTCCCTCGTGGTCCTCCGGCTGCCCGGTCAGGTGATACGCGTCACCGGAGGCGCCGTACCCGACGATCTCGCAGTAGATCTGCGCACCGCGGGCGCGCGCATGCTCGAGCTCCTCGAGCACCACGCACGCCGACCCTTCACCGAGCACGAACCCGTCGCGGGTCTGGTCGAAGGGGCGCGACGCCGTCTCCGGAGAATCGTTCCGGGTCGAGAGGGCCTGCATGTTGCCGAACCCGCCGATCGCCATCGGCGTCACGGCCGCCTCGGCCCCGCCGGCGATCATCACGTCGGCGTCGCCATACGCGATCAGCCGGAAGGCGTCCCCGATGGCGTGCGCGCTGGAGGCGCAGGCCGACTGCGTGGCGTAGTTCGGCCCCTTGGCCTGGAACCGCATCGAGACGGTGCCCGCCGCGATGTCGCCGATGAACATCGGGATGAAGAAGGGCGAGATGCGACCCGGGCCGCTCTGCAGCAGCGTGGTGTGCTGCTCCTCGAACGTCCCGATGCCACCGATCCCGGAGCCGATGATCACCCCGGTGCGCTCGGGGACGTAGCCTGCCCCGCCCCCGAAGCCCGCGTCGTGCATCGCCTGCACCGCGGCCGCCATCGCGTACTGGGTGTACAGGTCTGCGCGCTTCGCCTCCTTGCGGTCCATGTACTGGCCGACATCGAACCCCTTCACCTCATGGGCGAAGCGGACCTTGAAGGCCGAGGCGTCGAACCGGGTGATCGGCGCGCCGCCCGACCGCCCGTCGAGGAGGGCCTGCCAGGTGGTCGCGACGTCGTTGCCCACCGACGACACGCACCCGGCGCCCGTGATGACCACTCGGCGCTTCAAGGATCCCATCTCAGCCGCCGATCTTGGCGTTGAGATACGTGATGGCATCGCCGACCGTGCGGAGCTTCTCCGCGTCCTCGTCGGGGATGTCGATATTG
>CAZGIE010000032.1:8428-8637 GCA_964526485.1 uncultured Gemmatimonas sp. | reverse complement strand
CTTCTCGAACGCCATGACCAGCTCGACGATGTCGAGCGAGTCGGCACCGAGGTCCTCGATGAAGCTCGCGCCGTCGGTCAGCTTGTCGCGCTCGACGCCCAGCTCCTTCTCGATGATGTCCTTGATCTTCGCGGAATGGTCGGCCATGCGTGGGGCTCCATATGGGTGGGACAGCGTGGGCCGGGCGGGCGTCCGCGCCCGCCCCGGTA
>CAZGIE010000032.1:0-8418 GCA_964526485.1 uncultured Gemmatimonas sp. | reverse complement strand
ATAAAACGCGCGCGCGCGAGCGGAGGTCACAGGGACCCCCGCCGGGACTCACATGACGAGGCCGCCGTCCACCGGGATCACCTGCCCGGTCAGGTAGGCCGCCCGGTCGGAGGCGAGGAAGGCCACCACCCCGGCCACGTCGGCCGGGGTCCCGAGCCGCTCCAGCGGGATCGCCGCGGAGAGCGCCTCGACCGCCGCCGGCGCCATCGCGTCCGTCATGTCCGTCCGGATGAAGCCGGGCGCGACGACGTTGCAGAGGATGTTCCGAGAGGCCAACTCCTTGGCCACCGACTTGGACAGCCCGATCAGGCCCGCCTTGCTGGCGGCGTAGTTCGCCTGCCCCTTGTTCCCCATGAGGCCCACGACCGACGCGATGTTGATGATCCGGCCCCAGCGGCGCTTCATCATCCCGCGCTGCACCGCCCGGATGGCGACGAACGCGGCCTTCAGGTTGGTGTCGAGCACCGCGTCCCAGTCCTCGTCCTTCATCCGGAGCATCAGGTTGTCCTTCGTGATGCCGGCGTTGTTGACGAGGATGTCGCAGGCGCCGAACGCCCCCTCCACCGCCTCCACGAGCGCGGTCACCGCGGTCGCGTCCCCGATGTCACACCCGAAGCCCTTCGCCCCACCGCCGATCTCGGCCGCGACGGCCTCGGCCTTCGCGGCATCCCGGCCGACGATCGCGACCTGTGCCCCGGCGGCCGTGAGCGCCTCGGCGATGGCACGCCCGATGCCACGGGTGGAGCCGGTGACGAGGGCGACGCGCCCGGTGAGATCGATGGCGTACATGTCGGGGACGGTGGGAGGGGGGTCAGCCGGCGAGGAGGGCCTCGACCTCGGCGACGGTGCCGCAGGTCCGGGTCGCGCAGTCCGGCGCGAGGCGCTTCACGAGCCCCGAGAGCACGGCCCCGGGGCCCATCTCCACGAACGTCGTCCCGGGGTGCCGCGCGGCCACGCCACGGATGAGCTCGACCCACCGAACGGGCGCCGTGAGCTGGCGCAGCAGGAGCGGTCGCGCCTCGGCGGCGGTCGCGACCGGTTCGGTGGTGACGTTGCTCCAGACGGGGACCTGCGGGTCGCGCCAGGCCGCATCATCGAGGGCCGCGCCGAGGCCGGCGACCGCGGGCTCCATCAGCGGGCTGTGAAAGGCGCCGCTCACCGGGAGTCGGATCGCGCGCTTGGCCCCCGCGGCCTTCGCGAGCTCCATCGCCGCCTCGACGGCCGCGACCTCGCCCGAGATGACGACCTGCTCGACGGCGTTGAAGTTGGCGGGAACGCAGACGCCGACCGCGGCCGCCTCCGCACAGAGGGCCTCGATCGGGCGGGAGAGCTCCCCGAGGATCGCCGCCATGGCCCCCGGTACCTGCACGCCGGTCTCGAACATCAACTCGCCGCGTCGCCGCACCAGACGGACCGCGTCCTCGAGCGAGAGCGCGCCGGCGGCGTGGTAGGCCGTGAATTCGCCGAGCGAATGTCCGGCGGCGCCGTGGACGCGGCCCGCCAGATGCGTTCCGACGAGGGCCCACACGGCGGCGCCGTGCGCGAGCAGCGCCGGCTGCGCGTTCCGCGTCTCCGTGAGTTGCTCCGCGGGCCCCTCGGCGCAGAGCGTCGTCAGCGGGACGCCGAGCGCGGCATCGACGCGCGCGAAGACGTCGGCCGCGGCCGGGAAGGCTGCGACGAGGTCCTGCGCCATGCCGGGCTTCTGGGAGCCCTGTCCGGGGAAGAGGAGGAAATACATCGCGCTCAGAACCGGACGACCATCGAACCCCAGGTGAAGCCGGCGCCGAAGGCGGCGAATAGCACGGTCGAGCCGTCGACGATCCGGCCCATTCGACGGGCCTCGTCGAGCGCGATGGGGATCGACGCGGCCGACGTGTTCCCGTAGCGATCGACGTTCACGAAGACCTTCTCCATCGGGATGTTCGCATGCTTCGCGGTCGCCTCGATGATCCGGATGTTCGCCTGATGCGGGATCATGAGATCGACGTCGGTGCCCGAGAGCTTCGCTCCGTCGAGCGCGCGGTCGGCGGCGTCGGCCATCGAGCGCACCGCATGCTTGAACACCTCGCGCCCGCTCATCTGGATGTAATGCGAGCCTTCGGCGAGCACGGCGTCGGACATCGGGAAGCACCCCCCGCCCTTCGGCCGATGCAGCAGGTCCGCGAGGTTTCCGTCGGAGCGCATGTAGGCCGAGAGGATGCCGCGCCCCTTGGTGCTGCGCCGGACGATCGTCGCGCCGGCGCCGTCGCCGAAGAGGACACAGGTGTTGCGGTCCTTCCAGTTCACGATCCGCGAGAGGACCTCGCCGCCGATGACGAGGATGGTCTCGTACTGCCCCGTCGCCATCAATCCCTCCGCCACCTGCGCGGAGTAGAGCCAGCCGGAGCAGGCGGCCCCGAGGTCGAAGGCGACGGCGCGGCTGGCCCCGAGCGCCGCCTGGACCTCCACCGCGGTGGCGGGCATCAGGCGGTCCGGGCTGACCGTCCCGAGGATGATCGCATCGAGCTCGCCGGCATGGACGCCGGCGTCGGCCATGGCCTGCCGGGCGGCCTCGGTCACGAGGGACGTCAGGGTCTCGCCATCACCGGCGATGTAGCGCTGACGGATCCCGGTGCGCTCACGGATCCACTCGTCGGAGGTCTCGATCCCCATCGCCGCGAACTCATCGTTCGTCAGGGCGCGGCGCGGCACGGCGTGGCCCGTCCCGGTGAACATCGCGATGGGTCGCTTCATGCGCCGAGCTGGGCCCCGATGTTCTGGCTCATCTGCGACTCGAACGCCCGGAGCCCGACGAGCACACCGTTCTTGATGGCTTCGGGGCTGCTCTTCCCGTGGCAGATGATGCTCACGCCCTTCACCCCGAGGAGTGGCGCCCCGCCGTACTTCGCGTAGTCCAAGAGGCCAAGCGCCTGCTTCAGCTGCTCCTTCGGGACTCCTGCGCCGGCGAGGAGGCCGAAGATCATGGGGGCGACCCCTTCGTAGAGTTTGAGCAGCACGTTGCCCGTGAAGCCGTCGCAGACGACGACGTCGATGGGGCCGCGGTCGCACCGGCCGGCGGGGATGTCGCGCCCCTCGACGTTGCCGATGAAGTGGAGGCCGGCGCCGAGCAGGAGCTGATGCGCCTCCTTCACCGCGGCGTTCCCCTTCTCCGCCTCCTCACCGATCGAGAGGAGGCCGACGGCGGGGTTCGAGCGCCCGAGGATGTCGCGGGCGTAGACATGCCCGAGCCGGGCGAACTGCACGAGCTCGGCGGCGGCGCAATCGACGTTGGCGCCGGCGTCGAGCACCACCACCGGTTGGCCGGCGGTGGGGAGCACGGTCCCGATCGCGGGACGCGAGAGGCCGGCGTGCAGTCGGAGGATGAAAGTCGACGCGGCCATCTGCGCGCCGGTGTTCCCGGCCGAGACGAACGCATCGGACGCGCCCTCGGCCTGCAGGCGGAGCCCGACGGCCATCGAGGAGTTCGGCTTGCCTCGCACCGCGACGGAGGGCTTGTCCGTCATCTCGACGACCTCGGTGGCGTCGATCAGGACGAGCCGCTCGGCCGCCGCCCGCACGAGCGGCGAGGCGTCGACGAGCTGGCGATCGAGAACGGCGCGGATCTCGGCGATCCGGCCGACGAGCTGCAGCTGATGCGCGGGATCGAGCTCCTGGAGGGCGAGCAGGGCCGCCGCGACCGGGGCCTCAGGGGCGTGGTCGCCCCCCATCGCGTCCAGGGCGATCCGCGCCATGGTCAGGCGCTACGGGCCGCGACTCGCTGCGCGCCGGCGTAGAACCCGCACTCCTCACAGACGTGGTGCGGACGCTTCATCGCCCCGCACTTCGTGCAGGCCTGGATGTTGATCTTCGGAGCGACCTTGTGCGTGTTGCGGGCGCGCT
Organism: uncultured Gemmatimonas sp.; assembly: GCA_964526485.1. Classification (GTDB taxonomy): domain Bacteria; phylum Gemmatimonadota; class Gemmatimonadetes; order Gemmatimonadales; family Gemmatimonadaceae; genus Pseudogemmatithrix. Next base: position 4,539 of record CAZGIE010000032.1, on the reverse strand, counting down.
TCTTACGCTTGGAGGTACGGCGCTTCGGGACGGCCATCGGAGAACCTGCTCGCGGTGAAAGGTCAGACGGTGGGTGAGGAACAGCCGCAGGGGCCGAGGTTGCGATCCGCCCCGCAGACACGGCAGAACCCGAGGCAATCGGGACGGCAGAGCGGCAAGGACGGCGCTTCCAAGAGCCACTGCTCGCGGACCACAGGCCGCAGGTCGATCGACGTCCCGCCCTCACTCAGCGGATAGACGTCGGGTTCGTCCGCATTCTCGTCGTCAGCGTCGGCGAACAGCACGTGCAGGTCGCCCTGCACCGCACCACGCACCGGCACCAGACACCGGCGGCATTCCCCGGCGGCGGTCCCTTCGAACGCGCCGCTGAAATAGTACCGCCCGGTCCCCGCCCCGCTCAGCCGCCCGGTCACCCGGACGCCCCCCGCAGGACGGATGTCGCCGTCCTCCCAAACCGCATCATCGGGGGCGAGGGCCGAATCGACCGGGATCGCCCCCTGCGCCAGCTCGCGGAGGGAGTACGACAGCATAGCTATGAAGCATAGACGAAGGGCCCCGCCGAAGCAAGGGCCCAAAGTCAATCCGGACAGCGACTTACGAACCCCCCGCCGGCGCCCTCAGGCGAGGTCCGCCTCGGCGAAGAAGAAGCGGCTCTCCCGCACCGCGTTCTCGTCGGAATCCGAGGCGTGGATCGCGTTCCGCCCCTTCGACTCGGCGTAGAGCTTCCGCACCGTCCCGGCCGCCGCCTCGGCGGGATCCGTCGCGCCGATCGCGTCGCGGAGCGCGGGCACCGCGTCCGCCTTCCCGACGATGAACGGCATGCAGGGGCCCGAGCTCATGAACTCGACGAGCTCGCCGAAGAACGGACGACCGCGATGGACACCGTAGAACTCCTCGGCCTGCTTACGGGACATCTGCAGCACCCGGGCGGCCTTGAGGGTGAACCCCTGCGCCTCGAGATGCGCGAGGATCTTCCCCGTCTTCCCGGTGGAGAAGGCGTCGGGCTTGATGATCGAGAACGTGTAGTCGAGAGCCATGGTGACGGCGGAAGTGAAGAGGTGAGCGGAGGGGCCGACGGCCCGCTCCATCGGATGAACTACAGGCGCGCCTTGATGAGTTCCACGAAGTCGATCGGGCGCTTGGCGATCCCCATCCCGGCCGCGGCGAAGGCTTCGAGCTTCTCGGCCGCGGTGCCCGAGGACCCCGAGATGATCGCCCCGGCGTGGCCCATCCGGCGGCCCGGCGGGGCGGTCTGCCCGGCGATGAAGCCCACGACCGGCTTGGTCATGTGCGTCTTGACGTACTCGGCGGCCTCCTGCTCGTCGGTGCCGCCGATCTCGCCCATCATCGCGATCGCCTTGGTCTTCGGGTCCTTCTCGAAGGCCGCGAGGCAGTCGATGAAGTTGGTGCCGTTGATCGGGTCGCCGCCGATGCCGACGCAGGTCGTCTGGCCGATGCCGGCGCGGGTGAGCTGATACACCACCTCGTACGTCAGCGTCCCGGAGCGCGAGACCACGCCCACGGGGCCCGGGGTGCAGATGCGGCCCGGGATGATGCCGACCTTCGATTCGCCCGGCGTGATGAGCCCCGGGCAGTTCGGACCGATGAGCCGGACGCCGCGCTCCTTCACGAAGGGGTAGACCTTCGTCATGTCGAGGACGGGGACGCCCTCGGTGATGCAGACCACCAGCGAGACGCCCGCGGCGGCGGCCTCCATGATCGCGTCGGCCGCGAACGGCGGCGGCACGTAGATGACGCTCGTGTTCGCGCCGGTCGCCTGCACCGCGTCCATCACGGTGTTGAAGATCGGCACCGTGCCCTCGAACGTCTGGCCGCCCTTGCCCGGCGTGACGCCGGCGACGACCTGCGTGCCGTACTCGATCATCTGCTTGGCATGGAACGAGCCGTCACGGCCCGTGATGCCCTGGATGACGAGTTTGGTGTTCTGGTCGATGAAGACGCTCATCTCACTTCCCTCCCTTGGCGAGCGCCACGGCCTGCTGCACGGCGGTGTCCATGTCGCTGGAGGCCGTGAACCCGTTCTCCTGCAGGATCTGCATCGCGATCTCCTCGTTGGTGCCGGTGAGGCGGATGACGATGGGCACCTTCAGCGGGTTCGCCTTGGTCGCCGTCACGATGCCGTTGGCGACGTCGTCGGTGCGGGTGATGCCGCCGAAGATGTTGAACAGGATCGCCTTCACGTTCGGGTCGGCGGTGATGATCCGGAGCGCGTTGACCACCTTCTCCGGATTCGACGAGCCACCGATGTCGAGGAAGTTCGCCGGCTCACCGCCGTAGTACTTCACCAGGTCCATCGTGGCCATCGCGAGGCCGGCGCCGTTCACCACGCAGCCGACGTTCCCATCGAGCTTGATGAAGGTGAGGTTCGCATTCCGGGCGTCCACCTCGGACGGCTCCTCGCTGCTCTCGTCGCGAAGGGCCGCGATCTCCGGCCGCCGGTCGAGCTCATTATCGTCGATCACCATCTTGCCGTCGACCGCGACGAGCTCGCCCTGCGGCGTGACGACGAGCGGGTTGATCTCGGCCAGCGAGCAGCCGCTCGCCATGAAGGCGGCATAGAGCTGCTGCATGATCTTCGCGGCGCCGCGCGCGAGCTTCACGTCCTGATACAGGAAGAAGCCCATTCGCATCGCATCGTACGTCGGCAGACCGTACCGGACGTCCACCGGGACGTAGAGGATCTTCTCCGGCGTGGTGGCGGCCACCTCCTCGATGTCGATGCCGCCGGCGGCGGAGACCATGAAGACCGGCTTCTTGGTCGCGCGGTCGACGATGATGCCGACGTAGGCCTCGGTCCCGATGTCGGCGGCCACGGTCACGAGCACCTTCTCGACCGTGAGTCCCTTGATCGACATCCCGAGGATCGCCGACGCCTTCTCCTTCGCGTCGGCCGGGGTCTTGCAGAACTTGACGCCGCCGGCCTTGCCGCGCCCGCCGGCGTGGACCTGCGCCTTCACCATCACCGCGGTGCCGTACTCGCGGGCGATGGCCTCGGCCTCGTCGGGGGACGTCGCCACCCGACCCGGCGGGATATGCACGCCGTGCGCGCGAAGGATCTCCTTCGCCTGATATTCGTGAAGATTCACAGCCGCTCCAAGGGGGAGGTAAGGACCGACGCCGCAAGATAGCCGGGCGCCGCGGGCCGGGGCAGAGGGTCAGCGGACCGCGCCGAGCAGGCGCCCGAGGCGCCCTTCGGCCTCGACCGCCGCGCGTCCGTCGCCGCGTCGTCGCGCGGCGACGAGTGTGTCGTAGATCGCGCGCAGCGCGGCATCACGGTCGCTGACGTCGGTCGACGCGCCGGGACTCGCGGGCGCACCGGCCCAGAGCCGCGCCTCCGCCGCACTCAAGGTGATCGGACCGCGGAGAAGCGCGGGGTCGAGGGCGAGCCACGCGCGCAGGAGGGGGTCCGGCGCCGAGGGCCATGCGATGCTGACGGCGCCCGTGCGGGCGTCCACGTACGCCACCCCCGCCCGCCGCGCGTACCGCGCCGCCCCCTGCCCCATAGAGATCGCTCCCACCATCGGGAATCGCTGGGCGGGCACCACCACATCGATCGCCCATCGCGGGCCCGGGAACGAGTCCGACAGCCAGCGTGCCCCCCCGAGCGGCGCCAGGAACGGCGCGATGCGCTGCAGGCGCTCGAGGGGATCTCGGGGCGCCACGATTCGTGCCCCCGACGCGACGTCGCGGCGGAGCAGACCGGGCGCCCGCACGGCCCACGCGAGCACCACGCGGCGCGGGAGGCCCTCGAACCGTGGCCCCACGGCACCGATCGTCGAATCCTCTACGAGCGCGTATCGACCGGCATCGACGTCGATCAGCGGGGTATCCATCCTCGGCGACGACGCGGGCCCCAGGACGCCGTCGCCGACCGGTTGCGAGGCGAGGAAGAGACGCGTCGAATCCTCCAGCTGGCGCGCCCCATATCGCGCCGCCGCGGCGCGGTAAGACGCGTCGCGCGCCGTACGTTCCGACGCCGCGAGCTGCCGCCCGGCGGCCAGCGGCAGGAGCCACTGTACCACGGGACCGGCGACGAGGAGCAGGATCGCGACCGCCCCGGCGAGCCCGACGCGCGCGTGCCATGCCGCAATCGCCAACAGTGCGGCGAGCGGCCACGCCGCCCAGGCGAGCAGCGCGAGAGCGGGGCCCTGCACGCGATGCGCGAGGAGGCCGAAGGCTTCCACGTCCGCCACCAACAGATCGAATCGCTCGAGCCGCCAGCGCCAGCCCATGAGGAGCACCCCGAAGGCGAGCAATAGGCCGAGGTGCCGTCGGGCCCACGGCGCGAGGCGCAGCCCGGCGCGCGACACGCGGACGCTCGGCGTCAGCACGTAGGCGAACGCCGTCAGGAGGGTCACCGTCAGCCAGATCACTCCAACCTGCCCTGCGATCCAGTGCTCAAACGGCAGCCACGCCCAGTAGAAGCCGAGGTCCCGCCCCCAGTACGGATCGACCTCCCCGGCCACCAGGGGGTGCAGGCCGAGCGTTCGCCGTCCGGCGCGATGAACCACAGCGTCC
>CAZGIE010000031.1:0-15679 GCA_964526485.1 uncultured Gemmatimonas sp. | reverse complement strand
CGAGTGACCGGTCGGTGTCGCGCACGTGCACGCGGCCCTCGCGCGTCTCGAGCGCGTCGACGGCGACGTCGAGGATCCCGGCGGCCGCTTCGAGCAATCCCTGCCGCGCCTCCTCGGCGGCCATCCGCACCGCGGGCGTGAGCGACGCGACGGTGATCGAGCCCCACGAGTTCCCCGAGTAGGGCCCCGTCGCGGTGTCGCCGATGATCGCGCGCACCGCGTCGAGCCGGTGTCCGAGCGATTCCGCAGCCACCTGCGCGAGGATCGTGCGCGTCCCCGTGCCGAGATCCTGGGTGCCGGAGAGGACGTCAGCGGTGCCGTCGGTGTTGAGCCGTACGGTCGCGTACGACGGCGGACCACCGCCGGTGCCCCACACCTGGGCCGCCACGCCGAAGCCGCGCCGGAGCCGTCCCGTGCGCACGGTCCGCGCCGCGCGCTCCGACCAGCCGATGCGGCGCGCGCCCTCGGTGTAGCACTCGGCGAGCCGGTTGCCGGTGTACGGGCGGTCCTGCTTCTGGTCGCGCGTCGCGACGTTCCGCTCGCGCAGCACGAGCGGGTCGAGCCCCAGCTCGGCCGCGATGGCGTTCAGCGTGAGCTCGAGCCCCACCGCGCCCTCGGCGTGCCCGGGCGCGCGGAAGGACGCCATCGCCCCCGTGTTCGTGTACACGAACGCCTCGCGCGTCCGCACGTTCGGGCAGGCGTAGAGCTCGTGGAAGAGGTCGCCCGGACCGCCGTCCCATCCGCCGATGCCGAGCGGGATGATCGCGTCGAGGTCGATCGCGACCAACCTGCCATCGCGGCGCGCGCCGATGGTGATGCGCTGCCAGGTGCTCGGGCGGTTGCCGCTGTCCATCTGCTCCCCCGCGCGGTCGAGCACACAGGAGACGGGGCGCCGCAGGCGGCGCGCGAGGAGCGCCGCGGTGAAGGTGTGCGGCCCCGCGTAGTTCTTCGCACCGAAGCCGCCGCCCATCGCCTCGCAGATCACGCGCACGCTGTTCACCGGGAGGCCGAGCGCTTTGGCGAGTCCGTCGCGCACGCGGTAGATGCCCTGCGTGCTCTCCCAGACCGTGAGTTGGTCTCCCGACCATTCGGCGACGGCGGCGTGTGGCTCCATCGCGCTGTGGAGGACGCAGGGCGTGCGGACCTCGCGCGTGACGACGACGTCGGCGGTGGCGAGGGCGGCGTCGACATCGCCGCGCTGGCGGACCTTCGGGGCGCCGCCCGATTGATTCGACGTGAGGCCGGGCCGCACCGGCGCGCCCGCGAGCGCCGCCTCGGGGGTGATCGCCGCCTCGCCCGGTTCGATGGTCACCCGGACCGCGCGCGCCGCGGCCTCGGCCTGCGCGAGCGTCTCCGCGCAGACCGCCGCGATCGGCGCGCCCGCGTAGGTGACCTCGGGGGTGAAGAGCCGGGTGCGCGCGGGCACGTCGGCGCCGAGGAGGACGTCGAGCACGCCGGGCATCGCGCGCGCGGCGGTGACGTCGATCGCCGTGACGCGGCCGCGCGGCACCTGGGCGCGCACGAAGACCGCGTGCGCCATCCCCGGGCGAGCGAGGTCGGTGGTGTACGGCGCGCGGCCGGCGGTCTTGAGGAGGCCATCCACGCGCCGGGCGCGGGCGCCGACGTGGGTCAGCTCGGCGTCCGCGTCCCAGGGCGTGAGCGTGACCGCGGGGACCTCGACCACGCGCGTCTCGACGCGCCCCTCGACCTCGACGGTCGTGCTGACGAACCGGCGACGCGGCTCGGTCATGCGGCGTCGCCGGTGCGGAGCACCTGCGCCGCGCGACGGACGGCGCGGTCGATCTTCGGATGCGTCCCGCAGCGGCAGAGGTTCCCGCTGAGCGCGGCGCGCACCTCGGCGTCGGACGGATCGGCGACGCGGGCGAGGAGGGCGGCGGCGGCCATCAGTTGGCCGGGCGTGCAGAAGCCGCACTGGGCAGCGTCCTCCGCGACGAAGGCGTCTTGCAGCGCGTGCGGGGCCTCGACGTCACCGAGTCCCTCGACCGTCTGGACGGTCTGGCCCGCGCAGCCGTGGGCGAGGGCGAGGCAGCTGAGGGTCGGCTCCCCGTCGACGAGCACGGTGCAGGCACCGCATTCACCGCGGTCACAGCCGCGCTTGGTCCCGGTGAGGCCGCAGACGTCGCGGAGGAAGTCGAGGAGGGGCTGGTGGCCGGGCGGGTCGGCATCGACCGGGCGGCCGTTCACGATGAGGCGCACGGAGGGGAGTTAAGGGGAGCGGGCGAGGCTTGTCCAGCGGTCGCGACGACGAGGGGTGTCGGGCGGTCGGACGGGCCTCTATCTTTTGCCAACTCCCATCTGCGTTGAGGACCGCCCATGCCGTACGTGATCACCGAAGCCTGCATCAACACCAAGGACAAGTCCTGCGTCGACGTCTGCCCCGTGGATTGCATCTACGAGGGGCCGGAGCAGCTCTACATCAATCCGGACGAGTGCATCGACTGCGGTGCCTGCGAGCCGGAGTGCCCGGTGACGGCGATCTTCCCCGAGGAGGACGTGCCGGGGAACCTCAAGCAGTACGTGCAGATCAATCGCGAGGTGTTCCAGAAGGAGCCGAAGCCCGGCAAGCCGACGCGCTGAGCCCACGCGCCGCCGGCGACGGCGGGCCGTGATGTGACGAGGGGGGCCGGCATCGTGCCGGCCCCCCTTCGTGCGTTCGAGACGATCGTGCGGGCTGGCATCGCGGTGGTGCGAGCCGGTCGCCGCACCGCGACCCGCGCGGTGGCGACTCAGTCGAGTCGCGACTTCCAGACGAGCAGGCCGATGATCGCGATGTACTGCAGGAAGGTGCTGATCTCGCTCTTCCATGCCTCGGCCCAGCGGAACTCGCCGGCGGAACCGCCGGCCGGGGGCCGCGGGATCCAGCGCGGCGTGCGCGCCTTGTAGTCGAGGTACGTCTGCCCGAAGATGCTCTCGAGGACCCCCTCCTCGTACCGCACGATGTAGAAGTACTCGAGGGCGAAGAGGGCGACCGCGATGGGGAGGAACCAGAGGACGCCCGAGAGCGCGATGACCCCCATCCAGATGAGGAAGTTGCCGACGTACAGCGGGTTCCGGCTCCAGGCGAAGGGGCCGTGCGCCACGAGGGTCTGGACGTTCCGGGAGCGGCGGCGGGTGACGGTGCCCGCCGTCGCGACGCCCCACAGGCGCCACGCCTCGCCGAGGGCCATCAGGATGGCGCCGGCGAGGATGTTCTCGCGTGTGAGGGGGCCGCTGCTGACCAATAACGGGATCAGCAGGAAGGGGACGGGGAGCCAGCCGCGGTTGCGGAAGAGGACCGCGCCCACGCGGGCGGCGGTCGTCTGTTCGGCGGCGCTGGGGCCGGCGGAGGGAGCGTTCGTCAGGGATCGGTCCAGTCGGGGTCCGGCGAATGGTCGCCGGACGGCCCCCCGGGGGCAAGGCGTGTAGATTTCATCCGTGCCCACCCCTGCGCCCTCCGCCACCTACCTCGACTCCTCGTCCGCCGTCGAGCAGTGGCTGTCGGGGATCCGGACGACGGGGATCCTCGCGCTGGACACCGAGGGGGCGAGCTTCCATCGCTACGTCGACCGCATCTACCTGATCCAGCTCTCCACGCGGGAGACGCACGCGATCATCGATCCGCTCCCGATCGCGACGCCGGCGGGGCTCGGCGCGTTGGTCGAGGATCCCGCGGTCGAGATCGTCTTCCACGACGCGGACTACGACCTGCGGTTGCTGCGGCAGGATTACGGCTGGCAGGTGCGCAACGTCTTCGACACGCGCATCGCGGCGCAGCTCCTCGGACTGAAGGCGTTCGGACTCGCGGCGCTGCTCGAGCGGTCGTTCGGGCTGAAGCTCGACAAGAAGCATCAGCGCGCCGATTGGTCGATGCGCCCGCTGACGGCCGATATGCTCGATTACGCCGCGCAGGACACGATGCATCTCCTCGGCCTACGCGATGTGTTACGCGCCGAGCTCGAGGCGAAGGGGCGTCTCGCGTGGGCGGCCGAGGAGTTCGCGCGGCTCGAGACGATCGGGTGGGCGGCCGAGGACCCGGCGGCGGCGTTCCTGCGAATCAAGGGCGCGCGTGACCTCACGCGTCGCGAGCTCGCGCTCTTCCGCGAGGTGGTGCAGTGGCGTGACGCGACGGCGCTCGCGCTCGATCGGGCGACCTTCCGTGTGGTGGGGAACGAGACGCTCTTCGAGCTCGCGCGGCTCGCCCCGCGGACCCGCGACGCCCTGGGCAAGGTGAAGGGGATGCCGCGCGGGATCCTCGAGCGCGCCGGCGATGCGATCCTCGCCGCGATCGGGCGCGGGCTCGAGGTGCCCGAGGCGGAGCTCCCCCGCTTCCCGAAGACGGCGCGCTGGGACCGCGACCCCGACTTCGATCACAAGGTCGGTGCGCTGAAGGCGGTGCGGGACGCGGCGGCGACGCGGCTCGAGCTCGACCCCGGCGTGCTCTGCTCGCGCGAGCGGCTCGAGGCGGTCGCGCGGCTCTTGCCGCGCGAGGTGGACGACCTCACGCGGATCCCCGAGTTCCGACGGTGGCAGATCGCCGAGATGGGAGCGGGATTCGTGCAGGCGATCGCGCCGTACGCGAAGGGGGCGAAGCCCGCCGCCGCGGACGACGCCGCGGAGTCGCCGTATCGGGAGTAAGCAGTCGCGCTGATCGCTGACCGCGCCGGCGGTCGCGTCGGCGTGACGGTCGCTCAGAACCCCAGGTAGGCGCGCACCCGCGGTTCGATCCGGTCGGGCGTCCAGGGCGGCGACCAGACGAGGTTCATCGCCACCGTTCCCACGCCGGGCAGCGCCTTCAGCTGCTGCTCCGCCTCCGTCATGATCTCGGGCCCGGACGGACACCCCGGCGACGTGAGACTCATCTCGATCGCGATGTCGTTGCCGGTCACCGCGATCGTGTAGATGAGCCCGAGGTCGAGGATGTTCAGGTTGAGCTCGGGGTCCTTCACGCGCCGGAGCGCGAGCCGGACCTGATCCTCGGTGATCGTCCCGGTCGGGGCCGACGCGGCGACGGGGGCATCGGGCGCCGCCTCCCCACCTCCCACGGTGGGCGCCTCGGGAGTGGGGTGCGCCACCGGCGTCGACTCCGGGGCGATCGGCAGATCACGCTCGTTCATTCCGCGCCTCCAGCGCGCGTCGTGGGTCGCTTGTCGAGCCGCCGGCTCCGCGGGCTCCAGTCGACGCGCATGTCGCTGCGGAAGGTGCGCGGCCACGTCACCTCGGCGAGCGTCGGCTCGTCGGTGACGGCGAGGGCGGCGGCGTCGGCGATGTCGTGCCGCACATCCGCGATGATGATGCCGGCGCGCCGCGCTCGGGGCGCGTGCACGCGATTCGTCAACAGGATCACGAAGAGGTCCCGGTCAGGGTCGATCCAGAGCGAGGTGCCGGTGAAGCCGACGTGGCCGAAGGCGCGCGGGCTGAGGAACTCCCCCGCTCCCCGCTCGCCGGCCGCGACCTCCCAGCCGAGCGCCCGACCCTCGGTCGCCTCGGCGGTGAAGCGTCGGACGACCTCTGCACTGAGGAGGCGCTTCCCACCGTACGTGCCGCCGTTCAGCAGCATCTCGGCGAAGATCGCGAGGTCGGTCGCGGTGCTGAAGAGCCCAGCGTTGCCGGCGACGCCGCCGAGCTTCCGGGCCGTCTCGTCGTGCACGATGCCGCGCACGGGGAGTTCGGTCGGGGCGATGCGGCCGCGCCAGGTGCCGTCCGGATGGAAGCGCGTCTCGTCCATTCCGAGCGGCGTGAAGATGCGGCGCGTCACGAACACGTCGAGCGGTGCCTGCGCGATCGCCTCGATCACCCAGCCGAGGAGGATGGGGCCGAGGTCGGAGTAGAGCGTCGTGGAGCCCGGGGCCGTACGGATCGGCGCGGCGAGGATCTGTGCGCGGAGCACCATCGCGTCGGGGGCGCGCCGGACCGTCGCGAGCCCTGCGGGAAGGCCGGATTGATGGGTGAGCAGGTGCCGGACGGTGACCGCATCCTTCCGCGGGCCGACGAAGTCCGGCAGGTAGCGCTGGACCGGCGCCTCGAGGTCGAGTCGCCCCTCATCCACGAGGAGCATCGCCGCGGTCGTCGTCGCGACGACCTTGGTGAGCGAGGCGAGGTCATAGATCGTCTCGTCGACCTGCACCGGACGGGCGTTCGTGGTCCACTGCAGACGCCCGAACGACTTCTGCCAGACGATGTGGTCTCGGCGCCCGACGACGACGGCGGCCCCGGGAAACGCCCCGGAGAGGACGCCGCGGCGCACGACCCGATCGACGGTCTCGAGGCGCGCGGCCGACATCCCGACGTCCCGCGGCGCCGCCGTGGGGAGGCCGCCGCCGACGGTGAGGACCGCGGTGAGGGAGACGAGAGGGAGCAGCATCGGGATTCCCCACAATGACGGGTAGGGGAGGGTGGGGGCAACCCTACGACACGAATCCCAGCGCGGCGCGAAACGTCGGTTCCGGGTTCTCGAAGAACGGCATATGCCCCGCCTCGGGGATCGCCACGACCCGCGCCCCCGGGATCAGCGCGGCACTCGCCTCCGCCTCCGCGATCGGCAGCGCGTCCTCCGTGCCGTGGATGAGCAGCACCGGTGCGCGGATCGCCGCGAAGCGCTCCCGCCAATCGAACCCGTCTCGCCGGAGCCGCGCCACCACGGTCGCGCCGTGCGGGCTGTGCGCCTCCGGCGGCGCCTGCGCGAGCATCGCGGGGTCATGGAACCAGGCCGGATACATCGTCCGGCTGTACACAGCGTGGCGGGTCGGCTCGGGGTCGTGCAGCGCGAGCGGGTCGAGCGCGGCGAGGGCGTCGTATCGCGCGGTGAGCCCACGCGCCGCGAGATGTGCGAGCGCGCGGCCATGCAGCGCATCGAGCCATCCCGACGTCGCCCCCACGGCGTCGAACGTCACGACGCGTCGCACGCCGGCAGGATCCTCCGCGGCGGCGAGGAGCGCCATCCCGCCGCCCCCCGAATGACCCACGAGCTCCCAGCGGTCGATCTCGAGGGCCTCGCGCAGCGCGACGATGTCGAGGATGTCGTGCTCGATCCGTGCCGCGCGCGTGCCCGGCGGCGCCAGCGTCTCGCCGCGCCCCCGCTGGTCGTACAGGAACACCTGACGCCCCTCGGCGAGCGGCGCGAAGGCGGGCCAGAGGAGGTCGTGCCCGTAGATCATCCCGCCGTTGATGGCGAGGAGCGGCGTCGTCCCGGGGACCGCGGGGGTCGACCAGACCGCGAACGGGAGCCCGCGCGCCGGCACGGTGCGGCGCTCGAGCGGCGGGGTCCTGGGCCGAGTGCGGCGCCACGCGGCGAGCCGCGCGACGGCGCCGGTGGGCGGGGCGGCGGTCACGCGCGAAACGTACACGCCGACCCGCCGCGCGCTTGACATAGGGGAGGGGGGTATCCATCCTGCACGGGTCCCCCGTGCCCGAGCCCGCCGTGTCCGACGCGACGACCACCCTCCGCCTCCCCGTCACCGGGATGACCTGCGCCGCCTGTCAGGCGAACGTGCAGCGCGCCCTCGCGCGCGCGCCGGGCGTGGCCGACGCGACGGTCGATCTGATGACGGCGGTCGCGACGGTGCGCTACGACGCCGCGCGCGCCACCCCGACGGCGCTGGTCGGTGTGATCCGTGCGGCGGGGTACGGCGCGGAGCTCCCCGACGCGTCGTCGACCGCGTTCGAGGCGCAGGCGCGCCAGGACGCCGCTACCGCCCACGAGGTCGTCGCGCGTCGGCGAGATGCCGTCATCGCGCTCACGGCCGGCGCGGTGATGATGGGCGCGATGCTTCGCGCCCCCCACGCGCACGGCGCGGCCTGGTGGCAACTCGCCGTCACGACGGTCGTCCTCGCCACCACGGGCCGCCGCTTCTTCGCCCGCGCCTGGGCCGGCCTGCGGCATGGGACCAGCGACATGTCCACCCTCGTCGCGCTCGGGACCGGCGCGGCCTTCGCCTTCTCCCTCGTCGCGACCCTCGCACCGACGGTCTTCACCGCGCGCGGCCTCGCCCCCGCCGTCTACTACGAGGCGGTCGTCTTCATCCTCGGCTTCGTCTCTGCCGGTCAGGCGCTCGAAGCGCGCGCCAAGCGACAGACCGCTGACGCGATCCGCGCGCTGATCCAGCTGCGCCCCGCGACCGCCCGCGTGGTACGCAACCTCGCGGAGCTCGAGGTGCCGGTCGACGACGTCGTCCCCGGCGATGTGGTGAGCGTGAAGCCCGGGGAGCGCATTCCCGTGGACGGCGTGGTCCTGCGCGGCACGAGCGCGGTCGACGAGAGCCTCCTCACCGGCGAGTCGCTCCCGGTGACGAAGGGCGCGGGCGACACCGTCACCGGCGGCACCCTCAACGGGCTCGGCGCCTTCCGCCTCAAGGCGACCACACTCGGCGCGGACTCTGCGCTCGCGCGCATCGTTCAGCTGATGCGCGACGCGCAGGGCTCGCGCGCGCCGATCCAACATCTCGCCGACCGCGTGGCGGCGCGCTTCGTGCCGACGGTCGTCGGCCTCGCACTCGTGACCTTCGCGGCGTGGTGGGCGCTCACCGGATCACCGGTGCGCGCGCTGACCTCCGCGGTGGCCGTGCTCATCATCGCCTGTCCCTGCGCGATGGGGCTCGCGGTGCCCACGGCGGTGATGGTCGCGACGGGGCGTGGCGCGCGGCTCGGACTCCTCTGGAAGGGGGGCGAGGCGTTGCAGCGGGCGTCGGAGGTCACGACGGTCGTGCTCGACAAGACAGGGACCGTCACCGAGGGGCGCCCGGTCGTGACGGACGTGGTGTCCGCGCCGGGCGCCTCGATCGACGATCCGTCGCTCTGGACGGCGGTCCGCGCCCTCGAGGCGCGGTCGGAGCATCCGACGGCGGCGGCGATCGCCGGTGAGGCGGTGCGACGTGGGGCGCCGCTCGTCGAGGTCGAGGCCCTCGAGGCGTCCCCGGGACGTGGCGTCGCCGGGGTCGTCGAGGGGCGCCCGGTGCGCATCGGCACGGCGGCGTTCCTCGCCGAGCACGGGGTGGACCCGGCGCCGCTCGCCGACGCGGCGGCGCGGCTCGGCGAGGCGGGGCGCAGCACCGCGTTCGTGGCGTGGGACGGCCGGCTCACGGCGCTGATCGCCGTGGCGGACCCGCTGCGCGCCTCCTCGGCGGCCGCGATCGCCGCGCTCCGGGCCGCGGGGCTCGACGTGGTCCTGCTCAGCGGTGATACGCCCGCCGTCGCGACGGCGGTAGCGCGCGAGGCCGGGATCGATCGCGTCGTCGCCGGGGTGCTCCCCGAGGGAAAGGTGGCCGAGGTGCGACGGCTGCAGGGGGCGGGGCGCGTGGTCGCGATGGTCGGCGACGGGATCAACGATGCGCCGGCGCTGGCGCAGGCCGACGTCGGCATCGCGATGGGCGGCGGCACCGATGTCGCGGCGAGCGCGGCGGACGTCGTGCTGATGCGCGGCGACCTCACGGGGGTCGTGTCGGCGCTCGCGCTGGCGCGCCGCACGATGCGCACGATGCGTCAGAACCTCTTCTGGGCCTTCGCGTACAACGTCGTCGGCATCCCCGTCGCGGCGGGGGTGCTCGCCCCCTGGACGGGGTGGCAGCTGACCCCGACCCTCGCGAGCGCGGCGATGGCGGTGAGTTCGGTGAGCGTCGTCACGAACGCGCTGCGGTTGCGCACCGCCCGCCTCTCCTGACAGATACCGGGATGGAGATCGGCATCTATTCCTTCGCCGAGGCGACCCCGCTCGCCGACGGCACGATGATCACCCCGGAGCGACGGCTCGCGCACCTCCTCGAGGAGATCGCGCTCGCCGACGAGGTCGGGCTCGATGTCTTCGGGATCGGCGAACACCACCGCGTCGACTATGTGACCTCCGCGCCCGCGGTGGTCCTCGCGGCGGCGGCGATGCGGACGTCGCGCATCCGGCTCACGAGCGCGGTGAGCGTGCTCAGTTCCGATGACCCGGTCCGCGTCTTCCAGGAGTTCGCGACAGTGGATCTCCTGAGCGGGGGCCGCGCCGAGATCATGGCGGGGCGGGGGAGTTTCATCGAGTCGTTCCCCCTCTTCGGCTACGACCTCGACGACTACGCCTCCCTCTTCGCGGAGAAGCTGGAGCTCCTCCTCGCGCTCCGCGCCGACGAGCGCGTCACCTGGCAGGGGCGGCATCGCGCCGCGTTGCGCGACCAGCCGGTGTACCCGCGTCCGGTGCAGCAGCCCCTCCCCGTCTGGGTCGCCGTGGGCGGCACGCCGCAGTCGGTGGTGCGTGCCGCGACGCTCGGCCTCCCGATGGCGCTCGCGATCATCGGGGGCGGGCCGGAGCGGTTCGTCTCGTACGTGACGCTCTATCGGAAGACGTGGGCGGAGGCGGGGCATGACCCCGCCGCGCTCCAAGTGAGCATCAACTCCCACGGCTTTATCGCGGACACGATGGCCGAGGCCGACCGCCTCGCCTTTCCGCCGTACCTGCACCAGATGGGGAAGATCGGGCGCGAGCGCGGGTGGCCGCCGCCGACGCGTCGGCAATTCGAGGCGGAGATCTCGCCGCAGGGGGCGCTCTTCGTCGGCGACCCCGAGCGGGTCGTCGACAAGCTCCTCTGGGAGCATGAGCTCTTCGGCCACACGCGCGCGCTGATCCAGTTCAGCGTCGGGACGATGCCGCACCGCGAGATGCTCCGGTGCATCGAGCTCTACGGCACCAAGGTCGCGCCGGCGGTACGGAAGGCGCTCGGCGTCACGGCGGCTGTGTGACGACGCGGCTCCCCGACGCCACGCGCCTCGGGCCTGCGGTCCTGCAGGTCACGGACCTCGACCGGTCGGTCGCCTTCTACGAGCGCGTGCTCGGGTTCCGCGTCCTCGCGCGGGATGGGACGCAGGTCTCGCTCGGTGTGCCCCAGACGACGGAGCCGCTGCTCGTGCTCCGCGGCGGCGCGACCCGCGCCGCCGCCCGTGGGCGCCTCGGCCTCTTCCACTTCGCGATCCTCCTCCCGGATCGCGCATCGCTCGGACGATTCGTCCGGCATCTCGCGGGCCTCGGCGTGCGGGCGGGGGCGGGGGATCACGTCGTCAGTGAGGCGTTCTATCTCGACGATCCCGACGGGCTCGGCATCGAGGTCTACGCCGACCGGCCACGGGCGACCTGGCGCCGCATCGACGGCGAACTCGTGATGGGGACCGATCCCGTCGACGTGCAGGGGCTCGTCGCCGCCGCGGGGCCGATGCCATGGGAGGGGATGCCATCGGGGACGGTGATGGGCCACCTGCATCTGCACGTCGGTCAGCTCGAGGCGGCCTCGGCGTTCTATCACGACGTGCTCGGGTTCGATCGGATGGTCTGGAGCTACCCCGGTGCGCTCTTCCTCGGCGCCGGCGGCTATCACCATCATCTCGGGACCAATGTCTGGGCGGGGCCGACGGCACGCCCCGCCGGCACGGAGGAGGCACGGCTGCTCGAGTGGACGATCGTGGTGCCGAGCGCGGCCGAGCGTGATGGGGTGGCGGACCGGCTCGCGCGGGCGGGTGCCTGCGTGACCCGCGACGGGGTCGCGGGCGACGTCGTCACCCGCGACCCCTGGGGGACGGCGTTGCGCCTCAGCGCTTCGAGCTGAGGTCGATCGCGACCGCGGTGTTCGCGGCGAGCGAGAACGTCACCGTCCCCTGCGCCGTCACGGTGAGCTCGGTCCCCGCGCACGACGCGCCGACCTTCCCGCCGGTGATCAGATCGCAGTAGCTCCCCGCCGCGAGGGGGGTGTTCACCGTCTGTGTGACGGTCGTCGACTCCCGGTTGATCGCCACGAAGCCTTTGTTCCCGCGCGAGAAGGCGATCGCGTTGGCCCCGTTGTCCCACCAGTTCACGAGGTCGGTGCCCGCGACCCGGCGACGGAACCCGATCATCCGCAGGATGTGCGGGTCGCGGTGCTCGCAGACCCACTGTCCCTTCACCGCGGTCTCGAAGCTCGACGCGCACGCCACATTCGTCGTCCAGCCGTCCGGGTCGCTCGGTGGGCCGTCAGAGCGCCCGCTCGGGCAGGTGAAGGCGAAGCCGGAGAGGACGGAGGCGTAGCCGTAGGGCTGCGCGAGCATCCACACGTTCGCGAGTCGGAAGGCCGGCCCGTTCTGGTAGCCGAGCTCGCAGTTCCGCTGTGTGTCGTGGTTCTGGATGAACACCACGGCTTTGTCGGAGGGGATCAGTCCCCAAGCGCCCGGCGAGAACTGCGCCCCCGCGGGGCCGTTCGGATTGAGCTGCGCGATGAACTGGCCGTTGAGCTTGGAGAACTTGTCGCCGATTCCCTTGAACGTGAACTCGGTGATGTCGGTCGCGCCGCCGGAGGAGTATCCGATGCCGTAGTAGTCGTCCTCGTCGAGCGCCTCGCCGAAGCCGCTGCTGATCTCGAGGAACACGTACGGGAGCGGGCGGTTCTCGGCGGCCAGGGTGACGTTCATCGAGTCAATGATCGCGTCGAGGTCCGCCTGCTGGATGTGCTTCGCCGCGTCGACGCGGAAGCCCGCGACGCCCATCCGGGCGAGCGCGACGAGGTAGTTCGTGAGCGTCCGCCGGACCTTCGGCGTCTCCGTCTTCAGGTCGGGAAGCGAATACAGCTCGCAGTCCTGTACCTGCTCGGCCTTCGAGTAATCGAAGACGCCGCACGGCGTATGGAAGTCGCTCGCCTCGTAGAGGCCCGGATAGTTGTACTTCGTGTACGCCGTCCCCGCGCTCCCCGTGCCGGGGCTCGGGAAGTTCGTCATGTGATTGATGACCGCGTCGACGTAGATGCCGACGCCGACGGCGGCGCAGCGACTCACCATGTCTTGGAACTGCGCCGCGGTGCCGGAGCGGCTGCGCGTGAGGTTGTAACTCACCGGCTGGTAGCGCTGGCTCCAATCCCTGGACGGGACGATGCTGTGCTCGTTCGGCGGCGAGACCTGCACCGCGTGCACGCCGGCGGGACCGAGCACCGTCTCGCATTCGGTCGCGATGTCGTCCCAGCGCCAGTCGAAGAGGTGGACGTGCGTGTAGCCCGCCGCCGCCATCCCGGACGAGCGATACTCGCTGGGCACGGTCGGGCGCACCTTCGGCTCGACCGGGTCGGGGTCGGGGAGCGAGAGCGATTCGGTGCAGGCGCCGACGAGGACGAGTGGGAGCGCGAGCGCGGCGAGCGCGAGCGGACGGGCGAGACGCGGGGCGAGCGACATCAGCGGGGGGGCTGGGGGGAGCTGTCGTCGGGGGGGAGACCGTGGTTCGCACGCACGATCGCCGCGTTGCGGCGAAGCCCGTCGAGCTTGGCCCGCGACATCGCGGAGTCGCGCGTCATCTCACGATAGCGAGCGGGGTCGAGGGAATGGAACTCCCCCGCCAGCGCCACCGCGTCGGTGCTGGCGAGCGCTGGGCGCGGGGCGAGCGGTCCCGTCGTCGGGGGCGGGCTCGCGAAGCGCACGTTCCACGGGCAGACGTCCTGGCAGATGTCGCACCCGTAGAGATGGTCGCCGATCGCCGTGTGGAACTCGACCGGAATCGGGCCGCGGTGCTCGATGGTCAGGTACGAGATGCAGCGCCGCGCATCCATCACCCCGGGCGCGACGAAGGCCTGCGTGGGGCAGGCGTCGAGGCAGCGCGTACAGGTGCCGCAATGCGACGTCGTGAACGGCGCGTCGGGTGTCAGCGCGAGGTCGAGGAAGAGCGCCCCCAGGAAGAAGAACGACCCACGTCGAGGGTTGATCAGCATCGTGTTCTTGCCGAACCAGCCGAGCCCGGCACGGCGCGCGAGGTCCCGCTCGAGGATCGGCCCGGTGTCCACGTAGGCGCGGCCGCGGACCTCGGCGCCTCGCTCGTCGCGCACCCACGCGAGCAGCGCTTCGAGTCGGTCCCACATGACGCGATGGTAGTCGTCGCCGCGCGCATAGCGGGCGATCGGTCCCGACGGGGAGCGGCCGCCGTAGTCGAGCGCCACCACGACGGCGGACACCATGCCGGGTTCGGGCCGCGTCGTGTCGGCGCGCAGCTCGGCGCCGCGTCGCAGGTAGTCCATGCCGCCGTGGAATCCCTGAGCGAGCCAGTCGTCAAAGACCCCGGCCGTCTCCGCAGGTCCGAGCGTCGTGAGGCCAGCGAGGTCGAAGCCGAGTCCGAGGGCCTGGGCCTTGAGCCGGGCCTCGAACGGCGCGGTCATCCGATCCGCACCGCCCATCGGGCGTAGCGGATCACGTCCTCCACCGGCGGGACGGCATCGGCGTCGCCGTACGCCGTGTACATCCGCCAGCGCAGGTAGTCGTGCGCCGGGAGGGGCAGGAACGGCGGCCGCGCCCACCAGCGGTTCCGGCGGAAGCGCCACCCGACGACGAGCAGGGCACGGGCCGTCCGCGGGTTCAGGAGGGCGCGCCAGACGAGCTGCAGGACGAGGCCGAGCATACGGGGAATCTAGCGGCCGGCGTTCCCGTCGGGCGTAGCGCGCCTATCTTCCGGCCATGTGGTTGCAGCGCGCCTTCCCGCTCATCGCCCACTCGGCGGTGCGCTCGTACTACCGGGTGACGGTAGAGGGGCCGGCCATCCCCGCGGCGGGTCCCGTCCTGCTGATCGGGAACCACAATCATTCACTCGTCGACCCCGCGGCGATGGTGATCGCGGCCCGGCGCCCGGTGCGCTTCCTCGCGAAGTACCCGCTCTTCCTGATGCCGAGCCTCGCCTGGCTCGTGAAGGGGGTCGGCGCGGTCCCCGTCTATCGCATCCAGGACGTGCCCGAAAAGATGGGGGAGAACGCCGATTCGTTCCGCGACGCGCACGCCGCCCTCGCCGCCGGCGACATCGTGGGGATCTACCCCGAGGGAACGAGCCATCTCGGTCGACAGCTCGTCCCGCTCAAGACGGGGGCGGCGCGCATCGCGCTCGGGGGGGCGGCTCAGCTCGGGCAGGCGTTCCCGATCATCCCCGTCGGGCTGATCATCCCCGACCGGTTCACCGTGCGCAGCGCGGCGTACGTGCTGATCGGCGCGCCGATCGCGTGGGACGACCTCGCCGCGCGCGGGCCGCGCGATGCCGCCGCGGTGCGCGAGCTGACGGCGCGGATGGATGCGGCGCTCCGCACGGTCACCATCAACCTCCCGCAGGGGGAGGACGACCCGATCGTGCGCGCGGCGGAGCAGGTGTGGCGCGCGGAGTTCGGCGCGGCGCCCGGGGCGGAGGCCGAGCGGGCGCGGCTGCAGCGGGCCGCGGACGTGCTCGAGGCGGCGCGCCGCGAGGGTGGGGAGGCGTGGCGGACGTTGGCGCAGGCCCTCGAGGCCCACGTGGCCACCCTCGCGACGCACGGACTCACGCCGCTCACGCTCCATCCCGCCGCGCCGCTCGGGAACGCGCTCGTATGGAGCGCTCGACGCGTGCCCTGGTTGCTCACCCTCCCCGTCTCGCTCGTCGCGGGGCTCGTCTTCGGCCTGCCGATGCGCCTCGCTCTCGCGATCGCCGACCACATGAGCCGGCGGGACGGGATGGACGCGTTCGCGACGCATCGGATCCTCGTGAGCGCCGCGACGTATCTCGCGTGGATCCCGCTCGTCGCGCTCGCGACGGCGCTCGTCGTCGGGCCGTGGTGGGGCCTCGCGGCGGTGGTCGCCCAGCCCCTGCTCGGCATCCTCTCCATCCGTGTCACCGATGAGCGCCGGGACACGCTCGCCGCGATCCGCCGCTGGGTGATGCAGCGGCGTGCGGCGGGTCGGCTCGGCGAGGTCCGGGCGGCCC
>CAZGIE010000030.1:9850-15765 GCA_964526485.1 uncultured Gemmatimonas sp. | reverse complement strand
CGGTCCTCGCCATCCGCGGCGAGGAGATCGCGGTCGGCATCGAGCGGGCGGCGGCCTTCCTCTCCTCCTCCTCGCGCTCGAGCGCCGACGTGCGGAGCGTGTACGTCGCCGGCGGTGGGGCGCGCGCCGCGGGGCTCCTCGAGGTCCTCGCCGCGCGGCTCGGCGTGCCCGTCCTGCTCGCGAATCCGCTGGAGGGGCTCACGGTGCGCGACGGGGCGTTCGAGGCGCTCGTCACGGACGAGGTCGCGCCCCTCCTCCTCCTCTCCATCGGGCTGGCGATGCGCCAGCACGGCTGACCGGGGCGGACGATGATCGAGATCAATCTCCTCCCCGGCGGGCGCGCGCAGAAGCGCGGGACGGGTGCCGGCGTCGACCTCTCCGCGGTCCTGGATGTCGTGCGCCGGGCGCTCACGGATCCGTGGCTCGTGGTCGCCATCGGCGGGGTCCTGCTCGGCGGCGTCACGACCGGTTCGATGGCCATCCTCCAGCAGCGGTCGGCGACCGCGCTGGCGGCGCTGACGGAGCGCACGCGGGCGGACAGCACGCGGTACGCCGAGGTCGTGAACCAGATCCGATCGGCCGAGGCGCGTCGGGACTCGGTGCTGAGCCAGATGTCGGTGATCGCGGCCGTCGATGGCGAGCGCTTCGTCTGGCCGCACATCCTCGACGAGGTGTCGCGCGCGCTGCCGACCTACACCTGGCTCCGATCGATCGCGCCCTCGGGCGCGGCGGCCGCGCTCTCCGCCGAGCAGATCGCCGCGGGCGAGCTGCCGGCGCTCGGTGTCCGGGTCATCGGCGTGACGGTGAACATCCAGGCGCTCACCCAGTTCATGAAGCAGCTCGAGGATTCCCCGTTCCTCTCCAACGTCACGCTCGCCGTCTCCGCCGTGGCGACCGTCGAGGCGAAGGAGGTCACCGAGTTCACCCTCGACTTGACCTACGAGCGCCCCGACCCGTCGCTCCTCCAGACGATTCCCCTCCCGCTCACGGTGCGGTGACCGATGCCTAGCATGCCGACCAGTCAGCGGGACCAGGCGATGCTCCTCGTGGGGATCCTCGGGATCGTCGGGGCCGTCGCCTACTGGAACTTCCTGTACAGCCCGAAGGCGATCGCGCTCGAGGAGTCCCGAACGGCGATCGAGGCGCTCGAGTCGGCGAACACGCGCGCGCGCGCCGCCGTCGCCCGCGGGTCGGTCGCGGAGATCAAGGCCGAGGCGGAGCAGATGGAACAGAGCCTCGAGGTCATCCGCACGCTCATCCCGACGGGGAACGAGGTGCCGGCTCTGCTCGATCAGATCAATGTCGCGGCGCGGCGCGCCGGCCTGGAGTTCTCGAACTTCCAGCCGGGCGAGACGACGACCGGGACGCAGTTCGACACGTACCGCTTCCGCATGTCGGTGCGCGGCAGCTTCCACGAGATCACGACGCTGCTCGCCGCCATCGGCGGGTTACCCCGGATCATCGTGCCGACCAACGTGACGTTGGTGGAGGCGCCGGCTCGCACGTCCGCCACCGGCGCCCCCGAGGATCCGGGGCGTCGTGAACTGAACGCGACGTTCGACATCGAGACGTACGTCGCGCACGCCGAGCCGTCGGGGTCGGCCCGATGAGCGCGCGGTCGTTCCGAGGTTCACTGGTGGCGCTGGCACTGGTCGGCGCCCCGCTGGCCGCGCAGACGCCGCCCGCCGCGGCCCCGCCGAAGCCGAAGCTCGTGGCGTTCCCCAAGGACTCCGCCGGTCGCCTGATCTTCTCGCGGGAGACCTATACCTACAATCGGGCCGGGCGGCGTGATCCCTTCGCGTCGCTGATCGCCACCGGGGACATCCGACCGCTCGTCGAGGACCTCGCGCTCACCGGCGTGATCATCGACCCCACCGGTCGGAACTCCATCGCGCTCTTGAAGGATGTCTCGACCTCGCAGCTCTACCGGGCCCGGGTCGGCTCGGTCTTTGGGCGGGTGCGCGTCGGCGCCATCCGGCCGCGCGAGGTCGTGCTGCTGATCGATGAATTCGGATTCTCGCGTCAGGAGACCCTGATGCTCCAAGCCCCAAGTCGGGAGAGGACGCCATGAGGCGCACCATCATCGCTATCGCCGCGCTCGCCCTGCTCGTGGCGCCCGCGACGCCCCTGCACGCCGACCTGCGCGCGGATGCCGCCGTGACCGCGGTCCGCGTCGAGGCGGGTCCCGCCCGCACCGACGTCATCCTTGCCCTCGACGGCGAGGTGTCGGTCAGCGACTTCCGTCTGAGCGATCCGCACCGGATCGTCGTCGACCTGCGTGGCGCCGAGATGCGCAGCGGGGTCAGCTACGACCGTGTCGCCCGCGGCGGGATCACCAACGTCCGGCTCGCGCAGTACGCCCCCTCCGTCGTCCGGGTCGTCATCGATCTGGACCGCGAGCGCGGGTACCGCATCGTGCGTGGGGCGGGGGAGCTCCGGATCGCCGTCGAGGTGGCCGAGGCGGGGGTCGCCGCCGCGGCGCCCGCCGAGCCGGCGGTCGAGGCCCCGGCGCAGCGGGCTCAGGCGGCGCGCGCCAACTTCTCCTTCGTCGCGATGCCGATCCGCGAGGTGATCGCCGCCTTCGCGGCGGTGTCCGGCAAGACCTTCATCACCGGGCCGACGGTCGAGGCCACGGTCACGGCGGAGATCGCCGGGCAGGCCTGGGACGTCGCCCTGCAGAAGATCCTTCAGGCGTACGGGCTCTCCGCGGTGGAGGACACCACGGGTATCATCACGATCGACACGTACGAGAACATCTCGACGCGGACGGCGACCGAGCCGCTCGTGTCGCAGATCATCGCGATTAACTACGCGACGGCCACCGACCTCGCCGCGACGCTCCGCACCCTCCTCGCGGTCTGCTCGACGGCGGCGGGGGCGGAGGCGGCGCCCGACGCGCCCTCCGGCGAGGCCGCTGCCCCGGCCCCCGGCTCGTGCGGACGCGGTACCGTCGCGGTCGATGCCAAGACCAACAGCGTCATCATCACGGAGACGGTCTCGCGCCTGCCGGAGATCGTCCGCTATGTGAAGGAGCTCGACCGCCGGACGCCGCAGATCGCCATCCGCGCCAAGATCATCTCCGTCGACCGCTCGGCCACCGAGGAGCTCGGCTTGAGCTACGATGTCGGGACGTCGGCCACCGCCGCCGCCCCGATGTACCAGAATGCCCTCCTTCCACGGGTGGCCGGGGGTGGCAACTTCGCCGTCGCCCTCGGGGGTGACGCCTTCTCCGGCGTCGCGAACGCCAACCGCCTCTTCCGATCCTCGTCCGCCCTCTCGCTCATCTTCACGATGGCGCTCGGCGGGAACAACCTCACGACCTTCCTCGACGCGCTCACCTCGGAACAGCTCTCCGACATCCAGGCCGAGCCGAGCACCACGACCATCGACAATCGCGAGGCGACCCTCTTCGCGGGCACCGAGCAGGCCTTCCTGCTCACCCCGCCGACGATCCCGGGGCAGATTCAAGCCGTCGCGCCGCAGATCTTCCGGCAGCGCATCGGGATTGGGCTCGACGTGACGCCGCACGTCACCTCGAACCGCCTGATCTCGCTGAAGATCCGGGCGACCCAGCAATCGCTCCTCGGGGTCACCGAGGCGGGGCCGAGCATCACCGAGCGGACCGCCACCAACGAGGTCCTCGTCGCGGACGGGGAGACGGCCGTCATCGCCGGCCTCACCCAGACGCAGGTCACGAAGGTCGTCTCCGGGATCCCAATCCTCGCCAACTTGCCGTGGATCGGCCGATTCTTCCGGCAGGAGCGCGAGGAGCAGCGGAAGCAGGACCTCCTCATCCTGGTCACGCCGCACATCGTGGACGAGGGCGACGTCGTCCGCTCTCCGGAGCTATAGGCCGGCCGCGCGGGCGGGCGGTCCATCCCGATGGGACGGCTGCGCTTCACGACGGCTGGGGAGTCGCATGGCCCCGCCGTGCTCGCCGTCGTCGAGGGGGTCCCGGCGGGACTCGACCTCCTCGCCGCGCACATCGATGCCGACCTCGCCCGTCGGCAGGGCGGCTACGGCCGTGGTCGCCGCATGGCGATCGAGCAAGACCGCGTCGAATTCCTCTCTGGCGTCCGCGCTGGCGAGACCCTGGGTTCGCCGCTCACCCTCCTCGTGCGAAACCGCGATTGGGCGAACTGGGAGGCCATCATGGATCCCGCGCCCCGTCCCGAGGACGACGCACCCGAGGGGCGTCGACGCCAACTGACGCGCGTCCGTCCCGGTCACGCGGATCTCACGGGCCTCCTCAAGTATGACCGCGCCGACGCGCGGGACATCCTCGAACGGGCCTCCGCGCGCGAGACCACGGCACGCGTCGCGGCGGGGGCGGTGGCGCGACGTCTGCTCGAGTCCATCGGCGTCTCCGTCGGGAGTCATGTGGTACAGCTCGGCGGCGTGACGGCGCCGCCGCCACCCGCGCTGCCGGACGACCTCAATGCCGTCGCCGACGCCTCGGATGTGCGCTGTCTCGACGCCGAGGCCGCCGCGGCGATGCGTGTGGCGATCGATGCCGCGCGGGAGGAGGGCGACACCGTGGGTGGGGTCGCCGAGGTGGTGGTGCGCGGGCTTCCGGTGGGGCTCGGGTCGCATGTGAGCTGGGATCGCAAGCTCGACGGCCGGCTCGCCCAGGCGCTCTGCTCGATCCCCGCGGTGAAGGGGGTCGAGATGGGGGAGGGGTTCGCCGCCGCGGCCCGGCGGGGCTCCACCGTGCATGATGAAATCCTCCCGCAGCCCGGAGACGCACGGCGCGGCAACGTGGCTCGACGGACGAATCGGGCGGGTGGGCTCGAGGGTGGGATGACCACCGGGGAGCCACTGGTGCTGCGCGTCGCGATGAAGCCGATCTCCACCTTGATGCGCCCGCTCGGCACGGTCGATGTGGCGACGGGTGCGCCGGCCGCCGCCGCCGCGGAGCGGAGCGACGTCACCGCCGTCCCGGCGATGGGGGTGATCGCGGAGGCGATGACCGCCCTCGTCCTCGCTGATGCGGTGCTCGAGAAGTTCGGTGGCGACTCCCTGGGCGAGCTCCGTCGCAACCTCGACGGCTACCTCGTGCGTGTCGCCGACCGGGTCCGCTGACCCCGCCGCGTTCCGCGGCCTCGTCCTCCTCGGGCTCCCGGGCGCGGGGAAGAGCACCGTCGCGCCGCTCGTCGCGACCGAGCTGGGATGGGCGTGCGTCGATCTCGACCGCGCGATCGAGGCGGCGGCCGGTTGCTCGGTCGCGGAGATCTTCGAGACGCAGGGAGAGGCGTTCTTCCGGGCCTGGGAGCGCCGGGTGACCGCGCACTGCCTCGCGGACGCGGCGGGGCCCATGGTGCTCGCCCCGGGCGCCGGGTGGATCGAGGATCCGACGCATCAGCGCCTGTTGGGGCATGGTCTCATCGGCGTCCACTTACAGGTCGATCCGGCGGTGGCGGCGGCCCGTCTCGTGGGTACGACCGAGCGT
This sequence comes from uncultured Gemmatimonas sp., assembly GCA_964526485.1. GTDB lineage: Bacteria > Gemmatimonadota > Gemmatimonadetes > Gemmatimonadales > Gemmatimonadaceae > Pseudogemmatithrix. The sequence goes on along the minus strand of CAZGIE010000030.1, from coordinate 10,316 downwards.
CGCCCGCTGCTCGGGGGGGGCGATCCTGTCCGTCAGATCGCGTCCCTGCTTGACCGCAGAAATTCGCTCTATCTGCAAGCGAATCATACGGTTAGCGTTGATTCGATGACGCCTGGTGAGGTCGCCGCTATTATAGTAGCGCTTGCATCGGGGTGAACAGGGGACTAGGATAGCCGACCTAATGGCGACCACCAAGAAGACGACAAAGAAGGCCGCGGCGAAATCCGCCCCGGCTCCGAAGAAGGCGGCGGCGAAAACCGCCAAGAAGGCGGCCAAGCAGGGGGCCGCGAAGGGGGGCGCGAAGGGGGCCGGCTCGGCCACGCGGACCGCCGCGACCCGCGCGCGGCGGGTCGTCGAGGAGCCGCCGCTTCCGCACGACGAGGGCGCCGCCCAGGCCGCGGCGGGGAAGTCGCTGGTCATCGTCGAGTCCCCCGCCAAGGCGAAGACGATCGAGCGTTACCTTGGC
>CAZGIE010000030.1:0-9840 GCA_964526485.1 uncultured Gemmatimonas sp. | reverse complement strand
GACCATCGGGAAGTACCTGGGTAACCAGTACCTCGTCCGGGCCACCGTGGGGCACATCCGCGACCTGCCGGTGAAGCACATCGGCATCGACCCCGACCATGGGTTCGAACCGCAGTACGTGACGATCCCCGGGAAGGAGAAGACCGTCGCGGAGCTCAAGAGCGCCGCGAAGACGGCGAAGGCCGTCTTCATCGCGACCGACCCCGACCGCGAGGGGGAGGCGATCGCGTGGCATGTGGAGTCGCAGATCTCGGGCAAGACGGCGCCGCCGATCAAGCGGGCGCTCTTCTACGAGATCACGAAGGACGCGGTCCGGACCGCGCTCGACCAGGCGCGGCAGATCGACCAGAAGAAGGTCGATGCGCAACAGGCGCGTCGCGTGCTGGACCGGCTCGTGGGCTACAAGGCGAGCCCCGTTCTGTGGAAGACGGTCAAGAAGGGGCTCTCGGCGGGCCGCGTCCAGACGGTGGCGCTCCGGCTCCTCGTGGAGCGCGAGCGCGAGATCCGCGCCTTCGTCGCGCAGGAGTACTGGAAGATCACGGCGCGTCTCGAGCATGAGGGGCAGCCCTTCGTCGCGAAGCTGCATCATATCGACGGCGCGAAGCCCGTGATCCCGACGGAGGCCGCGGCGCGGGCCATCGTCGCCGATTGCGCGGCCCGCACGCACTTCGACGTCACCGACCTCAAGCAGCGCGAACGCCGGAAGCGCCCCGAGGCACCGTTCCGCACGAGCACGCTGCAGCAGGAGGCGGCGAAGAAGCTCGGCTTCGGCTCCAAGCGGACGATGCGGATCGCGCAGAACCTCTACGAGGGCGTGCAGCTCTCGACGGCGGAGGGGGCGGTCGGTCTCATCACCTATATGCGCACCGACCACGTCCGCGTGGCGGAGTCGGCGGCCGCGGCCGCGCGCGCCGTCCTCGAGGCGTCGTATCCCGCCGCGTACCTCCCCGCCGCGCCGCAGCTCTACGCGGACGCCGGCGGCGACGCCGCGCAGGGGGCGCACGAGGGGATCCGTCCGACCGATCCGGCGCGCACGCCCGAGGCGGTCGCCAAGTACCTCACGGCCGATCAGCTCAAGCTCTACACCCTCATCTGGCAGCGCTTCATGGCCTCCCAGATGACGCCGGCGATCTTCGACACCACCACGGTGGACTTCGACCTCGGGCGCTATCTGTTCCGCGCCACGGGCTCGGTCGTGAAGTTCCAAGGCTTCCTCGCCATCTACAAAGAGGCGACCGAGGAGGGGGATCATCGCACCCTCGAGGACGAGCAGGCGCTTCCGGCGATCGCCGCGGGCGAGCGCGTCCCCGTCCGCTCCATCGATCCCTCCCAGCACTTCACCGAGCCGCCGCCGCGCTTCTCCGAGGCGTCGCTGGTCAAGGAACTCGAGAAGCTCGGGATCGGTCGCCCGTCGACGTACGCGTCGATCATCTCGACCCTCACTGAGCGGCATTACGCCGAGCTCCAGCAGCGTCGCTTCTTCCCGACACCGCTCGGGGAGTCGGTGGAGAAGGTGATGGTCCGGCAGTTCCCGCGGGAGTTCGACGTCGGCTTCACCGCACGGATGGAAGCCGAGCTCGACCACGTCGAGGAGGGCAAGTTCCGCTGGCAGCGGGTGCTCGAGGATTTCTGGGGGCCCTTCTCCAGCGCGCTCGGCGCCGTCGATGCGGAGGCGCTCATCCGCGAGGCGCATGACCTCTCCGGGCTCGAGGCGGAGCGGTGCCCCACCTGCGGCGGTCGTCTCGTGCCGAAGGGCGGCTTCTTCGGGCCCTTCGTGGCCTGCGAGCATCATCCGAAGGCCTGCACCTTCACGCGTCCGCTCAAGGGCGAGGTGAAGGAGAAGCGCTTCGTGGAGGTCCCGTGCCCCGAGTGCGCGACCACCCCGATGATCGTCCGTCGCTCCAAGAGCGGGGAGTTCCTCGGCTGCACCAAGTTCCCGAAGTGCAAGGGGACGAAGTCGATGCCGACCGGGGTGAAGTGCCCGAAGGACGGCGGCGACCTCGCGGCGCGGAAGTCGAAGAAGCGCGGCAAGGCCTTCTACGGCTGCGAGAACTACCCCAACTGCGACTTCGTCTGCTGGGAGAAGCCCGTCACCGACACCTGCCCCGACTGCGGGTTCGCCGGGGCCGAGGCGCGTAGCACGAAGGCGCGTGGTGCCTTCCGGCGCTGCCTCAAGTGCCAGAACGAGTGGGACGTCGCGGGCGATGCCACCGAAGAGGGCGCCGCCGAGTCGGCCGAGGCGGCCGGGTGAGCCGGTGGCGCTGATCCACGTGGTCGGGGGCGGCCTTGCCGGGAGCGAGGCCGCCTTTCAGTTGGCGACGCGCGGGCACGAGGTCGTGCTCCACGAGATGCGGCCGGTGCGCGGCACCCCGGCGCACCAGACCGATCGGCTCGCCGAGTTGGTCTGCTCGAACACGTTCAAGAGCACGGAGGTCACGAACGCGCACGGTCTCCTGAAGGCGGAGATGCGCGCGCTCGGCTGCCTCGTGCTCGAGGCCGCGGACGCCGCCCGGGTGCCGGCCGGCTCGGCCCTCGCCGTCGACCGCGACGTCTTCAGCGCGTACGTCGACAAGCGTGTGCGTGCGCACCCGGGGATCACGGTGGAGCGGGGGGAGGTCACGGCGCTCTCCGCGCCCGGGATCGTCGCGACGGGACCCCTCACGAGCGACGCGCTCGCCACGGCCATCCGGGAGCGGCTTGGCCTGGCCGGGCTCGCCTTCTACGATGCGATCGCGCCGATCGTCGCCGCCGAGTCGATCGACACGACGATCGCCTTCCGCCAGGCGCGCTGGGACAAGGAGACGATGGCGGGCGGGGCCGAGGACGGCGGCGCCTACCTCAACTGCCCGATGTCGCGCGAGGAGTATGAGGCGTTCATCGACGCGCTCATCGCGGCGGACCAGTTCACCGCCCATGCCTTCGACGACGTGCCGTACTTCGAGGGGTGCATGCCCGTCGAGCAGATGGCGCGGCGCGGGCGGGAGACGCTGCGGCACGGCCCGATGAAGCCGGTCGGCCTACGCGATCCCCGCACGGGGAAGCGGCCGTGGGCGGTGGTCCAGCTGCGCCGCGAGGACGCGGCGGGACGGATGTGGAACCTCGTCGGCTTCCAGACGCGGATGCGCATCGGCGAGCAGCAGAAGGTGGTCCGGATGATCCCGGGGCTCGCCGAGGCGGAGTTCCTCCGGTTCGGGAGCATCCATCGGAACTCGTACCTGAACGCCCCCGCGACGCTCGCGCCGCACCTGGCGCTCCGGGACGAACCGACGACGCTCTTCGCCGGTCAGCTCACGGGGGTCGAGGGGTACACGGAGAGCACCGCGACGGGGCTCCTCGCCGCGATCAACCTCGACCGCCTGCTGCGTGGCGAGGCGCCGGTGCTCCCGCCGACCACGACGATGCTCGGCGCGCTCTACCGCTACCTGCGCGAAGCGGATCCCGCGCACTTCCAGCCGATGAACGCCAACTTCGGCCTCGTCGACGAGCTTCCCGACCCGCCGCGTGACAAGGCGCTGAAGCGCGAGCGGTACGCCACGCGGGCGCTCACGGACCTCGCGGACTGGGCGGCCGCGCATGGGGTGCCGCATCGGTCGGGGGATGAGGACCGGTCGGCAAGGTCGACCGACGCATCACCAGAGGCGTCACCTGAGAGCGCGCGGTGACCGAGACGGCGGACGACGCGGTCGCAGGGTTCCTCACCTTCCTCGAGAAGGAGCGCGATGTCTCGCCCAACACGGTGCGGGCCTATCGCCGGGACCTTGAGGGGTTGCAGGCCTTCCTGCAGGGGCACCTTGGCGTCGAGGCGGTGGCGTGGGAGCAGGTCGACCGCCTCGCGATGCGTGCCTGGCTCGCGCACCTCGCCCGGCGTGGGCTCTCGAAGCGGTCGAGCGCGCGGATGCTGAGCGCGGCGCGCTCCTTCTTCCGATTTCTGCATCGGGCGGATGTGGTGGAGGCGAACCCCGCTCGCGCGGTGGGATCGCCGAAGCTCGAGCGGCACCTTCCGGGACATCTCGACCGAGGACAGGTCGAGACGATGCTGACCGCGGCGGCGACGCGGGCGCAGGAGGGACGGTTCACCGACGTCCGGGACCTCGCGATCCTCGAGCTCTTTTACACGGCGGGGCTTCGTCACGCCGAGTTGCGCGGCATCGACCGACGCGACCTCGACCTCCTGGGTGGGGTCGTGAAGGTCCGCGGGAAGGGCCGGAAGGAGCGGATCGTACCGGTGGGGGCACCGGCCCAACGGGCCCTGCGTGAGTACGAGCGGGTGCGGGACGCCCTGCTGAGCCGGGTCGGGACCGCCGGGGACCGGACGGCCTGGTTCCTCAGCTCGCGGGGGAAGCGGATCAGCGCCCGGGCGTTGCATGACGCCGTCGTGGCGCGCCTGAGCGAGGTGGATGAGGGGGCGGGGCTCAGCGCGCACGCGCTGCGGCACACCTTCGCGACGCACCTGCTCGACGGTGGGGCCGACCTCCGGGCCGTGCAGGAGCTCCTCGGGCACGCGAGCATCACCACGACGCAGATCTACACCCACACCTCGGTCGAGCGGCTGCAGCAGGTGCACCGCCAGGCGCATCCCCGGGCCTGAGGCGCCGCGGCAGACCGCCCGGCACCCCGCCGCCGTCCGAGCCGCCATTATCTTTCCCCGATGACCCTCCCCACGATCCACGCCACCACCATCCTCGCCGTCCGTCGCGACGGCGAGGTCGCCATCGGCGGCGACGGCCAGGTGACCGTCGGCGACACCGTGATGAAGTCGGGGGCGGTGAAGGTGCGCGCGCTCAAGGGGGGGAAGGTCCTCGCCGGCTTCGCGGGGGCCGCGGCCGATGCGCTGACGCTCTTCGAGCGGTTCGAGGAGAAGCTCGAGCGGCATCCCGGGAATCTCCAGCGCGCGGCGGTCGAGCTCGCCAAGGATTGGCGGTCGGACCGGGCGCTGCGGCGGCTCGAGGCGCTGCTCATCGTCGTCGATCGCGATCACGGCTTCATCCTCTCCGGCACGGGGGAGCTGATCGAGCCGGATGATGGCATCCTCGCGATCGGGTCGGGCGGCTCGTACGCCCTCGCGGCGGCGCGTGCACTCGTGCGCGAGACGGCGCTGCCGCCGGCCGAGGTGGTGCGCCGCGCGCTGACGATCGCCGGGGAGATCTGCGTCTTCACGAACACGCGGATCACCGTCGTCGAGCCGAGCGCCTGATGGCATCGCCGCGGACGGAACAGGCGCTCGCGCGCCTCGCCGACCTGTCCCCTCGGAAGATCGTCGCGGAGCTCGATCGGTACATCGTCGGGCAGGCCGGGGCGAAGAAGGCGGTCGCGATCGCGCTCCGGAACCGGTGGCGCCGGCAGCGCACCCCCGAGACGATCCGATCGGAGATCGCGCCGAACAACATCATCCTCATCGGTCCGACGGGCGTGGGGAAGACGGAGATCGCGCGCCGCCTCGCGAAGCTCGCGGGCGCGCCCTTCGTGAAGGTCGAGGCCTCGAAGTTCACCGAGGTCGGCTACGTCGGCCGGGATGTGGAGGGGATGGTCCGCGACCTCGTCGAGAACGCGATCGACCTCGTGCGCTCCGAGCGGGAGACGGAGGTGGCGGACCTCGCACACGACAAGGTCGACGAGCGCCTCCTCGATCTCCTGCTGCCCGCCCCCGCGGCCCCCGCCGCGCCCGCCGCCGCCGACGATGCGCAGCGCGTCTTCATCGCCGCCTCGGACGGCCAGGTGGCGGAGGAGCAGGCGCGGGCGCAGGAACGGCACCAGCGCACGCGCGACAAGCTCCGGCAGCTCCTCCGGGATGGGCAGCTCGAGCACCGTGAGGTCGAGGTCGAGGTCGCGCAGGCGGGGCCGGCCATCGACGCCCTCTCGCAGCAGGGCGCGCCCGAGGGGATGCAGAACTTCGCGGAGATGCTCTCCGAGTTCCTCCCGAAGCGCACGAAGAAGCGGACCGTCCCGGTCTCGGAGGCGCGCCGGATCCTGCTCGACGAGGAGTTCGACAAGCTCATCAACCTCGACGACGTCACGGCCGATGCGATCGAACGCGCCGAATCGATGGGGATCATCTTCCTCGACGAGATCGACAAGATCGCGGGGGGGAAGGGGGACAGCGGCGGTCCCGACGTCTCGCGTGAGGGCGTCCAGCGCGACCTCCTTCCGATCGTCGAGGGATCGAACGTCCAGACGAAGCATGGGATGGTGAAGACCGACCATGTGCTCTTCGTCGCGGCCGGCGCCTTCCACGTCTCGAAGCCGAGTGACCTGATCCCGGAGCTGCAGGGGCGCTTCCCGATCCGCGTGGAGCTGCAGGCGCTCACGGAGGCCGACTTCATCCGGATCATGACGGAGCCGGAGCACGCGCTCACGAAGCAGTACGCCGCGCTCGTCGCGGCGGAGGGCGCGGCGCTCTCGTTCACCGAGGACGGCATCGCCGAGGTCGCGCGCATCGCGGCGCGCCTCAACGCGCGGATGGAGAACATCGGCGCGCGGCGGCTCCATACCGTGATGACGACCCTGCTCGAGTCCCTGTTGTTCGAACTCCCGGAGCGTGGGACCGCTCCGGAGGTGGTCGATGGCGCCACGGTCCGCGCCCGACTCGCCGCGATCGTCGAGGACGAGGACCTCCGGAAGTACATCCTGTGACGCCCCACCGCGACTTCCTCACGCTCCGCGACTTCTCGCCCGCCGAGCTCCGCACGCTCTTCGCGCTCGCCGATCGGATGCGCCTCGGCGCGTACACCGCGCGGCCGCTCGCGGGGAAGGCGTTCGCGATGCTGTTCATGAAGTCGTCCACGCGGACGCGCGTCTCGTTCGAGGTGGGGGCCTGGCAGCTCGGCGCGCATCCGATCTTCCTCACGCCGCGCGACGTGCAGCTCGGACGCGGCGAGCCGGTGAAGGACACGGCGCGCGTGCTCGACCGGATGGTCGACGGTATCATGATCCGCACCTTCGCGCACGCGGAGGTCGAGGAGTACGCCGCGGCCTCGCAGGTCCCGGTCATCAACGGGCTCACCGACCTGCACCATCCCTGCCAGATCCTCGCCGACCTCCTCACGGTGCAGCAGCACCTCGGTACGTTCGAGGGGAAGCGGATCGCCTGGATCGGCGACGGGAACAACATGGCGAACAGCTGGTGCGACGCCGCCGACCTCCTCGGCTTCGAGCTCGCCCTCGCCTGTCCGTCGGGCTACGACCCGGACCCCGCGATCCTCGCGCGCGCGCAGGCGGGCGGGCGGGTCACGCTCGTGCGCGACCCGCGCGAAGCGGCGGCCGGCGCGCATGTGGTGACCACCGACGTCTGGGCGTCGATGGGGCAGGAGGAGGAGCAGGCGGTGCGGGCGGAGGCCTTCGCGGCGTTCCAGGTGGACGCGGCGCTGATGGCGGCCGCCGACCCGGCCGCGATCTTCCTCCATTGCCTCCCGGCGCACCGTGGTGAGGAGGTCACCGCCGAGGTGTTGGAGGGACCGCAGAGCCGCATCTGGGACGAGGCGGAGAACCGCCTGCACGTGCAGAAGGCGGTGATGGCGGCGTTGATCGGCGGGGAGTCGCTGGGGTGACGCGATGATCGCGGTGATCGGTGCGGGACCGATGGGCCTCGCCACCGCGCGGGCGCTGCAGGCGCAGGGTCTCCCCTTCACCGTCCTCGAGGCACACGACGATGTCGGCGGGCTCTGGGATATCCGTAACCCATCGAGCACGGTCTACGAGAGCGCGCACCTCATCTCGTCCAAGCGGATGACGGAGTTCACGGAGTTCCCGATGCGGGACGCCGTGGCGCCGTACCCGAAGCATGACGAGGTGCAGCGCTACTTCGGCGAGTTCGCGGACCACTTCGACCTGCGGCGGCACATCGAATTCCGGACACGGGTGGTCCGCCTCGCGAAGACCCCCGCCGGGTGGGATGTCACCACGGTCCGTGACGGGGTCGAGACCACGCGGGCGATGACCGCCGTCTGTATCGCCACGGGGACGTTGCACCACCGGCAACAGCCCGCGCTCCCCGGGTCCTTCTCGGGTACGCTCCTCCATTCCGCGGACTACAAGTCGCCCGCGGTCTTCGCGGGTCGGCGCGTGCTCATCGTCGGGTGCGGCAACTCGGGGGCCGACATCGCCGTCGATGCGGTGCGGTACGCCGCCTCGGTCGACATCTCGCTCCGGCGCGGCTACCACTTCCTTCCCAAGTTCGTGAAGGGACGGCCCATCGACACCCTTGGCGGGCTCGTGAAACTTCCGCGGCGGCTCAAGCAGGCGGTGGATGGGTTGATCGTGCGGCTCCTGGTGGGCTCGCCGACCGACTACGGGCTCCCCGCGCCGGATCACCGGCTCTACGAGTCACACCCGGTCTTGAACTCGCTCGTGCTGCACCATTTGGGGCACGGGGACATCCGCGCGCGTCGGGACGTTGCTGCCGTCGACGGCGCCACGGTGCGGTTCGCCGACGGTGAATCGGCCGAGTACGATGTGATCGTCCAAGCGACCGGCTATGTGCTCCACTATCCGTTCATCGACCGGGCGCTGCTCGCCTGGCCTGCGGGCGCACCCGCGCCACGTCTCTTTCTGAACACGATGCACCCGCAGGACGACACGCTCTTCCTGATGGGGATGCTCGAGGCGAGTGGCCTCGGGTGGCAAGGCCGGTATGAGCAGGCGCGGCTCGTCGCGGGGTACCTGCACGGGCTGGCCACGGGGCACCCTGGTGCTACGGCGCTCAAGCGAGAGAAGGCCGTCTGGCGCGGGGAGCGGCTCGACGGCGGGTACGCGTATCTGCCGCTCGATCGGATGGCGTACTACGTCCACAAGGACACCTATCTGCGGGCGCTCCGCCGGCATCAGCGCGCCTTGGGGGTCCCGCCGGTGACCCGCGGCCCGACGCGCCCGTGAACGACGCCCTCCCGATCCGATTCGATCCGGCGGGGCTCGCGGTCGTCAACGCGATCATCGCGGTGATGATGTTCGGCGCCGCGCTGGAGCTGCGGCTCGAGGATTTCCGTCGCGTCGCACGACGCCCCGCGGGATTGCTCGCCGGCTTCACCGCCCAGGCGGTGCTGACCCCGGCGGCCACCTGCCTCCTCACGATCCTCCTCGACGTCGATCCCGCGCTCGCCCTCGGGATGATGCTCGTCGCCGCCTGTCCGAGCGGGGCGCTCTCGAATGTCCTCACCTGGCGTGCGCGCGGGACGGTCGCGCTCTCGGTGGCGCTCACGACCCTCTCGAGTCTCGCCGCGACGGTGCTGACGCCGCTCAACTTCACGCTGTATGCGGGGCTGAACCCCGCGACGCGCGCCCTGCTCCAGGAGATCGGGATCCCCGCGGCCGGTATCCTCACCCAGACCGCGCTCGTGCTCGGGCTCCCGGTGACGCTCGGCATGCTCCTCGCCGCGCGCGCCCCACAGCTCACCGCGCGGTTGCAGGGGCCGCTCCGCTCGCTCTCGGCGTTGGCGCTCCTCTTCTTCGTCGCCGGTGCCTTCTGGGAGAATCGGATGCTCTTCCTGACCCGGTTCGATGACTTCTTCTGGCTCGTTGTCGGGCAGAACGCGATGGCGCTCGCGCTCGGGGCGCTGGTCGCTCGGGTGGCGCGGCTCCCCGAGGCGGACCGCCGTGCCGTGACGATCGAAGTGGGGATCCACAACTCCGCGCTCGGGCTCGTCATTCTCGTGACCTTCTTCCCGACGGCCGGCTCGATGATGCTGATCACCGCGTTCTGGGGGGTCTGGCATCTGGTGTCGGGGCTCGCGCTCACGGCGTGGTGGGGCCGCCGGCCGCCGGCCGACACGGTGCCCGCGTGACCGAACCGCTCGCGTCGCCCGAGACGCCGCCGCGCGTCCTCGTCACCGGCGCGGCGGGCTACGTCGG
>CAZGIE010000029.1:755-16189 GCA_964526485.1 uncultured Gemmatimonas sp. | reverse complement strand
TTGAAGTCCTTCATGGCCTTCCACGAGCCCTCTCCGAGGTACTCGATGCGTCCCGAGCGGCGCGAGCGTCACCGACGCCCCCGCCGGGACCGCCACCGTCGGCAACGCCGCCATGTGCATCGTCCCCTCGTGCTGCCGCGTCTCGTGCACCGACGCGGACTCCGCCGCCTCGGTCACGATCCCGACGACCGTGTCCGCCCGCGCCCCACGATTCGCGAGCACCAGGTACGCGGCGGAGGCCGCGCCGCTGTCGGCGGGACGCGCCCACGCCTCGGTCACCTGGATCCCGACGCGCACGGCGGACGCCGCGGTGGCGTCGCCGGCCGTGCCATCGGGCCCGGCGCCGCACGCCGCGACCAGCAGCGCGCTAGCGCAGCCGACGAAGATCGAGCGCGATCGAGTCACCACGCACCCCCGGTGGGATCATGAGCCGCAGACGCCCCTCGGCGTCCACCACGAAGCTGTGCGCAGGATGCGCGACAGTGTAATCCGGCGTCCGCGGATCCCCCTCGGGATAGGCGGCGATGCTCCAATCCCGCAACACCGGCGCGAGCTCCGCGTCGGTCAGCGCCGTCCCCTCGAACGCGGGATGGAACTGCCGTGCGTACGCCGCGGCATCGTCCGGCGTGTCGCGCGTCGGATCGACGGAGACGAAGACCCACCGCACGCCGAGCGTGTCGCCACCGAGCGCCCGACGCGCGCGCGCCCAATCGGCCAGCGTCGTCGGGCAGACATCGGGACAGTGGGTGTAGCCGAAGTAGAGAAGGACCGCCGCCCCCCGCGCCTCGGCGAGCGAGAACCGCGTCGCGGGGACGGCAGAGGACCCCGCCACGACGAGCGGCGGCGCGGCGGCCGGCGGCTCGAGCACGATGCCATGCCACGGCCGCTCACCGCAGGCGGCGAGCGCGACGGCCGAGCAGAGGAGCACGATGCGGGGGAGACGGCGCACGTCGGAAAGCTAGCGGGGCGGCCAAGGGACGAAGGCGCTCACCTCGCGCTGATAGCGCCGGTACGCCTCGCCGCGCGACCGCACCGCGTGCGCCTCCGTCGCCGCGATCCCCGTCACCCGCGTCAGGAAGTAGAGCATCAGCAGCGGGCTCCCGATCGTCGCCCAGCCCCACGGCGACGGGAGCGCGAGCAGCACGAAGGCGCACCAGTTGAGCCAGTCGAAGAAATAGTTGGGATGCCGCGACCACCCCCAGAGCCCGACGCGGCACACCGCGCCGCGGTTCGCCGGATCGGCCTTGAAGCGTCGGAGCTGCGCATCCGCCGTCCCCTCCCCCACCACCGAGATGAGTGCGAGCGCGACGCCCACCCAGAGCACCGGGTGGAGCGCCGGCGACGGGTCGGCCGCCGCGACGAAGAACGGCGCACCCAACCCGACCGCGAGCACCCCCTGGAACAGGAAGAAGGCGAGGAACTTCGCGCGGAGATTGCCCCCCCACCGCGCTCGGATCTCCGCGTAGCGTGGGTCCTCCGGCTCCGACGCCACGCGCCGGATCAGGTGCGTCGCGAGCCGCGCGCTCCAGAGGCCGCCCACGACGCCCACGAGCAGCCGCCGCGCCGGATCGCCCGGCCCCAGCACCGCCGCCGCGACGGCCTGCACGCCGACCGCGATGCTCCACCCCACGTCGACCACCGCAGCGTTCCGCCACCGGAGGTGTAGCACCCAGAGGGCGAAGAGGAGTCCCAGCGCCGTCCCCGCCCCGACCGCGACCATCGGGCCCCACGTCATGACGTTCCCCATGCTGATATATCTCTAGGCACCCACATATGACGCCACTGGGTTCCCTCCTCGCGCTCGGCATCGGGCTCGTCCTCGGCCTCGTCGGCGGCGGCGGCTCGATCCTCACGCAACCCGTCCTGCACAAGGTCCTCGGACTGAGCGCGGAGTCCGCCATCGTCCTCGGCTACCCCGTCGTCGGCGTCACCGCCCTCGTCGGCGCCGTCCGCCACCTCCGCGCCGGGACCATCACCCTGGCGGGCACCGTCCCCATGGGCCTCGCGGCGATGGGCGGCGCCTGGCTCGGCACCGCCCTCGTCGGGTGGACCGGCCTCTCGGGCGCGACGCGCTTCCTCCTCCTCGCCGGCACGATGGTCGCCGCCGGCGCCGCGATGCTCCGCGACGTGATCCGCGACCGCCCGCCCGCACCGCAGGACCGCCATCCGGCGGCCCTCCTTCTCACCGGCGTCGGCGTCGGCACGCTCACCGGGGTCGTCGGTGTCGGAGGCGGGTTCCTCATGGTGCCCGCCCTCGTCCTCCTCGGCGGGCTCCCGATGCGCCTCGCGGTCGGCTCCTCGCTCGTCGTCATCAGCATGAGCACCGGCCTCGCCTTCCTCCTGCAAGGACGCGACGCCCCGCTCGACTGGGGGATCGGACTCCCCTTCCTCACCCTGACGGTCCTCGGGATGCTCGTGAGCTCGGCGATCGTCCATCGCATCCCGACGCGCCCGCTCAAGGGCGCCTTCGCGCTGACGCTGCTCGTCGTCGGCACGCTGCTCGCCCTTCCCGTGCTGAGGTAGCGCCCATGTTCCTCCGACGCTTCTACGATGACGGGCTCGCGCAGGCCTCCTGGATGATCGGCTGCCAGAAGACCGGTGACGCGAGCGTCATCGACGCGAACCGTGATATCCGCCAATACCTCGAGGCCGCGGCCGCGGAGAAGCTCCGCATCACGCAGGTCACCGAGACCCACATCCACGCGGATTTCGTCTCCGGCACGCGGGAGCTCGCGCGCGCCACCGGCGCGACCCTGCTCCTCTCCGCCGAGGGCGGCTCCGACTGGCAGTACGCCTTCGCCGTCACCGACGGGGCGCGGCTCCTGCGCGACGGGGACGTCCTCACCGTCGGCAACATCCGCATCGCCGTGCTGCACACGCCGGGCCACACCCCCGAGCATCTCTCGTTTCTGGTCACGGACACCGCCGCCGCCTCGGAGCCGATCGGCATCGTCACGGGGGATTTCGTCTTCGTCGGCGACGTCGGACGCCCCGATCTCCTCGAGAAGGCGGCGAAGGTCGCGAACACGATGGAGGCGGGCGCGCGCCAGCTCTTCCGTTCGCTCGAGCGCTTCCGGACGCTCCCCGACTTCGTCCAGGTCTGGCCGGGGCACGGCGCCGGCTCCGCCTGCGGGAAGGCGCTCGGCGCCATCCCTACCTCGACGGTGGGCTACGAGAAGCGCTTCAATTGGGGCGTCGCCACGACGGACGAAGCGACCTTCGTCCGGATGGTGCTCGAGGGTCAGCCCGAGCCCCCGCTGTATTTCGCCGAGATGAAGCGCATCAACCGCGACGGGCCTGCGATCCTCGGGGGATTCCCCTCCCCGGCCGCTGGGGACCGCGACGCGCTCGAGCGCGCCCTCGCGTCGGGTACGGTCGTGATCGACACGCGTCCCGCCGCGGTGTTCGGCGCGGGTCACGTCCCGGGGACGCTCAACATCCCGCTCAACAAGAGCTTCTCGACTTGGGCCGGGTGGCTCGTCTCGTATGACGTCGACATCCACCTGATCGCGGACGACGAGCGCACAGTCGCCATGGCGGTGCGCGAGCTCGCGATGATCGGGCTCGACCGCGTGACCGGATGGTACGCGACCGCCGTCGTGACGGCATGGCGCGACGCCGGTCGCCACTTGGGCACCATCGCGACCCTCGAGCCGGCAGCGCTCGCTCCACGGCTCGCCGCCGGCGACGTCACACTCGTCGACGTCCGGAATCGGAGCGAATGGGAGGCGGGCCACCTCCCGCACGCGCTCCACGTCCCGCTCGGGCACCTCGCTGCGCGTCTCGCGGAGATCCCGCGCGACCGACCGATCGTGGTCCAGTGCCAGAGCGGGGCGCGCAGCGCCATCGCCGCTTCCCACCTCCAGCGGCTCGGCGTGGTGGACGTGCACGACCTGATCGGTGGGTTCCAGCGCTGGTCGGCGGAACGTCGCGAGGTGGTGCGCTGAGGCGACCAGGACGACACCGCTGAACGGCGAGGGGGGCTCACCGCGTTGCGGTGAGCCCCCCTCGAAGCCTTCGGTGACGCGCGCGGTCCGCTAGCGTCCCGTCGGCGGCACGACCGGCGGCGCCGGGGCGGCCACCGCGGCGGCGGCGCTGTCCAACACCATCATCGCCGAATCCATCGGCGCGGGCGCCGGCGGGGTCGTGAAGGGCGCCGGCAGCGGCGTGGTCCAGTCCGTGTGCGTGCCCCAGAAGGCCGGATAGTGCTTGGCCATCTGGAAGCCGTACAGCGGCTTGTACACCCCGTTATGGCACGTCACGCACTGCGCCTTCGGGGCATCCCCCATCGGGCCGAGACGCGACGGATGATAGGTCCCGGCGAGCGGCGCGAGATAGTTCGTGTTCACGTCGCGGAGCATCTGGATGCCGGCGTACGCCGTGACGCGCTGCGGCGGCGCCTGCTCCCAACTCGAGAACTGCCGCGAGTTATGGCAGAAGGTGCAGTTGACGCCGAGCGCCTGCGACTGCGTGATCATCAGCGCATAGGTCCACTCGGTCTGCTTCACGCTCGAGCGGTTCGCCGCCGAGGGGGCCATCGTCTGCGACACGACCCGTGCCCCGGCCCCGTCGAGATAGTGCCGCAGCAACTGGTTCTCGTTGGTGTAGAACCAGAGCCCGTTCGGGAGCGGCTTCCCCATGTGGCAGGTGTAGCAGGTCACGCCGGTGTTGCCGACGTGCTCCGTCCACTCGGAGTTGATGTTGCGGGTCATCTGGATCATCCGGCGCGCCACGGCCTTCGTATAGATGGCCTTACCATCCGGATACGTGTCGGATGCGAACGCGGCGAGATTGTGGCAATAGGCGCAGTTGCCCGGCCCGCCGGCCACCCAGGTCGCCATCGCGATCATCGTGCGGTTGAACTCCGCGACCGGGATGTCGTTCAGGACCTGCACGTTCTGCCACGGGAGCGGGCCCGGCGGGGATTCCCCCGCGGGCGGCAGGATCGCGGGCATCTTCTTGGCCAGCTCGGCCATCGCCTGCTCCTGGTTCCGCGCGACGTAGTTCACCTCCATCGCCGTGCCGCGGTAGCCCTTCTGCACGACGTCGCGGTCCTCCGACGCGAAGAACTGGCAGCCGGTCGCGGTGAGGACGAGCCCCGCGAGCGCCACTCGGGTGAGGGTGCGCATGTCAGTTCACTCCAGTCGGCGCCGCGGCCGCGGTTGAGTCGACGACGGTGGTGCTGTCCGCCATCGTGCTGTCCATCGCCGCGGGGGCCGGCATGGTGTAGGTCGGGTACCCGTTCTGCAGTCGGCCGGCGTACTGGCCCCGCAGCGCTTCGAGTTGCTCCGTCGTCAGGATGTTCTGCGCCGGATACTGCGGCGCCACCCCGTGCTTCACGGCCCAGAGGTACCAGGTATCGACGACGGGGCCGGTGAGGAGGATGCCGATGCCGCCGGTGAAGCCGACGAGCGAAGCGAACCACCAGGCCCAGCGGTGGATCGACTCCATCGTCGCGTTCCACCCCATCGTCCAGCGCCAGAAGAGCGCCGAACGCTCCGCCGCCGTCCCGCGGTCGGTGATCTGCTCGATCTCGCGCTCGCCGCCGAGACGGCTCACCGCGAGGATCGTGGCGGCGTGCATCGCGAAGAGCAGCACGGAGCCGTACAGGAACACGATCGAGAGGGCGTGGAACGGGTTGTAGTACAGGTTGCCGTAGCGGATCGAGAACGCCGACGTCCAGTCGAGGTGCGCGAGGAGCCCGAACGGCACCATCTCGCTCCAGCTGCCGACGAGCAACGGCTGGAAGAAGAACGAGAGGTAGAGGAAGATCGCGGCGCCGAACGCCCAGGCGAGGTGCGTCCCCATCCCGAGGGCGCGCGCGCGGGTGTAGGTCCGGACCCACCAGCAGATGATGCTGAAGGTCAGGAAGAAGCCGGCGATCAGATACCACCCGCCCTTCGCCAACGGCGGGAGGATCTGCAGGCCGTACTCCGGCGACGGCGGCTCCAGGGCGAGCCACGGCAGCTGGCGGATGAACTCGACCGGGCTCCACCCGACCGACTTCATCATGTTCAGCCCGATGATCTCGAACGCGAGGAAGCCGAACAGGAGCGAGACGATCCCCCAGAAGCCGAGGTAGATCGGCCCGATCTGGGCATCGCCGAGCTTGCCGGCCCAATAGTTGAAGACGCCGGTGCCGTAGCGCTGGCCGAACGTCTCGTCGATCGGGAGCCCCGGGTCGGGGGCGGTCCGGACCTGGACGCGCGTGAAGAGGTTCTGGTATTCGAGCATGCGCGTCTCCCGTTAGCGCCAGATGGGCAGGTTGAGCCACCAGCCCCACCATTCCGGCCAGCCCTTCGTCCAGAACGGCCCGGAGATCACGATGCAGATCGCGCTCCAGAGGCCCGCGTTCAGGGCGAGGAAGAGGCCGAGGCGATGGATGCCGATCGCGCCGATGGAATAACCGAGGAAATCGCGGAAGAACACGTTCTCGTGCTCGCTGGTCTTCACGGGCTCACCCTTCTTCGGATTCGTCACCGAGAGGATGAGCGACCCATGCATCGCGAGCGCGAGGGTCGTCGTGAAGAAGAACGTGATCGCGATCATGTGCGCCGGATTGTAGTGGAAGTGCAGGTACTGGTACCCGACGTTCGACACCCAATCCAGATGCGAGAAGATCCCGTAGGGGAAGCCGTGGCCCCACGCGCCGAGGAGCACGGGACGGATCACCACGAGGGTGATGTAGGCGAAGACCGCCATCCCGTACGCCCAGGGGATATGCATCCCCATGCCGAGCTTCCGGCTGATCTCGGCCTGCCGCAGCGCCCAGGACAGGAACGCCCCGACCGCGCAGAAGGTGATCATCTGCCAAAGCCCGCCGTCGGCGAGCGGCGCGAGCCCGAGGCCGTACTTCAGGTCGGGCGGCGCGATGTTGATCTGCCAGAGGTTCCACGTCGGTCCGATCGCCGCTCCGTAGATGATGAGCAGCGTCCCGAGCGCCGTGAAGAAGATCGTGGTGACGCCGAAGAAGCCGACGTAGAACGGCCCGAACCAGAAGTCGAACAGGTCCCCGCCGAGCAACGTCCCTCCGCGCACCCGGTACTTCCTTTCGAAACTGAGCATCGCCATCGCGAAAGTCTCCAATGAGGGCGCCTGTGCGTTTCACGCCGGCAGACGCGACCGGCGGTGGGCGCCGATGGGGGGATCGAGGCGACGTATCGCCTCGACCCCGCGCCACCGGTCCCGGGACCTGCTTACCGGCCCGCGGGCAGCGGCGCCATCTCGGCGGCGGTGACCGGGGCCGAGGCCGCCACCGGCGCCTGATCGGCCGTCAGCGTCCCGTTCTCGATCCACGTGTACCGGCTCGAGCTGAGCAGGATGAAGTGGATCAACAGCGCCAGCACGCCGATGAAGCCCGTCAGGGCCACCATCACGCGGCGGGGGTCGAACATCAACCAGATGCGGTGCATACCTGAACTCCTGTGGAAGGATTTGGTCCCGACCGAGCACGCTGGGCGGACGTCCGGGGGAACGCCCAAACCCAGGTGACTCGATCGAACGACGGATTGGTCAGCGGACCGCCGACGCCACCGCGCTCGCGTTGTACTTCGCCTTCAGCGTCTTCGGCCAGCCGAGCTGCCCGAACGCGAAGATGTGCATGACGAGCACGGCACCGACGACGAAGGTGCCGAAGCCCATCAGGGCCTCACGCGGCTGAAGCCCGATCCAGACTCTGTGCATGGTGTTGCCTCCTCAGTGGGTGTGGGTGACCTGGATCAGAACCAGGGACGCCAAGACCACGCGAGGAAATGCGCCACCACTGCGACGGCGAACCACGCCAGCGTGCCGGCCATGAACTGGCCGTGAAAGCGCCGGGCGTCGTCTTCCGTCATCCCATTGTTGCTCATACGCCACCTCCAAGTGGGTATAAGGGGTTCCCGCGAATACCCGCGCGGTACCGGGGGGGGGAGGTGGACTCATTCGAGCCCCGTCCAATCGTCGCGACCGGAGTCGCCATGCCGTCTGCCGTGACCTGGCTCATGCGCCGACCCCCTGCAGGGCCCGACGCGACGCGAGCACGTGGTCGCGGGTCACTACCGTATCACCGAGCCCGCGCGCATCCTGCTCCGCGGCATCCCGCAGCCGCTTCGCGGCCGAGATGCGGATCAGGATCGGCTGGGCCTCGACCATCTCGTCGAAGAGCGCCTTCGCCTCGTCCGCCCACGCCATCTCCCGCGCCAGGCGCGACGGCGTCGCCTCGACCTTGTCGAGATCCGTGCCGAGCGGGAGGATGTGGAACAGGGCGTCGAACAGCGCGTTGCAGACCTCCTGCACCAGGTAGGTCGCGCCGGCATACCCCATGAAGGGCGTGCCGGTGTGCCGGCGGATGATCGCGCCGGGGAACGACGCCGGGAGGTACATCCCCCGCCCGCCCGCCTCCGCGAGATACATCCGCTCGTTGTAGCTGCCAAAGAGGATCAACGGCGGCTTCTCCTTCACCAGC
Source organism: uncultured Gemmatimonas sp. (assembly GCA_964526485.1). GTDB lineage: Bacteria > Gemmatimonadota > Gemmatimonadetes > Gemmatimonadales > Gemmatimonadaceae > Pseudogemmatithrix. The sequence continues at coordinate 7,743 of CAZGIE010000029.1, read as the reverse complement.
CGCCGCACCTCGTCATTCTTGGTCTTTTCGCCCGCCTTCCGCGACACGGCGAAGGTGCACGGCAACCCGAGCTCGTCCTCGAGGAAGTGGCGGACGCCGCGCGTGTACGTCTCGTTCGCGACGATGGCGAAACTCGCCGTCCCGAAGAAGTCCTGCGTCACCGATCGCCAGAGATCCCACACGGGCTTGAGCGTCGTGTGCTTCTCCCGCTCGATGAACGGCTCCGGATCCAGCCCGAGCAGCTCGCCGAGCGTCCGGAGGAATTTGGTCGTCGAGTGCATCCCGATCGGCGCCTGGAGGTACGGCATCTCGAGCGCCTCGCAGAGCATCCGGCCGAACTCACGGTACATGCAGATGTTCACGTCCGCATCCACGAGGCGCGGCACATCCTGCAGATGGCTGCCGAGCGGGAAGGCGAGGTTCACCTCCGCCCCGATCCCCTCCACCAATCGGCGGATCTCGTGCAGATCGCTCGCGGTGTTGAACGTCCCGTAGATCGGGCCGATGATGTTCACCCGAGGCTTCGCCCCCGGCGCCCGCTCGGTCGCCTTGGGACGCACCCCCTTCTTGAGGCCATATTCGGTCCAGAGCCAGAACAGCGCGCGGTTCGCGCTCTGCCACTGATCCTCGTCGATCGTGCGCGGGAGGAAGCGCTGGATCCCCGTGCCCTCCGGGGTCACCCCACCACCGATCATCTCGGCGATCGAGCCCGTCACGACGACGCTCGGGAGCTCGGGGTCGAGCGTCCCATGCGCGCGCTTCATGTTCGCCTCGGTCCCCTCACGCCCGAGCTGCTCCTCGGCGAGCCCGGTCACGACGATCGGGAGCTCGTGCGGCGGCAGGCCGTCGGTGTAGTGGAGCACCGAGGTCACCGGGAGGTTCTCGCACCCGACCGGGCCGTCGATCACCACCTGCAGCCCCTTGATGGCCGTGAAGACGTACACGGACCCCCAGTAGCCACCCGCGCGGTCATGGTCGAGGACGAGCATCAGACCATCTCCTCAGCCTTCCGCTGACGCGCGAGCTTCGCCAGGTGACGCTTGTAATGCTCCCGAAACTCCGGGCGGTCCTGTGGGACCGTCTCCCAGACGCCGGCCGCGTGCCCCTCGCCGACGCCGTCGAAGAAGGCCTTCATCGACTCGAAGCGCTGCTTGTTGCCGAGCGCGGCGTTCACGACCTGCGCCAGCGAACCGGCGCCCGCCGGGCCCATCAGGGGGCGCGCCGAGATCAGGTTGGTGAAGTAGAGCGCGGGGATGGTCTTCTCCTTCGCCGCCTGCACCACCGGCGTGGTGCCGATCGCGAGGTCGGGGGAGAACTCCTCCATCGCGGCGAGGTCCTGCTCGAGCGAGGCGCGGAACTGCACATGGACCCCACGCGCCTCGAGCCACTCACGGTCCGGGTCGCTCCAGCGGGTGCGCGGGCAGGCGGTCCCTACGTAGCGCACATCGGCGCCGCTCTCCAGCAGGAGGCGCGCCACCAAGAGCTCCGACCCCTCATAGCCGCTCATCGTGATGCGCCCGCGGATCGGCAGCTTCTCGAGGGCCCCCTTGATCGCAGGCAGGATGCGCGCCTTCGCCGCATCCACCTTGTCGGCCGAGACGCCCGTCACCTTGGCGATCGCCTCGAGCCACGCCGCGGTGCCGTCGAGGCCCACCGGCGCGCTCCCGACGATCGGGCGGCCTGCCGCCTCGAACTCCCGTACGCTCGCGGCGTAGAACGGGTGGATCGCCGCGACCGCCGCGCAGTCCAATGCGCTGTAGAGCTCGCGCCACTCGCGCGTCGGGACCACCGGGCCCGCAGCGAGCCCGAGCGGCTCGAGCAGCATCGCGATCCCGACCGGGTCGGCGGGGAACATCTCGCCGAGGAGCGTCACGGTCGGCTTCTCGCTCTTCCCACCGCGCGGCGCGGCGACCGGACCGAGCTCGGCTTCGGTGCGCGCGTACTTGAGCATCGCGCCGGCGAGCACGTCCTTCGCCTCCGCGTGCGTCGGGACGCCGAAGCCCGGGACGTCGATCCCGATGATGCGGACGCCGTTGATCTCCTTCGGGAGGAGCTGCAGCGGCACGCCGGACGCGGTCGGGACGCAGAGGTTCGTGATCACGATCGCGTCATAGAGCGCCGGATCCGCCATCGCGTGCACCGCGTCACGGATATCCTCGAAGAGCTGCCCGGTGACGAGCGTCTCCGAGTTGAACGGCACGTAGCCGACCGTGCGACGCGCGCCGTAGAAGTGCGAGGTGAACGTCAGGCCGTACACGCAGCAGGCCGATCCCGAGAGGATCGTCGCCGTGCGACGCATCCGCAGCCCGACGCGCAGCGACCCGAAGGCCGGGCACATCGACTGGGGCTGGTCGTGCGGACCCTTGGGATAGTCCTGGGCATACCGGTCGAGCGCCTCACCCTTCCCCGCGCTCCGCGCGGCGGCCTCGAGCTGTTCCTTGCCCGCATGGCAGCCCAGGCCATCGCCACCGGCGACGGCCTGCTCGACCACGGGAAGGGAGGTGGCCATGAGGATCAGACCGTGTCGTAGACGACTTCAAGGGAGGGCTTCGCGACGTCGTTCCGACCGACCATGTCGAACACGGTGGCGGGCTCGAGCACGACGTTGCGGCCGACGACATCACCGGCGAAGAGGCCGAGGAGCTGGTCCTGCGTCAGCGGCTTCGGCCGCACCGGCGGCGCATCGGCGACGTTGGAGGCCAGTGTCTCGAACATCGGGCCCCACTGCGTACCCGGGATGCCGACGATCTCGTAGTTCGCGCTCTTGCGGCGGATATCCTCGTGGGCCGGGATCGCGGAGAGGATCGGGATGCCGGCCTGCGCCGCGAAGGCATGGGCCTCGCCGGTGCCGTCGTCCTTGTTGATCACCATCCCCGCGACGCCGACGTTCCCGCCGAGCTTCCGGAAGTACTCCACCGCCGAGCAGACGTTGTTCGCCACATAGAGCGACTGCAGGTCGTTCGAGCCGACGACGATGACCTTCTGGCACATGTCGCGGGCGATCGGGAGGCCGAAGCCGCCGCAGACGACGTCGCCGAGGAAATCGAGGAGGACGTAATCGAAGCCCCACTCGTGGAAGCCGAGCTTCTCGAGGGTCTCGAAGCCGTGGATGATCCCGCGACCGCCGCAGCCGCGACCCACCTCAGGGCCTCCGAGCTCCATCGCATAGACGCCGTCCCGCTTGAAGCAGACGTCGCCGATGGAGACCTCCTCGCCGGCGAGCTTCTTCTTGGACGAGGTCTCGATGATGGTCGGGCAGGCGCGGCCGCCGAAGAGCAGTGACGTGGTGTCGCTCTTGGGGTCGCAGCCGATGAGCAGCACCTTCTTGCCCTGCTGCGCCATCATGTACGACAGGTTGGCGAGGGTGAAGCTCTTGCCGATGCCGCCCTTGCCGTAGATCGCGATGATCTGCGTCTCCTTGGTCACCGGGCCGGTGGCCGCGGCCGCGGGCTCGGCGGCCGCCTCATCGCGGACGCCGCGATGCAGCTGGACCAGGGCGTCGCCCGACGCGTTACCGGAATGGATCACGAGGCATTCCTCCAATCGAGGACCATCTTGAGACAGCTCGGATCGTCGAACGCCGCGCGATAGGCGTCGGCCGCGCGATCCGCGGGGGAGAGATCGGTGATGAGCCCATCGAGCGAGAGCGTACCACGCTGCGCCATCTCGACCACGTCGGCGAGATCGGCCGGGCTCCACTCGGCGGCGACCCGGAGGCGCGCCTCTTTCATGAAGGCGGGCGGGAAGGCGAAGGTGATCGGCGTCGCATAGAAGCCGGCGAGGACGATCTCGCCCCCCTTCGCGAGGCGCATCACGAGCGTATCGAGCAGCGCGGCGTCGCCGCTGGCGTCGAAGACGCAGCGGTAGTCGCGGCGCGCGTCGTCCGCGCTGGGGCAGACCGTGTAGTCGGTGGCACCGCCCATGCGGGCCGGCGTCTTCTCCCAGACGGTCGGCGAACCGCCGAGTGCCTGCGTGAGCCGAGCGGCGAGCCGCCCGAAGACGCCGTGCCCGACGATGAGATCGGGGAGCGCGGCGCCGCCGCGGATGGCATGGAGCGCTGTCGCTCCCAGGGCGAGCAGGGTCGCCCGCTCGCCGAGCGTCGGATCGATGGGGATGAGGCGCTGTGCCGGCGCGACGAGCCGCCGGGCGGCGCCGCCGAAGAGCCCGCGGATCTCGCCGTAGCAGTTCGCGCCCGGAACGAAGACCGTCGTCCCCACGGCGAGAACGGCAGCCTCATCGGCCTGCGTCACGGTGCCGACCGATTCATAGCCTGGCACGAGCGGATAGCCGAGCCCCGGGAAGACGGGCATCCGTCCCTCCCAGAGGAGGCGCTCGGTGCCGGCGCTGATGGAGGACCAGGCGATGTCCACGACGACATCCCCCGCACCTGGCGATGCGAGGGACAACTCGCGCAGCGAAAGCTGGCGAGGCTGGTCGAAGACAACCGCTCGGGTGGTCACCATCGTGGAGACGTCATCACGCGTCGATTCGTAACGTTTGGTTGACGTCCGAAAACGTCAGTAGGACTGGACGGTTCTATTTTGCAGCCGGTGACCGAAGTCGTCAAGGCCGACCCTGAACCCGGGTCGGACCGGACATCTGGCGAGGAATCAGTGGGTCGCTGAGATCAGGCCCGCGTAGACCGGATACCGGGTCTTATGGACCTGGCTCCGGCCGAACCCCGCTTGCCTGAGGAGGGCCTGGAGCTCGTCGGCGCGCCGTGCGCGCCCCCGCCCCATCGCCCGGAGATAGAGCCCGAAGTAGACGTCGCCGACCGTCTCGGCACCGCGGACGCCGCTGAACGGCTCCACGATCAGGAGGACGCCTCCGGGCTGGAGGACCTGCTTCACCTTGTGCAGCAACCTGAGGACCGACGCATCGTCGTGGTCGAGCAGGATGCGCACCAAGGTGATCACGTCGGCACCGACTGGGAGGGGGTCCTGATGAAAGTTCCCCCCGGACAATTCCACCCGCCCCACAAGACCCAGCCGGGCCAGACGTGTCTTCGCTCCCTCGATCACTGCCGGGAGGTCGAAGAGCTTCAGCTGGAGGTCGTGATACCTCCAGGCGACTTCTGCGAGAAACGCACCTTCACCACCACCCACATCCAACACCACCTTGCGACCCGCCAGCGAATACCGATCGAGGATGTCCTCGGCCAGCGGCAACACCGTCTCCGCCATCAAGGCGCTGTAGTCGGCCACATCCCCGCGCCCGAACTTCTCGGGATGCGCGACACTCGTGTACGGGAAGTGACTGTTGACCGCCCCCCGATTGCTCGACTCCCGGAAGAACTCCACCGGATCCGACAGATCCCGATACAGCAGCGCGTTGTGCTTGATCATCCGCGTGAGGCCCGTGTTGCCGATCAGCGGCGCCCCCATCGGGCCACAGCCGAACCGCCCCCCCGACCTCCCCTGCACCAACCCCAACGCCGCCGCCGCCCGCAACAACCGCTCCGTCTCCTCCATCGGCACACCGATGTGCGCCGAGATCTCCTCTCGCGACCGCGGTCGCACCGCGAGGAAATCGAACAACCCCACCCGCACACATGCCGTCAGGGTCTGCGTGTAGACGAACCCCGCCGCCAAGTCGAACATCGCCCGGGACCGTCGCAGCGCGATCGGCCGCACCAACGGGAACGACGCCGCCCACCGCTGGAACTTCGGACTCGACTGGATCGAGTCCCGCCACGCGAGCACCCGATCCCACCACGTCATCGGCACCTGATCGCCCGACACCGACACCCCTGCGAACGCTGACTCCCTGGTTGCCATGACCCCGCCGGGCTGATCCATCCCTACACGAGCCCACTCGTGACACGAGCGCAGGGCTACGATAAGACCGAAAGTCCAAGGTGTCAATACTAAACGACAAAAAAATCTGTCAGGGTATTGCGACACGTCGCCGGCCTTCGTACTATCGGAGCGACTTCCCCCGGAGCCATTCAATAGATGCGAGTCGCCTTCCCCTTCTCGGCGATTGTCGGTCAGGACGAGATGAAGCGCGCCATCCTCCTGACCGCCGTCGACCCCACCCTCGGCGGGGTCCTCATCCTCGGACACCGCGGCACCGCCAAGTCCACCGCGGTCCGCGCCCTCCCAGCCCTCCTCCCGCCGATGACGGTCGTCAGCGGCTGCCGGTACGGCTGCGATCCCACCGCCGGACGCCGACGCTGCGCCGACTGCCTCGCCCATGAGGCCGACGGCCGACGTGCGCGCACCGCCAAGGTCCCCGTCCCCGTCGTCGACCTCCCCCTCGGCGCCACGGAGGATCGCGTCGTCGGCGCGCTCGACCTCGAACGCGCGCTCACCCGCGGCGAGAAGGCGTACGAACCCGGCCTCCTCGCCCGCGCGCACCGCGGCTACCTCTACGTCGACGAGATCAACCTCCTCGAGGATCATCTCGTCGACCTCCTCCTCGACGTCGCCGCGACGGGCGAGAACGTCGTCGAGCGCGAGGGGATCAGCGTCCGGCACCCCGCGCGCTTCGTGCTCGTCGGGAGCGGGAATCCCGAAGAAGGGGACCTGCGCCCACAGCTGCTCGATCGCTTCGGCCTGTCCGTCGAGGTCACCACCACGACCGATCTCGAGGAACGCATCGAGGTCATCAAGCGACGCGACGCCTTCGACCGTGATCCCGAGGGCTTCAGCGCCGCCTGGGCCGACGCCGACCAGGCGATCCGTCGGAAGGTCGAGCGCGCGCGTCCGAAGGTCGACGCCCTCACCGTCCCGGACGAGGTGCTCCGCGCCGCGGCGCGGCTCTGCACCGCGATCGGCACCGACGGCGTCCGCGGCGAGCTCGCCCTGCTCCGCGGTGCCCGCGCGCTCGCCGCCTTCGAGGGGGCCCGCCACGTCGGCCTCACGCACCTGCGCACGATCGCCCCGAGCGCGCTCCGACATCGCCTGCGCCGCAACGTCCTCGACGACGTCGGCAGCGGCGCCCGCATCGCCCGCGCCGTCGCGGACGTGCTGGGCGCGTGAGCGTC
>CAZGIE010000029.1:0-745 GCA_964526485.1 uncultured Gemmatimonas sp. | reverse complement strand
CCCAGCGTCGGGATCGTCCCGGCGACCGGCGCGCTCACCGCGCCGTGGCACAGCCTCAGCCTCGCCGTCTCGCTGCACGCGCCGGATGACGCCACGCGCGCCCGCCTGCTCCCGCCCGGGCGCCGGTTCGCCGTCGCGGACGTGCTCGGCGCGTGAGCGTCCCCGGAGCCGCGCCGCCACCAGGGCTCGATGGCACGCACCGAGCGAGCCTCGCGGCCGCGCTGCTCGCGCTCGACCCGGTCGCCTTCGGTGGGGCGGTTCTCCGTGCCGCGCGCGCCGAGCGTGCCACGGAGTGGATCGCCCGGCTCGCCGAGCTTCGCCCCGTCGAAACGCCGATTGGCCGGCTCCCGCTCGGTATCAGCGATGATCGCCTCCTCGGTGGCCTCGACCTCGCGATGACGCTCGCGACGGGACGCCCCGTCGCCGAACGCGGACTCCTCGCACGTCACGACGGCGGCCTGCTCGTGCTCCCCTGCGCGGAGCGCGCGAACGAATCACTCATCGCCCGCCTCACGACGGTGCTCGACACGCACGTCGCCGTACCGCGCGGCCCCTTCGCCGGCGATCCCGCCGAGGCGAGGATCGGCCTCATCGCGCTGGACGAATCGGACCCCGACGAGGATCCCGTCGCCGTCGCGCTCACCGACCGGCTCGCGTTCTACCTCATTCTCGAGGACGCCGTCGACGAGCTCCCGTTCACACGGGGCGAGGTGACCGAGGCCGCGGCCCGATGGCACGAGGTCCG
>CAZGIE010000028.1:0-16568 GCA_964526485.1 uncultured Gemmatimonas sp. | reverse complement strand
CGATGAGGCCGGGCATCACGGTGAGGCCCGAGGCGTCGACGACCGCGATGCCCGCTGGATGCGCCGCGTGCGGGGTCACGCGCGCGATGCGGTTCCCCTCGAGGAGGATATCGACGTCGGTGCGCACCGGGCCGTCGGTCCCGTCGACGAGTCGCCCCGCGTGCACGAGGGTACGTCCCGTCGGGATCGACGGCGCGAAGCGCAGTGTCAGCGAGACGTCGGCCGCGGTGCCGCTGCCGACGTCGAGCAGGCGTAGCCGCTCGTTCGCCTGATAGAGGATGCGGCCGTCCGCCGTCCAACTCGGCGCGTGCGCGATCTCGCTCGTCACACGGCGCGGCGGTCCGAGCGGCGTGCCATCCGGCGCGATCGGCAACAGGGCGAGTTGGCCCTCGTAGACGAGCGCCATCGTCGTCCCATCGGGCGAGACCGCGGGCCCCGCGCCCACGCGCGAATCGATTGAGAGATGCTCCACGGGGACGTGCCAGAGGTCGGGCCCGCCGGTCGTCGAGACCGAGAGGAGTTGGTTCGTCCCCTCGCGGAACCGCGCCGAGTAGCGGCGCAGCGCGGAGAGGAGCACGCGACTCCCGTCCGGTGACCAGACCGGCGCGCCGGGCCCGAAGAGCTGCGCGTGCAGCGGCGTCACGCGGCCCGTCGCGACCTCCACCATCGCGACGCTCGCGGCGCGCCAGATGCCGTCGACGTCGAGGAAGGCGAGCCGCGCCCCATCGGGGGACCACGCCGGGCTCATCGCCGAAGTGGGTTCGGTGGTGACGCGTCGCATCGCGCCGGTGCGGGTGTCGAGGATCCAGAGGTCGAGGAGGGCGTCGCCGGCGCGGTCGCTCGCCCACGCGAGGTACCGGCCATCGGGGGACCAGGCGGGGTCCGCATCCAGCGCGGCATCGCGGGTGATGTTCCGCGGCGCGCCGCCGCGTGGCATCACGTAGAGGTCGCCGAGCGCGATGAAGGCGACCTGCGACCCGTCGGGGGAGATGACGGGGCCGACGATGCCGCGCGTGTCGCGCGGGGTGCGGCCGTCGACGTCGCGTCGCCGCGCCGCGTACCGCGGGCGCAGGACCTCGAGCGTCGCACGGAAGGGGATCTCGCGTGCTGCCCCGCCGCTGAGCGTCTGCCGTCGGATCCGCCCGTCGGCCACATAGACGATTTCATCGGGGCCGAGCCAACCGGCGCGGAAGGGGAAGGCGTTCGCCTCGCCCGTGAGCGCGACGCCGCCGCGGACCAGCTGGCTCGTGGCCGCCGTCCCCTCGTGGTGGACGAGCGTGCCGCTGGGGCCCCACGACGGCGCATCAACGCGTCCCCCGCCGACCGGGAACGCGCGCTCGGCGCCCGTCGCGATCGTGATCGCGTGGATGCCGAGCGCCCCTCCGCGCGTACCGACGAATGCGACCTCGCGGCCATCGGGCGAGAAGGCGGGCATGTAGTCGTCCCCAGGGTCGCGGGTCAGCTGGCGCAGTGCGCCGGTCGCGAGCTCGAGAAGCCAGATGTCGGTGTTGCCCGAGCGGTCGGAGCTGAAGGCGACGAAGCGCCCGTCGGGGGAGTGCGTCGGCTCCCGGTCGTCGTATGGTCCCCAGGTGAGCCGTCGCATCGTCCCGCCCTCGCGCCCCACCTGCCAGAGGCCGAAGCCATCTTCGTCGAAGCCTTGGAAGACGATGGTGCGTCCGTCCGGGGCCCAACTCGGCTGCCGCGCATCGTGCTCGATCCCGGTGATCCGCGTCGCCGTGCCGCCGTCGGTGGGGAGGGTCCAGATCGATCCCTGCAGGTCGATGGCGAGGGTGCGCCCGTCCGGGGAGGCGGCCACGCTCATCGAGGTCCCTTCGTCGACGGTGACGGTCCGCACGCCGTCCTGCACGGGGAGAGCGGCGACGACAGCGAGGAGGACGAGCGCGGCGGCGGCGCGCAGACGGGATGAGGCGGGCATCAGGGCTCCGAAGAAGTGAGGCGCTCCGAAGATGCACCAGATGGCGGCCGGCGCCAGCGAAGGGGCCTCGACGGGCCGGAACGTCCGCCTGTATTTTCTCCCCGGTTAGCTCCCTCTCTCCCGAGCGAAGAGGCCCTCGTATGGAATTGCGCGACCGGCTGCAGGCCGCTCTTGGCAGTGACTACACGATCGAACGGGAACTCGGCGGCGGCGGGATGTCCCGCGTGTTCGTCGCCCTTGAGTCCCGGCTGGGCCGGCGTGTCGTCATCAAAGTCCTGTCGCCCGAGCTGGCAGCGCTCCTCTCCACCGAGCGCTTCGAGCGGGAGATTCAACTCGCCGCCTCGCTGCAGCAGGCGAACATCGTCCCGCTCCTGACGGCGGGAATGCTCGACGGCGTGCCCTTCTACACGATGCCGTTCGTGGAGGGGGAGTCGGTGCGCGCTCGCCTCGCTCGCGGGCCACTCTCGGAGGCCGACGTCATCAGCGTGCTACGCGATGTCGCCCGGGCGCTGGTCTATGCGCACGGGCGCGGCGTCGTGCATCGCGACATTAAGCCGGACAACGTCCTCCTCTCCGGCGAGGCCGCCGTCGTCACGGACTTCGGGATCGCGAAGGCGCTGAACGCGGCCCGGACGGGTCCCGATGCTGCGGCCACGGGACTCACCCAGCTCGGGACCGCCATCGGCACCCCTGCCTATATGGCGCCGGAGCAGGCCACGGGTGATCCGGCCACCGATCACCGCGCCGACCTGTACGCGCTCGGCTGCATGGCATACGAACTCCTCGCCGGCACGCCCCCCTTCCATGGGAAGGCGGTGTACCAACTCCTTCAGGCGCACCTGAGCGAGGTCCCGCCTCCGCTCGAAGGGATCCGCATCGGCGTGGACCCGGCGCTGGCCGCGCTCGTGATGGCCTGTCTGGCGAAGAACCCAGACGCCCGACCCGCGACCGCGAAGGCGTTTCTGCACCAGCTCGACGCGCTTCGATCGAGTGGGGCCCGTGAGGCGATTCCGACGGTGCTGGGGTCCACGCCCCGCCGGCTCGACAAGGTGCTCGGGCTTTGGGCCGTCGGTAGCGGTGCCGCGTGGATCCTTGCGCGTGCGGCGGTGGTCGGGATCGGGCTGCCGCGTTGGACGGTCACGCTGGTCCTCGGCGTGGCCGCGTTGGCTCTGCCGCTGATGGTGGCGACCTGGTATGTGCAGCGGACGGCGCGCCGGGCCCTGGCACAGACGCCCGCGCTGACGCCTGGCGGTTCCGAGTTGCGTGGGACGATGGCAACCCTCGCCATCAAGGCGAGTCCGCATCTCTCCTGGCGCCGGACGCGGCTCGCCGGCATCGCCGCCGCGGTCGCAGTGGTGCTCGCGGTCGGCGGCTATGTCGTGCTCCGGCAGCTCGGCGTGGGCCCTGCTGCGTCACTCCTCTCCGCCGGACGGATTCAGAGTGATTCGCGCATCCTCGTGAGCCAGTTCATGACCACGTCGAGCGACACTTCGCTCGGCAGCGTGGTCGCACAGGCGATGCGTACCTCCCTTGGGCAATCAACCGCCATTCGGCTGGTAAGCCCATCCGAGGCGGCGGGTGCGCTCGTGCGGATGACGCTGCCGGGGTCCACGCCTCTCTCGCTCGCCACCGCCCGCGAGCTCGCGGTGCGTGAAGGGATCCCGCTCATCGTGACGGGGCAGGTCGCGGCGCTCGGAACGGGCTTTATGGTGACGACGAGCCTGGTCAGCAGCGAGACAGGGGAGACCCTTGTTGAGCTGCAACGGGCGGCCGATGGCCCGGGTGCGCTGCTGAACGCGATTGATGAATTGGCGCTCGACCTTCGGGAGCGGATTGGCGAGTCGCTCCGCTCGGTGGCGCGGGCCCCCCGGCTGGAGGAGGCCACCACCGCATCGCTCGCGGCGCTCCGCGAGTATACGCGTGGGGTGGAAGTGGGCGACCTTGGCGGTGACTGGGAGCGTGGGCTGCAGCACCTGCGCGCCGCGGTGGCAGTTGATTCGACCTTCGCGTCGGCGTGGCGGAAGATTGCCGTGTATGAGAGCAACCTGGGGTCGGCGGAGTCGGTGCAGTTCGCGGCCGCCGCCGCGGCCTATCGGTTTCGGGAGCGCACCGTCGGCACGGAACGTCAGCAGATCGAGGCGTATTATCTCGGCCAGGTGAACACGCGGGCCGCCATCGCCGCGTATCGGCAGTTCACCGGAATTTCCCGGAACAACCTCGCGCTCGCGCTCAACGGCGCTGGCCGCTTCGCCGAGGCGGAGTCGGTGTTGGTGGCGCAGGAGGTGGAGCGTGCTGAGCGCGGCGGGGCGCGCATCATCCAAGAGCAGCTGAATCTGTTGCGCGCACAGCTCGGACAGCGGAAGCGCTCCGAGGCGGCGGCCACCATTCGGGTTCTCGCGGCGGAGTTTCCGAATACAGATTTTCTCGAGCGGTCCCGTGCGTGGGCTGCCATTGCGATCGGGGGGGTGGACTCGATGCCCGTCGTCGCCACGCGGATGCAGGCGGCATCGCAACCGATCTCTCGGCTGACCGGTGTCGGCTATGAGCGCGCGCTCGCCGGCGCCAAGGGAGAGTACCGACGCTTTCTGGTCCTCGGGCGCATGATGCAGGCCGTCGCGGACACGGCGGGCAACGCATCGGCCGCTGATCCGGTGATGATTCGGCTCGGCGAGATTCTCACCGTCGCGCTTGCGTCCCGGGACTTCGCTCGCGGTATCGGTGCGCTCGATTCGCTCGTCGCGGCGAATCCGGAGGATGGGCGCCCCGTGCTCGATCGGCATGGCGCGTTCTTCGCGCAGGCGTACGCGAGGCTCGGACAGGTCGTACGGGCACGGGCACAGATCGCCCCGATCATGAAGGCGTCGTCCCCGGAGGAGCGACTGTATCAGTGGGGCATCAGCCGAATCGTCGATGCGGAGATCGCCCTCGCTGAGCAGGATGCGGACGTCGCGCTCTCGGCGCTGCGGGCCAGCGTTGCTGCGGACTCTGGGGCTCTCTTCGAGGCCGCCTACGGAGACCATCTCGAGCGGATGGGGCGTGCGTTTGAGCTGGCGGGACGCCGAGATAGTGCCATCGTGTACCTCGAGCGCTATCGGGCGGTTGAGGACTTCGCGTCGGTGCAGGGGCACCTGGCCCAACTCTATCCCGATGTGCTCCGGCGGCTGGCCGGGCTCTATGCCCAGCAGGGCGATCGGCCGCGCGCACTCGCGGCCTATGAGGCGTTGTTGCGCCTGTGGCGTGATGCCGATCCCGTGCTCGCTCCCGCCATCGCGGACATCCGGAGTCGTCGAGACGAGCTTGGCGGCGGGTAAGGACGGCTGGGCGTAGCGGTATGACCGTTCCCGGTCGGCCGCCGCGGCCCCTCAGCGCCAGCCGAACGGCGTGAGATCGAACGCCGGCGTCGCTCCGAGCGCGAGGTCCGCCAGCACCTCGCCGATCGCGCTCGCGAACTTGAAGCCGTGGCCGGAGCAGGGGGACGCGACCCAGACCCGATCGGTGTCAGGAGCGCGGTCGATGACGAAGTGCTCGTCGGGGGTGTTCGTGTAGTGGCAGGTCGTGGTGGCGCGGAGCGTCCCGTCCGCCCAGGGCAGGTGGGTCCCGAGGTGTGCGCGCATCGCCGCGACCTCGTCCGCCGTCGCGGGCGCGTGGACGTCGTCGTCGCCGACGGCGAGCGCCGAGGTCTCGGGCGCGACATGATGCCACGCGACCTTCACGCCGTCGCCGACGTCGGGGAAGCCGTACCACATCACGCCGGGGCGCACCTCGGAGAGGAAGACCGGGAACCGTTCCGGCGTGAACGCGGCGGCCTCCGCGCGCGGCGTGAACCAGAACTGCACTTGCCGTTCCACCGTGAGGCGTGGGGCGAGGGTCGGAATCAGCTCACGCACTCCCATCCCGGCGCTGACGATCAGCTGCGCGGCGCGCACGGTGCGCCGGGTCGTGCGCAGCTCGACGTGGTCGGCGTGCGCCGTCCACGCCGTCACGGTCTCGCCGAGATGTAGCGTCGCGCCGTCGCGCGACGCGAGGCGCAACGCGGTGGCGATGCAGTGTTCGGGGTCGAGGATCCCGGCGTTCGGCTCGAGGATGCCGATGCAGGTATCGGGGATCCGATGCGCGGGGTACCGACGCCGGAGCGCGTCCGCATCGAGGCGCTCGTACGGGAGCCCATACCGGGTCGCGCTCGCGAGCGCTCCGCTGACGAGGCGCGCGGTCGGGGGACCGAGGCAGAGCCCGCCCGTGATGCGGAGGAGGGGCGTTTCCCCCTCGGCCTCGAGGGTGCGCCACCGGTCGTACGCCCGCTGTACGAGCGGGACGTAGAGTGGGTCCTCGTAGTACGCCTCGCGGATGATGCGCGAGCGGCCGTGGCTCGAGCCGAGGTCGTGCGGGGGGTGGCCCCGGTCGATGCCGGTGACCCGGATGCCGCGGCGGGCGAGTTCACGGACCGTCAGGCTCCCCATCGCCCCGAGACCGAGGACGAGCACGTCGGTATGGTCGGCCCGGCTCATCCCACGATGCTAGCGGCGGCGTGTCCTTGACTCAATCCGCATGGTCGTGCTTCTGGCGTCTTGGACCCGAATCCGGTATCGTGGACACAGGTCGGACTCCGGCTTGATTAATTCAGCACCTCTCGCTCATCCCAGGACCGTCGGTATGCAGATCGCGCAACGCCGCTGGACGGTTGCTGACGGATGGACGGATGTCGTCGGCGTCGGGGGCCTTCCGGGCGCCCAACTCGTCCTCGTCTTCGGCGGCGGCGCGGCGCTCGCGGATCCCGCCCGTGGCGATGAAGTGCGGGCCGCCTTCCCGTCGGCGCGCATCGTCGGGTGCTCCACGGCGGGCGAGATCTCGGGCACGGAGGTCCTGGACGATTCGATCGTCGCGACGGCCATCGCCTTCGAGCACACCCGGATCCGGACGGCCCTCGAGCCGCTGGACGACGCATCGAAGAGTCAGGAGGTCGGGGAGCGCCTCGCTCGGGCGCTCAGCGGCGAGGGGTTGCGGCATGTCTTCGTCATCGCCGAGGGGGTGCAGATCAACGGCTCGGAGCTGCTCGCGGGGATGCGAGCCGTCCTGCCGACCGGCGTGACGGTCACCGGGGGCCTCGCCGGCGACGCGGCGCGCTTCGAGCGGACCTGCGTCTGCTTCGAAGGGCGCGGGTACGACCGGCATGTGGCGGCGGTCGGCTTCTACGGCGATCGGATCGTCGTGGGACATGGCTCGATGGGGGGGTGGGACCCGTTCGGTCCGGAGCGCCGCATCACGCGGTCCGTGGGTAACGTGCTCTGCGAGCTCGACGGGGAATCGGCGCTCGGACTGTACAAGGCATACCTCGGCCCGCATGCGGCCGAGCTCCCGTCGAGCGGGCTCCTGTTCCCGCTCGACCTCATCCTCGAGGACGGTACCCGCCTCGTGCGCACCATCCTCGGGGTCGATGAGGCGGAGGGGAGCCTCACCTTCGCAGGGGACGTGCCGCAGGGCGCGCGGGCCCAGCTCATGAAGGCCAACTTCGACCGGCTGGTCGACGGGGCGCAGGGGGCCGCCGAGGGCGCCTTCGCCCGGGTCGGGCGTCGCGCCCCCGCGCTCGGGGTGCTCGTCTCCTGCGTCGGTCGGAAGCTCGTGCTCGGGCAGCGGATCGAGGAGGAGGTCGAGGCCGTGCGGGAGGTGCTGGGACCCGACGTGCCGCTGACCGGGTTCTACTCGTATGGCGAGATCGCCCCGACCGGCGTCACCACGAAGTGTGAGCTGCACAACCAGACGATGACCATCACCACGTTCGATGAACGCTGACGCCGCGCACAAGCTCCTGGCGCGCCAGCTGCGCCGGCACTTCGGGTCGCTCGACGCGGTCCCGGAGGCGCTGGCGCCGTTCATGACGGCGGTGGAGATGGCGTATCGGCAGGCCGATGCCGACCGGGCGCTCCTGGAGCGATCGCTCGACACCGTGTCGCGAGAACTGGAAGGGCGGCTCACCGCCCTCCGGCAGACGATCGGCGAGCGGGACGAGGTTCGGCACGCGTTCTCGATGCTCGAGGCCTCCGTGGAGGGGGCGGAGTTCGGCGTGCTGATCGTCGATCTGACGTCTCGCGTGGTGCGGCACAACGCGCGGCTGCTCGCCATGTGGCCGGCGGTCGCGGCGGAGGTGCACGCCGGGGAGGCCGATGCGCTCTGGCGTCACATCGGCTCGGTGCTCGAGGATCCGACATCGCTCGTGGCGGTCCGCGCGGCGGCGGAGCAGGGGCGCGAGCCGGCTGAGGCGCTCCGCTTGGCGGACGGGCGGCGGATCGAGCTGACCGCGAACCCACAGCGCCTGGATGGCGTCACGCTCGGGTGGGTGTTCCGCTTCCGGGATGTGACGGAGCGCCACCTCCTCGAGGAGCAGCTGCGGCAGTCGCAGAAGATGGAGGCGGTGGGCCAGCTCGCCGGCGGTGTGGCGCACGACTTCAATAACCTGCTGACCATCGTCCGCGGGAACCTCGACCTGCTCCGAGATGACGTCTCGCTGTCAAGGGACGCGCACGAGCTGCTCGACGAGGTCGGTCGGGCGGCCGCCCGCGCTGCGGACCTCACCCGTCAGTTGCTCGCCTTCGGTCGGAAGCAGACCCTGCGCGTCAGCGTCTTCGACCTCGGGGAGACGCTCACCGGCATCGAACCCATGCTCCGGCGCGTCATCGGGGCGAACATCACCCTGTCGGCCGACCGCGATGCGTCCGCGACACCGGTGCGGGCCGATCGCGGGCAGCTCGATCAGGTAGTGATGAACCTCGTCCTGAACGCTCGCGATGCGATGCCCGCGGGTGGGTCGATTCGTCTCACCACGCGCCTCGTCCGCGTCTCTGAGGCGCGGACCGTCGCGCTCGGCGATGTCATGCCCGCCGGTGCGTACGCCGAGCTCGCGGTCGCTGACAAAGGATCCGGCATCGCGTCCGACGATCTCAGTCGCATCTTCGAGCCCTTCTACACCACCAAGCCCGTGGGGCAGGGGACGGGGCTCGGGCTCGCGATGGTGCACGGGATCGTCCGGCAGTCGCACGGGTTCATCGACGTCGAGAGCGCGCGCGGCATTGGGACGACGATGCGCCTTCTCTTCCCCGTGGCCGTCGAAGGTGCCGTGGCCAAGGCCGCCGTCCAGCCGCCCGCGGTTGCGCCGGCGCCGACGCCCGGCTCGCAGACAATCCTCGTCGCCGAGGATGAGACCGCGGTGCGCCGGTTGATCAAGACCCTGCTGCGTCGCGAGGGCTACACGATCCTCGAGGCGGCGAACGGTCGCGAGGCGCTCGAGATCATCGGGTCTCATCCCGGGCCGATCCACCTCGTGGTGAGCGATGTCATGATGCCCGAGCTGACCGGAACTGCCCTGTCGCGCGAGCTCCGGAAGGAACGTCCCGAGCTGCCGGTGCTCCTGATCTCGGGCTACACAACCCCCGAGGGACTCGGCGAGGCCGAGCTCGCGGGGGGCGGCTTCCTCGGCAAGCCGTTCACGATCGATGCGCTGAGTGAGGCCGTGCGCACTGCGATCGCGGCGGCCGCGCCGCCCGGCGTCGGGTGACCGTCTTCCACGGCCTCGTCGCCTCGCACATCGCGACGGGCGTCTGGGGCCTCGTGCTCTTCTGGGTCGCGGTGCTCTCGCGCAAGGGCGGCCGCACCCATCGGCGCGCCGGCTTCATCTTTGCCTATAGCATGCTGGTCACCGGGGCCATCGCCGCCGTGATGGGGATCGCGACGCTGCGCGATCCCCTCGGGACGCACCCTCACCTCGACGACGCCCGGCTCGTCTCCGGCATCTTCGGTTGGATGATGGTCTACCTTGCCATCCTCACGATCAGCCTCGCCTGGCACGGCCTCGTGGTCGTACGGAACAAGCGCGACCATGCCCGTAATCGCGCCGCGCGCGAGGTCGCGCTGCAGGCGCTCGTGATTCTCGCGGCGATCAACTGCGCCGTGCAGGGATGGCGTCGCGACCTCCCGTTGATGACGGGGATCAGCGTGGTCGGGGTCGCCTCGGGGGTCACGAACCTCGTCTTCGCCTTTCGGACGGCGCCCGCGCGCTGGGCATACCTCATCGAGCACATGAAGGCCCTCGTCGGCGCGGGGATCTCCGTCTACACCGCGTTCATGACCTTCGGGCTCGTGCGGTTCCTGCCGCGGACGGGGCCGGCCGAATCCCACGCCGCGCTGAACCCGCTGCTCTGGGCGGTCCCGCTCACGATCGGGCTCTCGATCATCATCTACCACCGCGTCCGGATCGGGCGGTGGGGCGCCCGCGATGCGAGCCCGCGCGTGCAGGTCGCCGAGTGAGCGCGCGCGCCGGCCGCAGCCTCATCGGGTTCGGCTACTACGGCCTCGTGATGGGCGGCGGGCTCCTCCTCGCGCCCGATCGCACGCTCGACCTCCTGCTGACGCCGCGGACCACCGAGCACTGGGTGCGGCTCCTCGGGGCCACGGCGATGCTCCTCGGGGCGTATTACATCGTGGCCGGGCGCGCGCAGGTCGCGGTGCTCATCCGTGCGTCGCTCTGGGGGCGGCTCGGGCTCGCCGGGGCCTTCGGTGCGCTCGTCGTCGCCGGGCTCGCCCCGGTCCTCCTCCTCGGCATCGCCGGCAACGAGCTCCTCGGCGTCCTCTGGACGACGCTGGCGCTGCGCGCCGACGCCCGAGACGCGGCCCGGTCGGCGCGATGACGACGTCCTATCGCCCCCCGGCGCCGCATCCGCTCCCGCCGGTCCGGTCGTTGCTGCGCGTCCTCCTCCAAGGCGAGGGGGACCTGCTCTCGCTGATCCCCGACCTCGCGTATCGCGAGCGGCTGCTCCCGCTCGGCATCACGCGGCGCGGGATCCTCTACGTGAACGACCCGCAGCTCATCACGCAGGTGCTGACCGATCCGGCGGGGATCTTCCCGAAGAACGACCTCATGGTCGACGCCGTCGCACCGCTCATCGGGAACGCGATGTTCGTCTCGAGCGGCGCGACCTGGCGGCGGCAGCGGCGGATGGTGGAGCCGGCGTTCTCCCACATGCGGCTGGCGCGTGCCTTCGGGCAGATGGTGGCCGCCGTTGACGAGCACGAGCGCTGGCTGGAGCGGAAGCGCACGGCGGGGGCCGCCTTCTCGCTCGACGCGGCGATGGGACACCTCACCGCCGACGTCATCACGCGCACGATCTTCTCGACGCCCCTCGCCGAAGGGGCCGCGCGCGACGTGTTCGAGGCCTTCTCCGTCTTCGAACGCCAGGTAGCGAGCGTCAACGTGAAGGCGCTGCTCTTCGACAAGCCGTGGCGGCACACCCCGCAGCCCCCGCGCGTGCTCGAGGCCTGCCGCCGCATCCGAGCGCTCATCGGCGCGATGATCGCCCCGCGGTTCGAGCCGGGGGCTGCGCCCGTGGACGACATCTGCGGTGCCGCGATCGCCGCGACGGATCCCGAGACCGGGGCGCACTTCACGCGCGAGGAGCTCATCGACGAGCTCGGTGTCTTCTTCCTCGCGGGCCACGAGACGAGTGCCAGCGCGCTGACGTGGGTCTTCTTCCTCCTCGCGCAGCGGCCCGAGGTGGTGGCGCGCATCCGCGCAGAGGTCGACGCCGCCGTCGGCGACGGCCCGATCACGATCGAGCACGCCAAGCGCTTCCCGTACATCAAGGCCGTCTTCAAGGAGACGCTCCGCCTCTACCCGCCGATCACCTTCCTCCCGCGCGTCGCCGCAGAGGACACCGTGCTCGGCAACCGGCGGGTCCGGCGGGGGACGATGGTGCTCGTCGCGCCGTGGACGATCCATCGGCATCGTGAGCTTTGGGCCGACCCGGAGGGATTCGACCCCGATCGGTTCCTCGACGGGCGCGAGGAGGCGATCGTCCCTGGGGCCTATGTCCCCTTCGGGCTGGGGCCGCGGGTCTGCGTCGGCGCGGCGTTCGCGACGCTCGAGGCGGCGCTCTTCATCGCGCGCCTGACGCGGCGGTTCGACTTCGAGGCGGTGGAGCCGGCGGCGGTGCGCCCGGTGGCGCGGCTCACGACCCGACCGCGGCGGGAGATCCTGATGCGCGTGCAGGCGCGCGGCACGCGCTGACGCCACCGCCGGGGCTCAGCGGCCCCAGAGCAGGACGACGTGCCAGGCGTGGAAGGCGAGCGCCGCGAGGAGCGCGAAGGCGAAGGCGAGTGGTCGCCGCTCCACGCGCCGCACGAAGAACATCGACACCATTAAGCTCCCCCCCGCCCCGAGGAAGGAGAGCAGCTCGATCGGCGCGGGGCCTCGCCCCGTCTCTCGATGCCAGAGCACGAGGACCGTCGCCTCGACGAACACCACGGCGAGCATGAAACCGATCATACCGTCCGACGCGAGGGTGCGCGTCATCTGCCGCATCGCACGGCGGAACGGCGTCGTGGGGCCCTCGGTCATGCGGTGACCCCGCGCGACGTCCCACCGGCGGGCGCGCGCCAGGCGAGCCAGAGCGGGATCGCCATCGCGACGAGTCCGACGACCCCTGCCGAGACCATCCCCCAGCGCAGACAGATGAGGATCGGCAGGATGCCGTTCGCGGCGTAGAGGACGCTGGGGAAGGCGTGCGGCCCGACGGCGCGCGCCCAGTCCGAGGGCGGGATCACCGCGAGCATCGCCCGCGTGACGAGGGTCCCGGTGAGGAGCCAGCCGAGGAAATTCGCCACCGGGATGCCGTGGTAGCCGTCGTAGCCGACGAGGCGGACCCACGCCGGGGCGGCGCTGAGATCCGGCACGAACCAGAGCCAATGCTCGGTGCGGTACATCGCGGGGTCCATCACGAGATCCCACCCCGTCAGGATCAGCCCGGCCACGAAGGCCCACCACCACCGCGTCGCCGAGTCATCGCGGGCCGGCAGGAAGCGCGCGCCCATCCCGAGCGCGGCGACCGCCAGATAGAACCAGGAGGTCGGGATGTTGAACGGGACGAGCCCGCCCAGCATGAAGCCGAGCCGGTCGGTGTAGTCGTAGGGGCCGAAGGGGATGTCGGTGGAGGCGCCGATCGCCTCGGCCCCGAAGGAGAGCACGAAGCAGAGGGCGAGGGCGCGGACGGCGGGGCGGGTGCCGACCGCGTGCGCGAGGAAGGTGAACGCCGCGACCGCCCCGAGGATGACGGTCACCTGCCCGCCGTACTGGTTGCCGACCTGCATCATGACGTCGTTCGGCGGGGTCGTGAAGAAGGCCGGGACCGGCGGGACGAGGAAGGTCGCGAAGGCCAGGCCCGAAAACGCGCTGAGGGCCACATGGGCCCTCAGCGCGAGGTCGGCGGTGCGAGGCAGCCGCCGGGACATCGGATCAGAACTGGAGGCGGAGCGTGATCGGGATGATCCGCGTCGAGGTGTTCGTCAGCTCGCCGTTGTCACCCTTGAGCAGCACGACGCGCGCATCAGCCGAGAGCGCCCCGAAGAGGTGCAGCATGATGCCGCCATGCACGCCGATGCTCGCCGGCTCGGCCGTCCCGTCGAAGCGGAGGTTGTACTTGCCCATGCCGGCATAGAGGTTGACGCGCTCCTGCTTGCTGCCGAGGATCGCGGAGGCGGCGTAATTGAGGCTGGTGACCTTGGTCCCGCCCTCGTCCGGGAAGGCGTAGTACGACCCGTCGACCGCGATGTCGAAGATCGGCAGGATGCCGGTGCGGAGGCCGACGCCGCCGCCGGTCCCGGTGTAGGTCGAGCCCCCCTCGTAGGTCCACGTCTGCTGTCCGCCGAAGATGGCGAGCTGCGCCTGCGCGGCGGCAGGGGCGAGGAGCAGGGCGGCGAGGGCGAGCAGCGAGATCGAGCGCTTCACGGGCATCTCCGGAAAGTGTGGTCGGGGCGTCACGCGCCCCGTACAGAGCATACGACCGGCCGGGACACTCGGCAACGTGAGCCAGGTCACACCGGGGCTGCGGGCGTCCGGGCGTCGCGTCGTGCGGACGGGGGCACCGCCCGCGCCGGGTCGGCGGGTCAGAGCGCCAGCCGCAGGAAGATCGGCACCATCCGCACGCGCACGTTCGCGTCGCTCCCGGTGTCGTCGTACCCCGCGTAGCGGGCGTTCACGAAACGCACCTCGAGCGCCATCCGCGCGGCGACCCGGTAGCCGACGCCGAGATGGTAGCCCACCGACCGGTCCGTCCCCGTGCGCGCCACGCCCTCGTTGTCCGAGAAATCGTAGACCCACCAGTACGTCCCGGCCCCGCCGAGGAGCTGGAGACGCGAGCCGGGCCGCTGGACGATCAGCGTGGCGCTGAGCGCCACGTAGGATTGGTCGAGCTGCGATTCGTAGCCGCTGTCCTTCACGCGGGCCGGCGGGAACCGGTAGACCGCCCCGTCGAAGGCGAGGTCGAAGGGCGCGTTCTCGCGCGCGAGCCGGGCGGAGAGGCCGCCGCCGGCGGAGAGTCCGTCGATCGACTCGACGCCGAGGGCGCCGGCGAATGCCGACCAGCGGAGATGCGTCTCGGCGGGGAGCTGGGCGCCCATGCGTCGACCGAGGAGTGCGAGCAGGAGGGTCGCGAGGACGACGCGCGTCATGGGACGAGTCGGTAGGAGGGATCGCCCCAAACCTGCGGCGATTGGTCGCGGCCGTGGAGGCGGCGCGCCTCGTAGGGCAGGCCGCGCACGGGATCGGTCAGCCACTGTCGCAACTCGCCCACGGAGAGGCTGCCGTCGCGGTCGCCGTCGGCGGCACCCTGCAGCCCGCGGAGGAAGAGATAGGTCAGGAGCCCGTGTCGCTGCTCCGGATGCCAGCTCGCAAGCTGCTGTCCCTCCGCGGCGGTGACGATCGTCGCCCCGCCGCCGGCGGCGAAGCGGACGGAGGGATCGGTCACCCGGATGCCTATCGGGGACGCCTGTGCGATGAGCATCTCGCCGCTACCGGTGGCGCCAGAGAAGCAGGCATCGAGCACTACGGTGACGTGACGCGCCCCGAGCGCGGCCAGGTTGTCGTAGAGGGCATCCACCGGCAGGGCGGTGAGTGAGAGCCGGTCGGCGTCGCCGTCCACCGGCATCAGATACGCGCGATTCGCCGTGGGGTCGGGAGCGCCGTGCCCCGAGTAGAAGACGAAGACCTCGCTGACCCCGGGCTTCACCAGGTCACGGAGCCGTCCGGTCGGCGCCTCGCGGTCGCCGAAGAGACCTTTGAGGTCCGAGAGGGTCGCGTCCTCCACCATCAGGATGTTGCCCGGCCGGATGCCCAGGACCCGCTCGGCGTGGAGCCGCATCGCGGCGGCATCGTTCGCCGCGTACGCCACAGCCGGGGCACGGCGGTAGGTGCGGTTCCCAATGATGACCGCGATCGCATCCGGACGGTCGGCGCGCGAGCGAGGGACGCCACGCATCAGGTCGGTGGGGCCGAGCGCGATCGGTGGCGGTGCGATCGGGGGGCTCGTGCCCGCCGCGCCGTCGGCGACGAGCGGCGCAGGTGCACCCGCGATGGTGAGGCCCAGGTCGATGGGTGCGGTCGTCGGATGGCGTCGCGCCGCGAAGGCCACGCGAACCGGGACGACGCCCTCCACCGTCATCAGGCGCTCGATGGCGACGAGGCGGAAGGGGACGGTGACGGTGGCGCCGGGTGCGAGGATGCCGACCCTGAGGCGCTGCCGCCGCTCGAAGGTGGTGCCGAGCGCGGAGATGTAGCGGACCCGGGCGGACTCACCGGTCTGCACCTCCACCGCGACGGCCGCGAGGGGTCGCGGCGAGACATTGCGGAGCTGGAGGCGGATCTCGACGGTCTCGTCCGGCGGGATCGTGGCGCCGCCGGAACCGTTCAGCACGCGGACGCCGGTGATGGCGATCGGATCGGAGGGGTCGCCGGCCCATTGGGCCGCGAGGGATCGAGGCGCGGCGCCCCCGATCACGAGGTTGGCCGTCAGGAGGGCCAACGCGCGTCTACGCTGTCCTGCGGAGAGGAGCCACATATCGTAGGAGGCTATGGAGGTCGCGCGGGGGCGGCAACCGTTGCCCGCCCCGCACTGGCCGTCACGCTCGCGGCGGGTAGGCCGCCGTGCCGTGATCGCGGGTCCAATCGTCCTTTCGGTATGCGCAGCCTGGGGGTTCGATGCCACGCGTAACCTGTGCGGCCTGCGGAGCGCCCTCCGTGCTCGGCGCGTCGCGGTGCCCGAAATGTCTCGCCCCGTTCGGTGGCGAGTCGCCGACGGCCGGAGTCGTGCTCGTCGAGCCGACGCCGCGCCCCGCCGGACCCGTCCCCGCCCGTCGGTGGCTCGCGATCGTGCTCGGCGGGGTGGGGCTCGTCGGCGGCGCGGTCGCGGTCCTGATGGCGCGTGGTCGTCCCGCGAGAGAGATCGCGCCCTCGGCCTCGCCGGCCCGGCCCGCCGATCCGGCGATGGAGATGCCGGTGGCGCCTCAGGGTCCGGTGACGGACACCGCGATATCGACTGCTGAGGCCTCGCCGCCGCGCGTGTCCTCTCCTGCCACGGCTGGGGAGCCCGAGCCCATCGCCCCCGGTGGTGCCGCATCCGCGATGGCGGCCACGGAGGCGCTCGTCGGCGCGGATACCAGCGCAACCTTCGCCTACGAGACGATGACCTGGGTGCGGGTGCGTTCGGCGCCGGAGAATGATGCGCCGGTATTTGCGGTCCTCGCGCCGGGAACGCGGGTCGAGGGTGCCGCAATCGGACGCGGGGGGCTGACAATCCGGTGGGAAGGTCGGGCCGGG
>CAZGIE010000027.1:12159-16803 GCA_964526485.1 uncultured Gemmatimonas sp. | reverse complement strand
CCTTCATGGGCCGCGGCACCGCGTGGGGGGCCACCCTGCCCTGTGGCTCGACGGAGGTCGTCGTCCGGCGCTCGCGCCACGGGGGGCTCCTCGGCCCGCTGCAGGGGGACCGGTTCCTCACCCCGGGGCGTGCGCCCGAGGAACTGGAGATCGCGCTGCGGCTGCAGGAGGCGGGGGTGCGCACCCCTGACGTCGTGGCGTACGCGCTCTACCCGGCGGGCCCAGGGCTCTGCCGAATCGATGTGGTGACGCGGCGTCTTCCCGAGGGCGCGGACCTGCCGACGCGCTGGCGGACCGCCGATGCGGGCGCCCGTGACGGGATGCTGACCGCCGTCGCCCTCCTGCTCCGGGACCTGCAGGCGGCCGGCGCCTGGCACGCCGACCTGAACGCCAAGAACGTCTATCTCGTCGCGCTGGGCGAACGCTGGCAGGCCTGGGCCCTCGACGTCGATCGCGTGGTCTTCGGCCGCCCCAACGACCCGAGCATCGGCGCGCGCAACCTCGCCCGGCTCGTGCGCTCGCTCCGGAAGTGGCGCGCGCGGCATGGCCTCGCCGTCGACGACCGCGAGCTCGCGCGGCTCACGACGCTGGCCGCGGAGCGCGCGTGAGCCGCGTCCCGCTCGACCGCGTCTGCATCGTGATGATGTCGGCCGTGGGGGACGTCGTGCACGTGCTCCCGGTCCTCACCGCGCTCAAGCGGCACCACCCGGGGATGCACGTCACCTGGGTGCTCCAGCCGGGACCGGCCGGCCTCGTGCGCGGTCATCCGATGGTCGACGAGATCGTCCTCTTCGAGCGGCGTGCCGGGCTCCGCGGATTCCTCGACCTTCGACGCGCGCTCGCCGGACGCCGCTTCGACCTCGTCATCAACCTGCAGGTGTATCTCAAGGCGGGGATCATCACGGGGATGACCGACGCGCCCGTGAAGCTCGGGTTCGACCTGGCCCGCGCGCGCGACGGGAACTGGCTCTTCACGACGCACCGCATCCCGCCGCATCCGATGCAGCACGTGCAGGACCAGTATCTCGAGTTCTGCGATTGGCTCGAGGTGCCGCACCAGCCGGTCCGCTGGGACCGCGGGCCCTGGGATGTCGCCGAGCGCGAGGCGCAGCGCGCGTTCCTCGCGCGCTTCGACCGGCCGATTGCCCCGATCGTCGTGGCGACGAGCAAGCCGGAGAAGGATTGGATCCCTGAGCGCTGGGCGGCGGTGTGCGACGCGCTCTGGCACGACTTCGGGCTGCAGCCGGTGCTCGTGGGAGCGCGCTCCCCACGCGAGGTCGATGCCGAACGGGTGATCCTCGACGGGAGCCGCGCGCCGGTGCACAGCGCGCTCGGTCAGGGGGGACTCCGCGGCCTCGTGGGGATCCTCGAGGGCGCGGCGCTCGTGCTCTCGCCGGACACCGGGCCGCTCCACATCACGGTGGCGCTCGACCGGCCGGTGGTGAGTCTCATCGCTTACTCAAATCCGAAGCGCGTGGGCCCGTACCGGAAGTTTGGCGACCTGATGATCGACGCCTACGGCGATCCCGGCGAGGACTACCCGATCTCCATGGAGAACCGTCCGGGCCGAATGCCGCGCATCACGGTGCGGGACGTGCTCGACCGGGTGGAGCGGTGGCGGACCGCCTACGCGGGCGACGCGCCGGCGACGCCGAGCGCGTAGTCGTAGCGCAGTCCGACCTCGGCCAAGAGGGCGACGAGCCGCCGCAGGCCGAGGCCCATCACGCTGAAGTAATCGCCGTGGATGCGCTCGACGATCGTCGCGCCGTAGCCCTGGATGCCGTACGCCCCCGCCTTGTCCATCGGCTCGCCGGTGGCGACATACGCCGAGATCTCCGCCGGTGTGAGGGGACGGAAGGTGACCTCGGCTGATTCGACCGCGCTCACGGTGCGCCCGTCGCGGGCGACGGCCATCGCGGTGTGGACCGTGTGCGTGCGCCCGGAGAGGCGCGCGAGCATCTCGGCGGCCTCCGTGGCATCCCGCGGCTTGCCGAGGATGTCTCCGTCGAGCACGACGATGGTATCGGCGGCGATCACCACCGCCTCGGGATGCCGGTCCGCGAGGACGTGCGCCTTGGCGCGGGCGAGCCGCTCGCAGTGCGGCACCGGCGCCTCGGCGGGGAGCACCGATTCGTCGATATCGGCGGGCCGCACGACATGGGCGATGCCGACGAGCGCGAGGAGCTCACGACGGCGCGGGGACTGGGAGGCGAGGATGACCTCGACGGGCGTGTTGCTCATCGCTCGAGCCAGAGGGTGACGGGGCCGTCGTTCACGAGGTCGACCGCCATGTGCGCACCGAACTCGCCGGTGGCGACGGTGAGACCGAGCTCGCGGAGCCGAGCGATGAAGGCCTCATAGAGCGGGATCGCGACCTCGGGGCGCGCCGCGTCGACGAAGCTCGGCCGGCGACCCTTGGCCGCGTCGCCGTAGAGGGTGAACTGACTCACGACGAGCACGGCGCCACCGACCTCCGCGAGCCCCAGATTCATCTTCCCGTCGGCGTCGGTGAAGAGGCGGAGCCCCGCCACCTTGTCCGCCATCCACGCCACCTGCTCGGCGCCGTCGGTCCCCGTGAAGCCGACGAGGAGGCAGAACCCGGCGTCGATCCGCCCGCGGACGGCGCCGTCGACGCGGACCTCCGCCCGGGAGACGCGCTGGAGGAGGACGCGCATGGGGTGGCTACTCGACGGTGACCGACTTCGCGAGGTTGCGCGGCTGATCCACGTTCGCCCCACGCTTCACCGCGATGTAGTACGCCAGCAGCTGGAGCGGCACGCTCGCGAGGACGGGGCTCAACAGGTCCACCGTCTCGGGGATGCGGATCTCGTGGTCCATCAGCCCCGCGAGCACGGGCTCGTCCCGGCTGGTGATGACGATCGTCCGACCGCCGCGCGCGCGGACCTCCTGGATGTTCGAGACGATCTTGTCGAACACGGCGTCGTGCGGGGCGATGAAGACGACGGGCATCTTCTCGTCGATCAGGGCGATCGGCCCGTGCTTCATCTCCGCCGCGGGATAGCCCTCGGCGTGGATGTAGCTGATCTCCTTGAGCTTGAGGGCCCCCTCGAGGGCGGCGGGGAAGTTGTACCCCCGACCGAGGTAGAGGAAATTCGCGGCGTCCCGGTAGGCCTCGGCGATCGCCTCGATGGCGGGCACGGTGTCGAGGATCGTCTGGATCTGCGCGGGGAGCGCGTCGAGGGCCTGCGCAATCTCACGCCCCCGCGCGACGGAGAGGTTCCGCTTCCGTCCGAGCTTGAGCGCGAGGAGGGCGAGCGCGACGACCTGGCTGCTGAAGGCCTTGGTGGAGGCCACACCGATCTCCGGCCCCGCATGCAGATAGATGCCGCCGTCGTCCTCGCGGGCGATGGTCGATCCGACGACGTTCACGAGACCGAGGGTGCGCGCCCCACGCCGCTTGGCCTCGCGCATCGCGGCGAGGGTGTCGGCGGTCTCGCCGGACTGTGAGATGACGATGCAGAGCGTCCGGTCCGTGACGATCGGGTTCCGGTACCGGAACTCGGAGGCGTACTCGACCTCGACGGGGATGCGGGCCATGTCCTCGATCATCAGCTCGCCGATGAGCCCCGAGTGCCAGCTCGTGCCGCAGGCGGTGATGATGATCTGGTCAATCCCCATCAGCTGCTCGTGGGAGAGGTTGAGCCCGCCGAGCTTGGAGGTGCCCTCCTCGAGCCGGAGCCGGCCGCGCAGCGTGTTGGCGACGGTCGTCGGCTGCTCGAAGATCTCCTTGAGCATGAAGTGGTCGTAGCCACCGCGCTCGATGGCGTCGAGGTCCCACGCGATGGTCTCGACGGACCGGCGGACCGGCGCCGCGTCGATGTTCATCAGGCGGTAGCCGTCGGGTGCGAGGACGGCGATCTCCCCTTCGTTCAGGTAGACCACATCCCGCGTGTGCGCGAGGATGGCGGAGGCATCGCTCGCGAGGAAGTACTCCCCGTCGCTGACACCCACGAGCAGCGGACTTCCCTGCCGGGCCCCGACGATCTTCTGCGGCTCCCGGCTGGAGACGACGGCGATCCCGTACGTGCCCTCGACGAGCCGGAGGGCGGAGATGACGGCCTCCTCGAGCGAGCCCTCGTAGCATTCCTGGATGAGGCAGGCGAGCACCTCGGTGTCCGTGTCGGAACTGAACCGGTGGCCCTTCGCGGCGAGCTGCGTCTTGAGGGACCCGTAGTTCTCGATGATGCCGTTGTGGACGACCGCGATGGTGCCGTCGGTGCTCAGGTGCGGATGCGCGTTCCGGTCGGTCGGCGGGCCGTGGGTGGCCCACCGCGTGTGGCCGATACCGATGTGCCCCACGACCGGGTCGGCGACGAGCGCCGCCTCGAGCATCGCGATCTTCCCCGCGGCACGGCGCGTGCGCAGCGCGCCCCGATCGAGCACGGCGACGCCCGCGGAATCATACCCGCGATACTCGAGGCGCTTGAGCCCCCCGATCAGGATCGGAACGACGTCCTTGGGACCGATGTAGCCGACGATACCGCACATAAGAGGAACCAGGGATCAGGGGTCAGGTCACAGGAAACGACAGGTTCAGCATCCAGCCGCAGACCAACGTCAGACCAGCGCGGCCAGGAGCGCGCGGCCGCGGTCGACGAGGGCCTGCGCCGCCTCGAGCGACGG
>CAZGIE010000027.1:6852-12059 GCA_964526485.1 uncultured Gemmatimonas sp. | reverse complement strand
CGGCCAGGAGCGCGCGGCCGCGGTCGACGAGGGCCTGCGCCGCCTCGAGCGACGGCGCCTCCGCGATCACGCGCACGATGGGCTCCGTGCCCGACGGCCGAACGTGGACCCACCGGTCGGGCCAGCCGAGCCGGAGGCCGTCCTGCGTGTCGACCTCGGCGTCCGGGAACGCCTCGCGCAGCGCCGCGTACACGGCGTCGAGCGGAGCGTTCGGCCGGTCGAGCTTGTCCTTCAGGATGGCATAGCGCGGGAAGCGCCCGACGATCGCGGAGAGGGGCGCATCATCCTCGTGCAGGAGCTGCAGGATCAGCGCGACCCCGAGCGGCGCATCGCGGCCGAGGTGCAGCTCGGGGAGGATGACCCCACCGTTCCCCTCGCCGCCGATGACGGCGCCGACCTCACGCATCTTCAGGGCGACGTTCACTTCCCCCACCGGCGCACGCAGCACCACCGCCCCGCGCTCCTCGGCCATGTCGTCGACGATGCGGCTGGTGGAGAGGTTCGTGACCACCGGCCCGGTCCGATGCCGGAGGACCAGGCGCGCGGCGAGCGCGAGGGTGTAGTCCTCGCCGATCGCGCGCCCATCGTCGGCCACGAGCGCGAGGCGATCCACATCAGGATCGGTCGCGAAGCCGACCGCGGCACCGGTGCGTCGCACGAGCGCCTCGAGGTCGCCCAGCTGCTCGGCGACGGGCTCGGGGGGCCGCGGGAAGCGACCATCGGGCTCGAGCTCGATGCCGTGGACGGTGCAGCCGAGGCGCTCGAGGAGGCGCGGGATCACCGCGCCGCCGGCCCCACGACAGGCGTCGAAGGCCACGATGAAGCGCCGACGGCGGATCCCCTCGACATCGAGGAACGGGAGCGCCAGGACGGCATCGAGGTGTCGATCGATGGCGTCGGCGTCGGAGCGGGTGGTGCCGAGCCGCTCCAGCGGCGCGTACGGGATCCCCTGCGCCACCAGCGCGCGCATCTCAGCGCCCTGCGCAGCACTCAGGAAGAGGCCGTCCGGCCCGATGAACTTGAGCGCGTTCCACTCGATCGGATTGTGGCTCGCGGTGATGCCGATGCCCCCCGCCGCGTGGTGATGCTCGACCGCGAGTTGGAGGCCCGGCGTGGTCGTGAGCCCGATGTCGATCACATCCGCGCCGACACTCTCGAGCGCCGCCCGCGCGACCGCGTGGAACATCGGCCCCGTCACCCGGCTGTCGCGCCCCAGCACCACCGCGCGCGACCCGCCGCGGGCGATGGCCCACGCCCCGAACGCGGCCGCGTAGCGCGCAGCGACCTCGGGGGTGAGGCCGAAACCGACGCGTCCCCGGATGCCGGAGACGCTGATCATGAGGCGAGGATCGGGGGAAGCCATGCGCTGGAAGTTACCGAGGGTGCCACGCGTCGCACACCCCACGGGCGACCGCCGGGCGTTATCGTATCTACATGAACACCTTGGCGTTACGCCTCGCCGTCGGGGATGGGCGGGTGGACGGGATCCCGGTGCGCGCGCTGGTGAGCGCCGGGTTCACACTCCTCCCCCGATGCGCCCCGCTCGTCCTGGCGCTCGGCACCCGCCGCGCGGGCATCCTGCTTCCCCCGGGGGCGGCGTTGGTCACCGCCATCGCGGCCTGCGACGGACGAGGGGCGGTCTGGTTCGAGCCGTCGCCGCCCACGGCGCACCCTGGGATCGTGGAGATCACGACGGACGCCATCGCTCGGTTCGACATCGCGGCGATCTTCACGATCGCCCCCCTCGCCGACCGGGTCCCCCCCGGCACGCCGGTGGTGCTGCTGGACGAGGTCCCGACGCGCGCGACGCTCCGCACGGCGACGGGGCCGGACCGACCGATCGACCTCGGCTCCCACTTCGGCCTCACCGTCGAGGGATCGACCGACGAGCCGGGCCGCGATGAGGAGTGCCTCGTGCTCGCCGATACGGGCGCGACGCTCAGTCACCACGAGGTGCTTGTCGGCGACGCGCGCCTCCCCCCCGCCCTCCGCGGACTCCTCGCCCCCCTGCTGCGCGGGGCGCACCTCGCCACCGTGATCGCCCCGTGAGCTCCGCCATGCGACGTCACGCCTCCCTCGTCGGCCTCGTGCTCCTCGTCCTCTTCGAGGGGGCGGCCGTCTGGTTCATCATGCCCCTTCCGGGCTCGCAGCGGGTGCGCAGCGTCGAGGTGGCGTACGCGTTGCACCTCGCGCGCTGGCCGGTGCGCGCGCTCGGCCTCGTCCTCGTGGGCTGGGGGCGCTCACCGCTCCGCGTCGCCGGCCTCGGTCGGCGCATCACGATCGCCACGATCGCCCTCATGGCGGGCGGCGTCACCTACGCGGCGAATTTCGTGCTCCCCGCCGACGTCGTCTTCCGCCAACCCGACCACGTCGAGATGGTCACCCCGTCCGAGGCGGGCGTGGCGCCCGACCGGCTCGTCGTCGGCCTCGTGCTCGACGGCGAGGCACGCGCATATCCCCTGCAGTTCATCGGCTACCACCACCAGGTGCGCGACCTCATCGCGGGGCGTCCCGTGCTGGTGAGCTACTGCACCGTGTGCCGGACCGGGCGCGTCTTCGACCCACGGCTCGACGGCGCCGTCGAGCGCTGGCGACTCGTGGGGATGGACCAGTTCAACGCGATGCTCGAGGACCGCTCGACGGGAAGCTGGTGGCGGCAGGCGAACGGCGAGGCGCTCGTCGGACCGCGCCGCGGGACGGTCCTGACGGAGCTGCCGAGCACGCAGGTGACGCTGCGACAGTGGATGGCGCTGCACCCGGCGACGCGTGTGATGCGCGGGGATCGGCGCTTCGCGGCCGAGTACGACGCCGACTATGCGTACGAGCGTGGGACGAGCCGCTCGCGCCTCACGGGGACGGACCGGCGTTCGTGGCAGGAGAAGTCCTGGGTCGTCGGCGTGCGCGTGGGGGACGCGGCCCGCGCGTACGATTGGAATGCCCTCCTCGCCACGGGGGCGATCAACGACACACTCGCGGGGCGCCCGCTCGTCATCGTGGTCGCGGCCGACAGCGCGAGCTTCGTCGCCTTCGAGCGGCCCGATGCGGCGATCCGTTTCTCCCGCGACGCCGACTCCCTCCGCGCCGGGCCCGCCGCCTTCGGCCTCGATGGGCGCGGCCCCGCCGGCGCCCCCCGGCCGACCGCCGCGAGTCAGGACTTCTGGCACAGCTGGCGCACGTTCAATTCGGGAACGACCCGATTCCCCGCTGCGGCCGGTCCGCCAGCCCCGTGACCCGGTGAGGGGCGCGCCCGCGACGGCGGCGCCCCTCGCCCAGGCCGGGAGGCTCCCGGTAGCTTTCGGCATGACCCGAATCCTCCCTGACGACGTCGGCACCGGCTTCTCCACCCGGGCCATCCACGCGGGCCAGCGCCCCGACCCGACGAACGGGGCGATCATGCCCCCGATCTACCAGACGTCGACCTACGCGCAGGAATCCCTCGGGGTCCACAAGGGCTACGAGTACGCCCGAGGCAAGAACCCGACGCGCGAGTGCCTGGAGCGGAACGTCGCGGCCCTCGAGGGGGCGACCCACGGGTTCGCCTTCTCCTCCGGGATGGGGTGCTTCGATTCCCTGATGAAGCTCTTCCGCTCGGGCGATCACCTCATCGTCGGGTCGAACGTCTACGGCGGCGTCTACCGGCTCCTCGACAAGATCCTCCAGCATCACGGGCTCGAGATCTCGTGGGTCGACACCCGGGACCTCCAGCGGATCGAGGACGCGCTCCGCCCCAATACGCGCGGCGTGATCCTCGAGACACCGACGAACCCGCTGATGCACCTGACCGATCTGGCGGGGGCCGCGGCGATCGCGAAGCGGGCCGGCGCGATCAGCATCGTCGACAACACCTTCGCCTCGCCCTACTTCCAGAATCCCCTCGCGCTCGGTGCCGACATCGCCTGGCACTCGAGCACGAAGTACCTGAACGGGCACTCCGACGTGCTCGGCGGCGTCGCCGTGACGAACGACGACGACCTCGCGGCGCAGATCCAGTTCGCGCTCAACTCCGGTGGCGCGATCCCCGGCCCGATGGACGCCTGGCTCACCCTGCGTGGCACCAAGACTCTCGGCGTCCGGATGCGGCAACACGACGCCAACGGACGACGCGTGGCGCAGTGGCTCGCGGACCGCGTGGGCGCGGAGCGGGTCTTCTATCCGGGCCTCCCCTCGCACCCGCAGCACGCCCTGGCGACGCGCCAGATGCGCGGCTTCGGCGGGATGTGCTCGGTCGAGACCGGCTCGTGGGCGAACGCCAATCATGTCGTCAGCCGGATGCGGCTCTTCACCCTCGCCGAGTCGCTGGGGGGCGTGGAGTCGCTGGTCTGCCAGCCGGCGGGGATGACGCACGCGTCGGTCGAACCGGCGCGGCGCGCTGAGATCGGGATCACCGACGGTCTGCTCCGCCTCTCGGTCGGTATCGAGGACATCGAGGACGTCCTCGCGGACCTCGAGCACGCCTTCACCGGCCTCTGATGCGGATCCTGCTCGTCGGTGGCGGCGGGCGCGAGCACGCCATCGCCTGGAAGCTCCGGCGCGACGACCCCTCGTGCGAGGTGATCGCGGCGCCGGGGAATGCGGGGATGACCGAGGTCGCACGCTGCGTACCGGTCGCCGCCACCGACCTCGACGGTCTCCTCGCGCTCGCGCGCACCGAGTCGGTCGCGTTCACCGTCGTCGGTCCCGAGGCGCCGCTCGAGCTCGGCATCGTCGACCGGTTCCGCGCCGAGGGACTTCCGATCTTCGGCCCGACCGCCGCCGCCGCGCGCATCGAGACGTCGAAGCGATTCGCGAAGGAGTTGATGCTCGCTGCCGGCGTGCCGACGGCGCAGGCGCGGAGCTTCACCGACGCTGACGCCGCGAAGGCGGAGGTGCGCCGGCTCGGCGCGCCGGTCGTGGTGAAGGCGTCAGGGATCGCCGCAGGGAAAGGCGTCGTCGTCGCGACCTCGGTCGAGGACGCGGAGCGTGCGGTGGACGAGATGCTGATCGACGGCATCTTCGGCGCCGCCGGGGCCGAGGTGCTCGTCGAGGAGTGCATGACGGGGGAGGAGGTCTCCCTCTTCGCGCTCACCGACGGCTCGCACGTGCTGCCATTCATCGGGGCGCAGGACCACAAGCGCATCGGCGAGGGGGACACGGGCCCCAACACCGGCGGCATGGGGGCCTACGCCCCGGTCTCGCTCGCGCCACCCGCGCTCGTCGCGGAGACGGTG
>CAZGIE010000027.1:6399-6842 GCA_964526485.1 uncultured Gemmatimonas sp. | reverse complement strand
CGACACTCACCGCGATGCGCGCCGCGGGCTGCCCCTTCACCGGACTGCTCTACGCCGGGCTGATGCTCACGCCCGACGGCCCCAAGGTGGTGGAGTTCAACTGCCGCTTCGGCGATCCGGAGACGCAGGCGCTCCTCCCGCTCATGGCCTCGAGCCTGCTCACGCCGATGCGAGCGATCGCGCGCGGCGAGTCGATCGCCTCGATGCTCCCCCTCGCCTGGCATCCGGGGGCATCGGTGACGACGGTGGTGGCGGCGGCGGGCTATCCCGGCACCGTCCGGTCGGGGGATGCGATCCAGCTGCCGGCGGACACCACGGACCTGACCGTCTTCCATGCGGGGACGAAGCGCACCGCCGACGGGACCCTCGTCACGGCGGGCGGACGGGTGGTGGCCGTGACCGCGGTGGCGGGCATTCTGGTCTTGTCGCGTCGGCTGCCCATG
>CAZGIE010000027.1:3833-6389 GCA_964526485.1 uncultured Gemmatimonas sp. | reverse complement strand
GCGGTGGCCCCGACCTTCGCCGCCGCTCGAGCCGTGAGCGCGGCCGGCGCCGCAGCGGTACGCTTCGAGGGCGCGCAGCACCGCCGCGATATCGGCTGGCGCGAGCAGGCCCGCGCCGGCTGAGCGGCGCGCCCGCGTGCCGGAGCTCCCCGAGACCGAGACCATCGCCCGCGACCTGGACGCCGCGGTCCGCGGCGCACGCGTCGCCGACGTGACGGTGGTGCGCGCGGATGTGCTGCGCCACACGGATGCGCGGCGCCTGCCGGCGACGCTCGCCGGCGCGACCATCGTCAGCGTGTCGCGGCGGGCGAAGAGCATCGTCCTGGTCCTCGGCGAATCGGGCCGGCTCGTGGTGACGCCGCGGTTCACCGGTGCGCTGCTGCTCGACGGCGCCCCCGACGAGCGCTACACCTGTGTGATCCTCGACCTCGCCGACGGCCGCCGCCTCCGCTACCACGACGTGCGCCGCCTCGGCACGGTGGCGCACCTCGATGCGGCGGGTCATACGCGTTGGGAAGCGACCCTCGGCCCCGAACCGCTCGATCACGCACTGACCCACGCGCGATTCGCCGCGATCCTCCGCGCGAGCCGGCGAGCGGTGAAGACCCTGCTGATGGACCAGCGCCGCCTCGCCGGCGTCGGGAACATCTACGCGAACGAGGCGCTCTGGCGCGCGGGGATCCGGCCCACCCGACGCGGCCACGCGGTGACACGTCCCCAGGCGGCGACGCTGCTCGACGCGCTGCGCGCCGTGCTGACGGAGTCGATCGCGCTCCGCGGCACGACGTTCCGCGATTTCCGCGACGCCTACGGCGGTCGTGGCGGATTCGCCGAGCGCCTCGCCGTGTATGGACGCGCGGGGCTCCCGTGTCTCCGCTGCGGCACGACGCTCCGTGCGACCCACGCCCTCGAAGGACGCCAATCGGTCTGGTGCCCGGCATGCCAGCGGTGAGGCCGAGATGAGCCCGCGCCGTCGCCGCCGACACGCGCCGATGACCAAAGCGATCGAGATGCGCATCGACCAGATGCGCGCCGAGGTCAAGGACGGCGCGCGCGACGTCCCGGGGACGTACCGGATGACGTCGGCCGAGGGCGAGGTCATCTACGTCGGGAAGTCGAAGACGCTGCGCACACGACTCCTCTCCTACTTCCGCGCCTCGTATCCGCGCGACAAGGGGGCGCGGATCCTGCGCGAGGCGGCGTCGCTCACCTGGACCCCGGCCCCGAGCGAGTTCGCGGCACTCCTCGAGGAGCTGCGGCTGATCAAGCGGCTCCGGCCGCGCTACAACGTGATGATGAAGCGAGACGCACGGTACCACGCCTTCGTGCGCCTGACCGGCGGTCCCGCGCCCATGCTCCAGGTGGTCCGTGGCGCCGGCGCGGATGAGACGGGGGTCTACTACGGGCCGTTCCGCGGCGTGTACCAACTCGTGGAGGCGGTCCGCGAACTGAACGACCTCCTCGGCCTGCGTGACTGCAAGCCGTCGCTCCCGATGTTCTTCGCCGACCAGCCGGACCTCCTCCCGCTGCCGCCGCGCACGCCGGGATGCATCCGACACGAGATCGGAAAGTGCCTCGGTCCCTGCATCGCCGCGGTGCGCGAGGCCGACTACCACGCGGCCTTCGCCGCGGCGCGGGACTTCCTCGAGGGACGCGCGGAGGCGCCGCACGCGCCGCTGCGCGCGCAGATGGCCGCCGCGAGCGAGGCGCTCGACTTCGAACGTGCCGCGCTCCTGCGCGACAAGGTCGCGCGGGTCGATTCGCTGCAGGCGCAGCTCGGCCGGCTGCGCTTCGCGCTCGAGTCACTCTCCTTCGTGTATGCGGTGCCCGGCGACGACGCCGCCTCGGCGCGCTCCTATGTGGTGCGACGCGGACGCGTGCGGCACGAGGCTCCGACCCCTCGGAGCGCCGCCGAGCGTCGCGCCTTCACGGCGGCCGTCGACGAGATCCTCGCGCCGTCGGAGCCGGTGCCGACGACGGTCCCCGGGCACGAGGTGGACGAGGTCCTCCTCGTCGCCGCCTGGTTCAAGCGGCACCCGAAGGAGCTCGAGCGGACGACGCCGCTCAGGCCCTGAGCGGGATCAGCTCGGCCTCGGCGCGCCCGGCCGAGAGCGTCAGGATCGCCACGCTCGGCTCCAGGTCGAACCGCCGCGGACCCGCGGCGCCGGGATTCACCACGAGGCACGCACCGACCCGCTCGATCAGCTGACGATGCGTATGGCCGAACACGCAGACGTCGGCGTCGTAGGCGGCGGCGACCTGCTCGGGCCGGGGCCGTCCGAGCTCATGCCCGTGGCGCACATGGATGCGCACGCCCTCGATGGTGATCGCGATCGCCTCCGCGAGCCGCGGGTCCCCCGGGACGTCGCAGTTCCCGAAGACCGCCT
Organism: uncultured Gemmatimonas sp.; assembly: GCA_964526485.1. Lineage (GTDB taxonomy): Bacteria > Gemmatimonadota > Gemmatimonadetes > Gemmatimonadales > Gemmatimonadaceae > Pseudogemmatithrix. The sequence continues at coordinate 4,002 of CAZGIE010000027.1, read as the reverse complement.
GCACGGGGGCGATCAGGGCAAGCTCGTCGAGGATCTCATCCCCGCAGACGTCGCCGGCATGGAGGATGCGGTCCACGCCGGCGAAGACCTCATGCACTTGCGCCCGCAGGAGCCCGTGGGTGTCCGAGATCAGGCCGACGCGCATACGACCATTCTAGTCGCGCACGAG
>CAZGIE010000027.1:0-3823 GCA_964526485.1 uncultured Gemmatimonas sp. | reverse complement strand
TGTCCGAGATCAGGCCGATCCGGACGGCCGCGGTCACGCCGGCTCGCCGGTGTCGCCCTCGCCCCACCGCGGCGCGAGGGTGTTCGGGACGCCGAGGTGGTCGAGCGCGCGCGCGACGATGAAGTCGACGAGGTCGGCGATCGAGCCGGGTCGGTGGTAGAAGCCGGGTGCGGCGGGCATCACCGTGGCGCCGGCCATCGTGACGCGCCGCATGTTCTCGAGGTGGATGAGCGAGAGCGGCGTCTCACGCGTGACGAGGAGGAGCGGCCGGCGCTCCTTGAGCGCCACGTCCGCCGCCCGCTCCACGAGGGAGCGCGAGGTGCCGGCGGCGATGCTCGCCAGCGTCCCCATCGAGCAAGGGCAGATGACCATCCCGCCGGCGAGGGCGGAGCCTGAGGCGGGCTTCGCACCGCGGTCGCCATCGTCGTAGACCGTCACGAGCCGATCGAAGCGTTCGGCCCCGACCGCCGCACGGAGTCCCGCGAGGTCACCCACCTCGCTCTCGGTGCGGAGGAGCCGGAAGCCATGCGAGGAGACGATCAGCTGGACCGTGCGGCCCGCGACGAGGAGCTGCTCGAGGAGCCGGATGCCGTAGGGCGCGCCGGAGGCCCCGGTGATCGCCAGCACGAGCGGCGCGGCGGCGTCGGCGGGACGCGTCACGCGAGCCACCGGTCCGCGAGGACGCAGGCGAGGAAGCCCATGGAGATCACCCCGTTCATCGTGAAGAAGGCCGCATCGAGCTTCGAAAGATCGTCGGCGCGGACGAGCGAGTGCTCGTACGCCAGCAGTCCGGCGGCGAGCCCGACGCCCACCCACGCCATCACGCCGAGGCCGGCGACGTGGACCGTCGCCGCGAGCGCCGCGACGGTGACCAGGTGCAGCGCGCGCGCCACGACGATCGCACGCGGCACGCCGAGCGCCGCGGGGATCGAATGGAGCCCGTTCGCGCGATCGAAGGCGACGTCAGGAAGGGCGTACAGGATGTCGAAGCCCCCCGACCAGGTGGTGATCGCGAGCGTCAGCAGCAGGAGGAGCCACCACGGCTCGCTCCAGGCGCCGGTGACGGCGAGGTAGCCGCCGACGGGGGCGATGGCGAGCCCGAGGCCGAGGACCAGGTGCGCGTAGCGCGTGAAGCGCTTGGTGAACGAATAGAAGCAGACCCAGACCAGCGCGACGGGACTGAGCGCCAGGCAGAGTGGATTGAGCCGGGCGGCGGCCCAGACGAAGCCGGCGGCGGCGACGGCGACCGTCGCCCACGCCGCGCGCACGCCGATCGCGCCACGCGGGATCTCGCGCATGGCGGTGCGCGGGTTGCGTGCGTCGTACTCGCGGTCGACGATGCGGTTCACCGCCATCGCCACCCAGCGCGCCGCGGTGAAGGCGAGGACCACCCACCCCACCTGCGCCCAGGTCACCGGCGCGACCCGCGTCGCGAGCGTCACGCCGACGAGGGCGAACGGCAGCGCGAAGACCGTGTGCGGGAGCTTCACGAAGCTCGCCCACCGGGCGAGCGTCGACTCGCCGTCGAAGGTCTGCCCCTCGCGGACGGGGGCGCGCTCGGCGCGGGCGGCGGTCACGGGCGATCGATCCCCAGCGAGGCCCAGCGCGCGTCGACGCGCGCCTTCGTCTCGTCATCCATCGTGATCACCGTGGGCCAGTTCCGTGTGAACCCCTCCTCGGGCCACTTCCGCGTCGCGTCGATCCCCATCTTGGACCCGTAGGTGAAGGCGCGGCTCGCGTGGTCGAGCACGTCGACCGGTCCCATCGTGAAGCGCGTGTCGCGCTCGGGATCGATGTTGTTGAGCGCCACCCACCACGCCTCCTGCGGGTTGCGCACATTCACCCAGTCGTCCACGACCACGACGACCTTCGCGAGGGACATCAGCCCCGCGCCCCAGAGCGCGTTCATGACCTTCCAGGCCTGCCCCGGGTAGTGTTTCTTGATGCTCACGAAGACGAGGTTGTGGAACACACCCTCGGCGGGCATGTGATAGTCCACGATCTCGGGATTGGTGAGCTTGAGCAACGGGAGGAAGATCCGCTCGGTCGCGTGGCCGAGGTAGAAATCCTCCATCGGCGGCCGCCCGACGATCGTCGCGCAGTAGACGGCGTTCCGGCGCATCGTCACCGCGGTGACGTGCACGCGCGGGTACAGGTCCGCCTCAGAGTAGTACCCGGTGTGGTCGCCGAACGGCCCCTCGACCACGAGCGCCTCGGCCGGATCGATGTACCCCTCGATGACGATTTCCGCCTCGGCGGGGACCTCGAGGTCGCAGGTCACCGCCTTCGCGAGCTTCACGGGGCTGCGCCGCAGGAATCCGGCGAAGATGAACTCGTCGACGTTCGGCGGGAGGGGCGCGCTCGCGGAGTACATCGACGCCGGGTCGGCGCCGATGACGATGCAGACCGGCATCTTCTCGCCCCGCTCCGCCATCTCGCGCCAGTGCGCGGCGCCCGTCTTGTGCCGCTGCCAGTGCATCGCGACGTGCCGCTTGCCCATCTGCTGCACGCGGTACATGCCCACGTTGCGGATGCCGCGCTGCGGGTCCTTGGAGACGACCGCTGTCATCGTGATGAACGGCCCGCCATCCTCCGGCCACGTCGTGAGCACGGGGATCTTGTCGAGGTCGATCTCATCGCCACGCCAGACGACCTCCTGACATGCCGGCGTCCCTGACGCCATCCGCGGCGGGAACTTCGCGACCTCGAGGAGCCGCGGGAGGAGCTGCAGCTTCCCGAGGAACCCCTCCGGCACCTTGAGGTCGAGGAGCTTCGTGATGCGGTCGCCATGGTCGTCGAGCCGCGCCACCCCGAGCGCCATCGCCATCCGCGACATCGACCCGAAGAGGTTGATGGCCACCGGATATTCGGCGATCGACCCGTCACGCAGCACGGGCTTCTCGAACAGGAGCGCCGGCCCGCCGCCGGGCATCTTCATCACGCGGTCGGCGATCTCGCACATCTCGAGATGCACCGCCACGGGCTCACGGATGCGCCGGAGCTCCCCCGCGGCCTCGATGGCGGCGATGAACTCGGCGAGGGTGTCGAGCGTCTGCGTCACTTGGTCCCCACATGGATCGCCGCGATGCCGAAGGTCAGCGTCTCCCAGCGGACGTCACGGAAGCCGGCGTCGCGCATGGCCGCCGCGAGCGCCTCCGTCTCGGGGAAATGCGCCACGGAGCGCGGCAGGTAGGTGTACGCCGTGCGATGGCCGCTCACGAGGCGGCCGATGCGCGGCAGGATCTGATGGAAGTAGAAGCGATAGAGCGAGCGCACGAGCGGGACGCGCGGCGTCGAGAACTCGAGGATCACGAAGCGCGCGCCGGGCCGAAGAACCCGATGCACCTCGCGCAGCCCCGCCCCGAGGTCGGCGACGTTGCGGATCCCGAAGGCGACGATGGCGCCGTCGAACGCCTCCGACGCGACCGGGAGCGACATCGCGTCGGCGACGACCGGCGCGAGCACCGAGGGCGACGCCTTCCCCGCCCCCGCGCGCAGCATCGGCTCCGCGAAGTCGGCGGCGAGGATCCGCCCGCGGAACCCGGACTGCCGCGTGAGCTGCGCGCCGACGTCGAGCGTCCCGGCGCAGAGGTCGAGGTACCGCCCCTCGGGGGCGCGGTCCCACGCGAGCCGCCGCAACGCCACCGTCCGCCACCGGCGGTCGATCCCGAGCGAGAGGACGCGATTCAGCAGGTCGTAGCTCGGCGCGATCTCGGAGAACATCCGGCGCACATACACGCGCTTGCCATCGATCGAAGCGCCCGCCGCGGCGGCGCTGGCCTCGGCGGCCTCGAGCCCCTCGGGTACGAGCGTCGGTGTCATC
>CAZGIE010000026.1:0-16811 GCA_964526485.1 uncultured Gemmatimonas sp. | reverse complement strand
TGCACCTCGACGCGCAGGATGCGATACGCCCCCGTCTCCGTCAGCAGCACGGCCCGGCCATCGGCGGTGAGCGCCACGCCGTTGGCGAACTGCAGCCCCGCCGCGATCACGCGGACCTGCCGTGTGATCGGGTCCCACTCGAGCAGACGGCCGTGGCCGCCGTGTTCGAGGACGTCGAGCGTGCTGGCGGCGGCGTCGGCACGCTCGCGCAGGCCGAACTTGCTCGACGCATCGCTGAAGTAGACACGGCCGTCGGCGGCCACATCGAGGTCGTCGGCGAAGCCGAAGGGGCGCCCCTCCGCTTCCGTGGCGAGGACCGTCACCGTCCCGGTGGTATCGACGGCGAGGAGACCGCGGACGCCGTCCGCGACGTAGAGCGTGCCGTCCGTGCCGAAGGCGAGGCCGAGGGGACGGCCGTCGGTGCGGGCCCAGACGACCGGGTTGCGGCCCTCGGCGTCGAGCCGCACGATGCTCCCGTCGAGGGTCGCAGCGTAGAGGCGGCCCGCCGCGTCGCGGGCCACGCTTTCCGGCCCTGCGTGGTCCCCCAGCGGGATCCGCTCGGCGCCGGCGAGCGCGGAGTCGGGCGCGAAGGCGCCGACGCGCCCGGCATCACGCGGGGCCTCCCACCCCAGCGGATCGATCGGCACCGGCCAGAGCGCGAGGTACGCCACCAGGGCGAAGAGGTCGACGAGCACGACGAGGACGATGGTGCGGCGACGGGATGAAGTCATCCGGCAAATCTCGGTCCGCCGAGCGACCACGGCGAGGGCGCGCCGCCCTCCGGTACGCACCGCACCCCGCGCACGCGCCTTCCGCCGTGCTTGCGGGTAACGCGGCCGCGCCGTAGGTACTGGGCATGCGACGCTCCCCCGCCCTCCCCCTCATCGCGCTCCTCCTCGGCAGCGCGTGCGGCTCCGACGCTCCTCCGCCGGACCGGATCCTCCTCAACGGCCTCGTCTGGACCGGGGACAGCGCCCGGCCGGCCGCGACGGCCCTCGCCATCCGCGGCGATTCGATCGTCGCCGTGGGGTTCGACGCCGAGATCGAGGCGCTGGCCGGGGAGTCGACGCGCGTCGAGAACCTCGGCGGCCGGCGCGTCGTGCCGGGCTTCCACGACGCGCACTGGCACCTGCCGGCGCGCCGCGACGCCGACCTCACCGGCGCGCCGAACGTGGACTCGATCGTCGCACGGCTGCAGGCGTTCGCCGCGACGCTACCGCCCGACACCTGGGTGACGGGGCGCGGCTGGACCCCCGACATGTTCCCGGACAACACGGCGACGAGCGCGGCTATCGATGCCGCTTTCCCGGATCGTCCGGTGCTCCTCGTCGACCGCGACGGCCATCAGTCAATCGCGAACCGCATGGCCCTTCGCCTCGCCGGCATCGACCGCACGACGGTCGCCCCGGTCGGTGGGGCCATCGACCGCGCCCGAGACGGGACCCCGACGGGCCTCCTGCGCGAGACGGCCGCGTGGCCGGTGAAGGAACGGATCCCCGCCCCGAACGCCGACGAGGTCTACGCCGCGCTGCAGGCGACGATGGCCGCGGCGGCGCGCGACGGGCTCACCTCGCTGCAGATCGCCAATGCGCTGAACGAGGCCGAGGAGGAGGCGTTCGCGCGTGCGCTCGCCGAGGGCGCGTTCCTCACGCGCTTCCGCATCGCGGTGCCCTTCGTCCCGCTGCCGAGCGACTCCGCCCTCGCCGACTGGACCGCCCGGCGGGACCGCGACCGCGGGCCGCTGCTCCGGCATGGTATCGCCAAGGGAATGCTCGACGGCACCGTCGACGCCCGCTCCGCCGCGATGCTCGCCCCCTACGCGATCGGCGGCGGGACGGGACTCCCCCGCTGGTCGCTCGACACCCTCGTCGAGACGATCGCCCGCTACGACAGCGCCGGCATCCAGGTGGAGCTGCACGCGATCGGCGATGCGGCGATCCGTCAAGCGCTGGATGCGTACGAGGCGGTGGCGCGCCGCAACGGGCCGCGGGACCGACGTCACCGCATCGAGCACCTCGAGGTCCCCGACCCCGCGGACCTCCCGCGCTTCAAGGCGCTCGGCGTGATCGCATCGACCCAGGCGGTCTTCGCGACCCCGGACGCGACCGCCCTGCAGAACTATGTGCCGCTCCTCGGCCCCGAACGCGCCGCACGCGCCATGCCATTCAAGGCGCTCGACGACGCCGGCGCGGTGCAGGCGTTCGGCAGCGATTATCCCGTCTTCCCGATGAGCCCGATCCTCGGGATGCAGATGGCGGTCTTCCGCCAGCTCGCGGACGGCACGCCGGCGGGCGGGTGGGAACCGCAGCACCGCATCGACGTCGAGGCCGCGCTCCGACACTACACCCGCGACGCCGCCTACGCAGCCTTCCGCGAGCGGGAGATCGGCGTCCTCGCGCCGGGAATGCTCGCGGACCTCGTCGTCCTCTCGGACGATATCCTCGACGGTACGCTCGCGACGTTCACGCGCGCCCGGCCGGTGCTGACCGTGATGGGTGGGCGCGACACCTACCGGGACCCCGCCCTCCGCTGATCGCGCGGGGGGCGGCTCAGCCCGCGTGCAGGTCGGCGTCCTTCGTCTCGCGCACGAACAGCAACCCGATGACGAAGGTGACCGAGGCGATGACCACCGGATACCAGAGCCCCGAGTAGATGTCCCCCGTCGACGCGACGATGGCGAACGCGGTGGTCGGCAGGAACCCGCCGAACCAGCCGTTGCCGAGGTGGTACGGGAGCGACATCGAGGTGTATCGGATCCGCGTGGGGAACATCTCCACGAGCATCGCCGCGATCGGGCCGTAGACGAGCGTCACGTAGAGGACGAGGATCCAGAGCACGAGCACGACCATCGGCCGGTTGATACCCGCCGGATCGGCCGTCTTCGGATATGCCGCGGCGTCGAGGGCCGCGGCGAGCTCCTCATCGAATCCCGCCTTCTGGCGCGCGTCGGCGGCCACCGCGTCGTACGAGGGGATCTCGACGGTCCCGACGCGGATCGTCGCCGCACCCGTGGCCGCCTCGTTCGTGTACGGCACGCCGCGCTTCACGAGCGCGGCCTTCGCGACGTCGCAGCTGGACGTGAACGTGCTCGTCCCGACCGGATTGAACTGCACCGAACACTCGGCCGGGTCGGCGACGACGACGACCGGCGCACGCTCCTGCGCCGCCTCGAGCGCGGGGTTCGCGAAATGGGTCAGCGTCCGGAAGAGCGGGAAGTAGGTGAGCGCCGCGAGGAGGCAGCCGGCGAGGATGATCGGCTTGCGCCCGATCCGGTCGGAGAGACGGCCGAAGACGACGAAGAACGGCGTGGCCAGCAACAACGAGATGGCCACGAGGACATTCGCGGTCTGCAGGTCGACCTTGAGCGTCTGCGTGAGGAAGAAGAGGGTGTAGAACTGCCCCGTGTACCAGACCACCGCCTGCCCGGCGGTGAGCCCGAAGAGCGCGATCAGCACGACGCGGAGGTTCCGCCACTCGCCGAACGATTCACGGAGCGGGGCCTTGGACTGAGTCCCCTCGGCCTTCATCGACTTGAAGACGGGCGACTCCTCGAGGGCGAGGCGGATCCAGACGGAGATCCCGAGGAGCAGGAGGGAGACGAGGAACGGGATCCGCCAGCCCCACGCGGCGAAGGTCGCCTCGCCGAGCGTCACGCGGCAGAGGGTGATGACGAGGAGCGAGAGGAAGAGTCCCATCGTGGCCGTCGTCTGGATCCACGACGTATAGCTCCCCCGCTCACCCGGCGGGGCATGCTCCGCGACATAAGTGGCGGCTCCACCGTATTCACCGCCGAGCGCCAGGCCCTGGAGCAGGCGCAGGAGGATCAGGATCACAGGCGCCGCGATCCCGATCTGAGCGTATGAGGGCAGCACGCCGACGACGAAGGTCGAGGCGCCCATGATGACGATGGTGACCAGGAAGGTGTGCTTCCGGCCGACGAGGTCACCGAGCCGACCGAAGACCAGGGCGCCGAAGGGGCGCACCGCGAACCCGGCGGCGAAGGCGAGGAGGGCGAAGATGAATCCCGCGGTCGGGTTCACCCCGGAGAAGAACTGGGTGCTGATGATGCCGGCGAGCGACCCGTAGAGATAGAAGTCGTACCACTCGAAGACGGTCCCGAGCGACGAGGCGAGAATCACGCGGCGGGCGTCACGCGTGGTGTCAGGGAGCATGGCCATGCGCCGGAAGATGCGCTCCGCCGGGAGGACGCGCGAGGGCTCAGGGCGTCATCCAGTAGGAGAACTTCACCAGCACCGTGTTGTCCGGATGCGTCGCGAAGAGGCGGCGCAGGTCGCGCGTGACCTCGAAGGTGCCGGGGTCGCGCCCATCAGCACGCCCCTGTTGCCAGACGAGGAAGAGCGTCGAACCGAGGCGATACTCCCAGCGGAGCACCATCGTCGAGTTGAACTGCTTCGCATTGTAGCCCTGCAGCGTCGTCCCGGCGCGACTGAACGAACGGAAGCGGTCGGCGTAGGCGGGCGCCGTCGGGTCGGCGAGCTCCCGCCAGTCGGCGAAGGCGCCGCTCGCCACGAAGGGCTGCGCGTACAGCTGCAGGCTCAACGTCGGCGTGACCGTCACATTCGCCCGCGCCACCATCGCCAACGTGGTCTGATCGAGACGGGCGAAGGTGAAATGCGTCGTATCGCTCAGCGCCGCGCCAAAGTTGGCGTACGGCTGCGTGTCGTTCCGCCGCCGCTCGTACTGCACGCCGAACTCGAGCGAGGTCCGGGTCCCGATGCGACCGTTCGCACCGCCCTCGATAGTGGCTTGCCACGACCGCCCCTCATCGCCGCCCGAGACGGTGAGCCCCACCTCGGGGCGCAGCGCTTTCCGCATGTCGCCGCCGACGCCGATGGTCATCAGTGCGCTCGGCGACACGCGAAGCGCGGGCCCACCGCGTGCACAGCTGATGCAATAGGTCTCGCCGAGGTTCCACGCCGTCGCGTACGACTCGATGCCCCAGAAGTTCGTGAGCTCCCCGTTCCCCCGCACCGCCACCGACGCCCCCGACGGGAGCCCACCCGTCGTCCAATGCTGCTCGGTGCTGAGGGTGAGCTGCCCGCGACGATACCAGGGGGACGGCCGCACGGAGACGAACGAGAGCTGGTTCCGCAGCATCGCGTCGTTGACCAGGACCACCAAGCCGAGGTCGTTCAGTTCGGTCCCGGGTTCGGCGTAGCGGGTCGTCGTCTCCCAGCGGACACGCCCGGCGTAGCGGCGGATCGAGGCCGAGGTCGACCCGCCGGTGAGCGAGGTGCGGGTCGGGTCGAAGGCGAGCTCGCCCCCGGGGCGCTGGGCATAGTGCACGCTGCTGAGCTGGGTCCGCGCCATCGCGGTCTCGCTCCCGTGCGTCAGGACGCGCCCGGCATACCCCGAGACCTCCCAGCGCTCCGCGAACCGGTGATAGCCCTGGAACAGCGCCGTATACGCATCACGGCGGAGGAGGGGTCGCGTCACGTCGTCGAGGTCGCGGACGAGTCCCGTGAGCATCGTCCCGATCTGCGATCGTCCCTCGCGGAAGTCCTGGATCACGCGCGCCACCACGGCACGGGTGCGCGGCTCGATCGTCGTCCCGCTGGCCCCCACCTCGCGCGCCGAGGAGACGCCGACGAGGCCGAACTGGAGCCCGTTCGGGAGCCGCCCGGTGAGCTTCGCCGCGGCGTCGATCGTGCTCGCGACCGGATCGGTCACGGCCCCGCGCAGCTGCGGCGCGCGACCGAGGCGCCGGGTGTAGAAGATCCCCTCGCACGGCCCACCGCAGCGGAAGAGATTCCCGCCCTCCTGAAAGAAGGGACGCCGCTCCTCGAACCGGATCTCGAAGGCGCTCAGGTTCAACACCGCGGGATCGGCCTCCACCTGCCCGAAATCAGGGTTCAGGGTGGCATCGAGGGTGATGTTCGGCCCGAGCCCCGCCTTGAGGTCGAGCCCCGCGGCCTGCTGTTGCGGATGCCGCCAGCCGCCCCCCGCGATCGGCTGCGTCACGTTCTTGGTGACGACATACGGCATCACCTCGAGGCGGCGCTGTCCGCCGATCCCCTCGATACCGACGAGATCGCCCAGCTGGGAGGCGAAGGTCTGGCGCGACGGGCGATACACGGGCCAGCTGTCGCGCTCCCCGTGCCGAACGTCATCCCGCCAGACGCCGAAGCCGAAGACGAGCGCCTCCCCCGGCTGGAAGCGGAGCTGACTGAAGGGGATCGCGTACTCCGCCGTCCACCCGAGCGAATCGATGCGGGTGGCGGCATCCCAGACCGCGTCCCACGCGCCGTCCTCGACCACGTCGTTGGTGATGTTCGCGTCACGCTTCACCCCGACGGGATTCACCATGAACTGCATCCCGCTGCGCCGATCGTGATAGCCGTCGATCACGACCTTGATCCATTCCGACGGGGTGCGGACGTCGCGCCGGCTCAGGAGGGCGACGAGCGAATCGGGATGCGGGTCGTACATCCGCACGAACACGTAGAGCATCCGATCGTCGTAGGCGACCTGAAACTCGGTCCGGAACCGCGCGGGGGCCGCCTCGGCGGGGACGAACTGCCGGAAGTCGTCGGTGACGGGGGCGACACGCCACACCGCGTCGTCATCGCGCCCGTCGAGGAGGATCGGGCCCTCGGTGCGGACGGCGCGCGTAGAGGGCGTCTCGGGACTCGCGGACTGCGCGCGGCCGGTGGAGGGCCCTGCGAGGAGGAGGACCCCGAGTACCGTGGCGACGAAGGATCGGGATGAGGTCACGACCTGCTGTACGAGCACCGGAGGCGAACCGTTCACCCGGGGCCGCTCACCACCCGCGATGGTTCACCCAGCGATCGACGACCCGCGAGCCGTCACAGACCTCGTAGTGCGGAAACTGCGCCGCCGTGAGGCAGGAATGGTTGGCGAGCACCCGGACCCGGGCGCCGACCGGCAGTCGGTCCAAGCGGTCGGGGTCCGCCACCCGGACCCACCCATGCTCCTGCGAGAGCGCCGTCACCCGCAACCCGAGTTCCTCTCCCTCGAGCGTCACGAGACGCCCGAAGTGGGTCACCCCGTCCGGATCGGCGATTCCGGCATCCTTGCTCAGGGCGATCGCGCCCGCATCGAGGATCACCTTCCCGCGGGCCCGATCACGATGCACCACCGCCGCGAGGACGGTGAGCGCCACGTCCTCCGGACCACAGGACCCGATGGCCACCTGCATGCCGTCGTAGAACACATAGTTCCCCGTGCGCACCTCGTGCACCCCGGCGAGATCTTCGATGTGGGAGGCCGTCGGGGTCGAGCCGATGCTGACGATGGGGACGGAGATCCCCGCGGCGGCGAGCCGGCTCGCCGCCGCGACCATCACCGCGCGCTCCGCGCGCGCATAGCGCAGGATCTCCGCGCGACCCCGCGCCTGGTACGCATGTCCCGCGTGCGTCAGGATCCCCGCGAATCGGAGATGGGACTGCTCCCCGATGCGGTGGACCAGATCGAGCAGCATCGGTCCCTCGGGGTCCACCCCAGCGCGTCCGTAGCCGCAATCGACCTTCACGTAGACATCCACCGTCACACCGGCGCCACGGGCGGCCGTCGCCAGCGGGATCGGCACGTCGGGCTCGTCGGTGAGGACCGCGAGCCGGGTCCCCGCCGCATTCATCGCCACGACCTCCGCGAACTTCCCCGGTTCGATCGGGACGCCATAGGTGATGTCATGGAACCCATGGGCCGCGAAGGCGCGCGCCTCCGCGAGCGTGGAGACGGTGATCCCGTGCATCCCGGCCTTGGCCTGCATCCGACCGACCTCGATCGCCTTGTGCGTCTTCACATGGGGGCGGAGGCGCGCACCGAGCGCGGCGATGCGCGTGGCCATCCGCACCACGTTCCGCTCGACCCGCATCGCATCGACGAGCAGGCGCGGCGTGGGGAGCGTCGCGAGGTCATCCATCGCGGACCGCCGCGATGCAGTCGATCTCGCAGAGCACGCCGGGTTTCAGCTCACGCGTCGGAATCACCGCCCGTGCCGGCGTCGCCGCGCCGAGGATACGCGCATAGGTCGCGTTGACCTGTCCCCAGAGGGTGATGTCGGGCACATAGATGGTGAGGCGCAGGGCGTGCGCCCAATCCGAGCCGGCGGCATGGAGCACCCCCTCGATGTTGCGGAGCGTCCGCTCGAGCTGGGCCTCGATGCCACCAGACACCAGGGCGCGCGTGGTGGGATCGAGCGGAAGCATCCCCGACAGATACACGACGCCCCGATGCACCGTCGCCTGGGCATAGTGGCCGGCGGGCTCCGGTGCATCCGTGGTGGAGATATACCGCACGCTCATGCGGAGCGACCGGGGATCGCCCTAGCCGTCGAGATACGGCGACGGGCCATGGTCCGCGCCGAAGAGCTCGCGGGAGGACTTCCGGCGCTTGCCGCCCTTCGCGGGGAGCGCGCGCACCGTGATCGCCGGACGCTCCTCCGGCGGGAGGAGATCATCCACCATCTCCACCAGCTGCTGGCTCAGGTGCCGGCCGTACTTGTAGAGCGCGACGACCCGCGTCCGGCTGCTCAGCAGGAAGGCGAGGATCGGCTTGTCCGCCTTCGTGGCGTTGCAGGGGCGGCAGCTCAGGACCAGGTTGTCGCGCCGGTCGTAGGCGGTGAGGCCGCGGCGCGGCGTCACGTGGTCGAGCGTGATGGTGCGCTCCGCGACGGTGCGCTCGCAGTAGGCGCAGACCGGGCCGTGCTGTTCGATCAGCCAGCGGCGGGTCTCGGTGTAGGCCGCGCGCCCCGTCGGGAGCGAAGTGAGCGTCGGCTGACGCTTCCCCTTCCCCCCGCCACCCCCTCCCCGACCACGACGGCGTTTTGCTGCCATCCTTAATAATAGTGCAATCCCGGCCAGCGGGCCGTCCCCGGGATTCGGGTCGGGGATTGCTGGATATTTGGCCCCCCCGACGATAGCCTCCCGAGGTTGCCATCCCCCCGGGAGGACAGGCGTGAAGGTCATGGTGGTCGGCGGCGGTCCCGCCGGGTTGTATGCGGCGCTCCTGCTCAAGCGGCGGCACCCCGCGGCCGAGGTCATCGTCGAGGAGCGGAATCGCCCCGACGACACCTTCGGCTGGGGCGTCGTCCTCTCCGACCAGACGGTCGCGAACCTGCGCGCCGCCGACTCGGAGAGCGGGGCCAACATCGCCGCCGAGCTGCACCGGTGGGATGACATCGCGGTCCACTTCAAGGGCCGGACCATGCGGTCCGGCGGCCACGGCTTCAGTGGGATCGGCCGGAAGCGCCTGCTGCAGATCCTCCACGCCCGGTGCGCCGCGGTCGGGGTCACGCTTCGGTTCGAGACGATGGTCGCCGACGACATCGAGACCCGCGTGGTGCGCGAGGGCTTCGACCTCGTGCTCGGGGCCGGGGGCGTGAACGGACGGTATCGGCAACACTTCGCCGAGACCTTCCGGCCCGACGTCGACCTGCGCCACTGCCGGTACATCTGGCTCGGGACGCCACGCACCTTCGATGCCTTCACCTTCGACTTCGTCGAGACCCCGCACGGGTGGTTCCAGGCGCACGCGTATCAGTTCGACGACGCGATGAGCACCTTCATCGTCGAGACGCAGGACCGCACCTGGGAGGCGGCAGGCCTCTGGGAGATGACGGACGCCCAGAGCATCGACTTCTGCGAGCGCCTCTTCGCGGAGCGCCTGGCGGGTGCCCCCCTCCTCTCGAACGCGAAGCACCTGTCCGGGTCAGCCCAATGGATCCGGTTCCCGCGCATCGCGTGCGCCAACTGGGTGCATTGGATCGACGCCGGCACCCGGCGTGTCCCCTTCGTGCTGGTCGGGGACGTCGCACACACGGCGCACTTCTCCATCGGCTCGGGCACGAAGCTCGCGATGGAGGATGCGATCGCTCTCGACGCGGCGATCGCCGCCACCCCCGACGACCTCCCCGGCGCCCTCGCGCGCTACCACGCCGAACGGTCGGTCGAGGTGCTCAAGCTCCAGAACGCGGCCCGCAACTCCACGGAGTGGTTCGAGCACGTCGACCGCTATGCGACGCTCGCCCCCGAGCAGTTCGCCTACTCCCTCCTCACGCGCTCACAGCGCATCTCGCACGAGAACCTGCGCGAGCGCGACGCGGCCTACGTGGCGGACTTCGAGCGGTGGTTCGCCGACCGCACCGGCCTCCCCACGGCGCCCACGGCGCGCCCGGTGCCGCCGGTCCTCACGCCGTTCACGGTCCGCGACGTCACCCTCCCCAACCGCGTCGTCGTCTCGCCGATGGCGCAGTACTCCGCCCACGAGGACGGCACGCCGAGCGATTGGCACCTCGTCCACCTCGGCGCGCGCGCGACGGGGGGCGCGGGGCTCGTGATGACCGAGATGACCTGCGTCGCGGCCGACGCACGCATCACCCCGTGGTGCCCAGGGCTCTGGACGGAGGGACACCGCGATGCCTGGGCGCGCATCGTCCGCTTCACGCACACCCACAGCGCCGCGAAGATCGGACTCCAGCTCGGACACGCCGGCGCCAAGGGGGCGACGAAGAAGATGTGGGAGGGGATCGACCAGCCCCTCCCGGACGGCGGCTGGCCCCTCATCGCGCCCACGGAGACGCAGTACCTCGCCGGGGTCTCGCAGGTCGCCCGGGCGATGACTCGCACCGAGATGGACCGCGTCCGTGACGAATTCGTGCACGCCACCCGGCTCGGGGCCGAGGCGGGGTTCGACTGGCTCGAACTGCACGCGGCGCACGGGTATCTCCTCTCGGCGTTCCTCTCGCCGCTCACGAACCGACGGACCGATGCGTACGGCGGCGACCTCACGAACCGACTCCGCTTCCCGCTCGAGGTCTTCACCGCGATGCGCGCCGTCTGGCCCGCCGACCGGCCGATGTCGGTGCGCCTCTCGGCGCACGACTGGATGGAGGGCGGGACGACACCCGACGATGCCGTCGCGATGGCGCGCGCCTTCCGTGACGCCGGCGCCGATGTGATCGACGTCTCCGCCGGCCAGGTGGTGAAGGGGGAGCGCCCCGTTTTCGGGCGGATGTGGCAGACGCCCTTCGCCGACCGCATCAGGCAGGAGGCCGGCATCGCGACGATCGCCGTCGGCGCGATCTCAGACGCCGACCAGGCGAACGGGATCATCGCCGCGGGCCGTGCCGACCTCGTCGCGGTGGGTCGCCCGCACCTCGCGAACCCGGCCTGGACGCTGCTCGAGGCCGCGCGTCTCGAGTACCCAGGGACCGACACCCTCTGGCCGAAGCCGTACCTCGCCGGCAAGGCCCAACTCGACCGACTCCTCGCACGCGAACGGGCCGCCCGCGCCGCCGCCGAGGGCGCTCCCCCGACCGGAGAACTCACATGACCTCCCTCACAGGCCGTCACGCCGTCGTGACCGGCGCCAACCGCGGGATCGGTGCGGCCATCGCCCGCCACCTCGCCGCCGCCGGCGCCGACGTCACCCTCTGCGTGCGCACGCCGGGGATCACGGCGGGACTCGTGACCGAGCTCGCCGCGTACGGCGGGCGCATCCGCGTGGTGCAGGCCGACGTCACGGACGCGGCGGCGCTCACCCGCGCCTGCGCCGAGGCCGAGGCGATCGCTCCGGTCGACATCCTGGTGAACAACGCTGGTACGGCGGAGACGGCGCCCTTCCATCGCTCCGACGCGGCGCTCTTCCAGCGGATGCTCGACGTGCATCTGATGGCGCCGGTCCGGGCGGCGCAGGCGTTCCTCCCGGGGATGCTCGCCCGAGGCTGGGGGCGCATCGTGAACGTCGCGAGCGTCGCGGGGCTCGGCGGCGCGCCGTACATCACGGCGTACGCGGCCGCGAAGCACGCTGAGGTGGGGTTCACGCGCGCCCTCGGGGCGGAGTGCGGCGGGAAAGGGGTGCTCGTGAACGCCGTCTGCCCCGGCTACGTGGACACCGACATGGTCCACGGCGCCGTCGACCGGCTCTCCGCGAAGACGGGGATCACCCCCGCGGACGCGGTCGCGACCATTCTGCGCGAGGCGGGTCAGGCGCGACTCATCACGCCGGACGAGGTGGCCGCCGCGGTGCTCGACTACTGCCGCCCGGACGCCACGGCGACGGGGGAGACGCGGGCGCTGCTCGGGGCCGACGCGTGAGCGGCGTGGGCGCCGCCGCGGGAGAGGCGCGCCGGCCGATGGCCGGGCTCGCGCCGACGCACTTCCAGTGGTCGGTCACGCCCGACGGCCGCGTGGCGACGGTGACCCTCTCCCGCCCGGAGCGGAAGAATCCGCTCACCTTCGAGTCGTACGCGGAGCTGCGCGACACCTTCCGTGCCCTCGCGCAGGCGAGCGACGTGCGGGTGGTGGTGCTCACGGGCGCCGGCGGCAACTTCTGCTCCGGCGGCGACGTGCACGAGATCATCGGACCGCTGACGCGGATGACGCCTCCCGAGCTCCTCGAGTTCACACGGATGACCGGCGCGCTCGTCCAGGCGATGCGCGCCTGCCCGCAGCCGATCGTCGCCGCGGTGGATGGTGTGGCGGCCGGCGCGGGCGCGATCCTCGCGATGGCCGCCGACCTGCGCGTCGCGACCCCGCGGACGACGACCGCCTTCCTCTTCACACGCGTGGGGCTCGCCGGCTGCGACATGGGGGCGTGCGCCGTCCTGCCGCGCATCATCGGGCAGGGGCGCGCGGCGGAGCTGCTCTTCACCGGGCGCTCGATGAGCGCGGAGGAGGGAGAGCGCTGGGGGTTCTACAACGCCATCGTTCCCGAGGCGACCCTTCTGGATGAAGCGATGCAGCGCGCGCGCGCGCTCGCCGACGGCCCCATCGCCGCGCACGCCGTCACCAAGCGGATGCTGCAGCAGGAATGGAACGTCGGGCTCGAAGCAGCCCTGGAGCTCGAGGCGCAGGCGCAGGCCCGCCTGATGGAGACGAACGACTTCCGGCGCGCGTACGAGGCGTTCGCCGCCAAGCGACGCCCTGTCTTCGAGGGGGACTGAGATGTCCGACCACCTGCAGTGGCCCTTCCTGGAGGACCGGCACCGCATGCTCGCCGCGGAGGCCGCGGCATGGGCGACGACCCAGTTGATCGACCCCACCGATGCGGATGCCGCCTGCCGCGCCTGGGTCAGCGCCCTCGGTGCCGCCGGACTCCTCCGGCACGCCGTCCCCGCGGCCTGGGGCGGTGCCAGCGAGACGATCGAATCGCGTGCCCTCTGTGTGCTCCGGGAGACGCTCGCGGCCCATCACGCCCTCGCCGACTTCGCCTTTGCGATGCAGGGGCTCGGCTCGGGTGCGCTCGCGCTCGCGGGCCCCGACGCGTTGCGGGCGCATTGGCTGCCTCGCGTCGCACACGGCGAGGCGATCGCCGCCTTCGCGCTCTCCGAGCCGGGCGCCGGCTCGGACGCCGCCGCGCTGACCACGCGCGCCACGCCGACCGGTGATGGCTGGCGGCTCGACGGTGAGAAGATGTGGATCTCGAACGGTGGGATCGCCGACTTCTACTGCGTCTTCGCCCGCACCGACGAGACCGTCGCCCCATCGAAGGGGATCACCGGCTTCCTCGTCCCCGCGGATACGCCAGGGCTCGTGGTGGCCGAGCGGATCGACGTGATGTCCCCGCATCCCCTCGCGCGGCTCCGCTTCGACGGCTGTGTGGTCCCCGACACACACCGACTCGGCGCCCCCGGCGAGGGGTTCGCGCTCGCGATGCGGACGCTCGACATCTTCCGCGTCTCCGTCGCGGCCGCGGCGGTGGGGTTCGCGCGCCGTGCCCTCGACGAGGCCCTCACGCACGCGACGTCGCGCGCCATGTTCGGAACCACCCTCGGCGCGCAGCCCCTCGCGCAGGCGATCCTCGGCGATATGGCGACCGACCTCGACGCCGCCGCGCTGCTGACCTATCGCGCCGCCTGGCAGCGCGACGTGCGGGGTGGGCGCACCACCGGCGTCGCCGCGATGGCGAAGCTCGGCGCGACCGAGCTCACCCAGCAGGTGATCGACCGCGCCGTGCAGCTGCATGGGGGCGAGGGGGTCCGGGTGGGGACGGTGGTCGAGCGGCTCTATCGGGATGTGCGCGCGCTGCGCATCTATGAGGGCGCGAGCGAGGTGCAACGCCTGCTCGTGGGACGTGAGACGCTGAAGGCCCGACGGGAGGGATGATGACGACGCTTCATCCGAGCGGCCATCGGGATCCGTGGGCGCGGGAACAGCTGCCGCCGATGGCGGAGTGGCCGGTCCTGCGGCTCGACGGCCCGTATGCGTATCCGGCGCGCCTCAACTGCGCGACGCGGCTCCTGGACGATGCCATCGACGAGGGACACGGCGAGCGCATCGCGCTCGTGGTGGCCGACGGCGTCGGCGGCTGGACCGAGGTCACGTACGCCGCGCTCGCCGCCGAGGTCGACGCGCTGGCCCACGTGCTGACGGGGGAGCTCGGCCTCGTGCCCGGCAATCGGGTGCTGCTGCGCGGCTTCAACGGTCGCGGGATGGCGGTGGCCTGGCTCGCCGTGATGAAGGCGGGGCTCGTCGCCGTGACGACGATGCCGCTCCTCCGCGCCACGGAACTGCGCGTCCTGCTCGAGCGCGCGGCGGTGGCAGCGGCGCTCTGCGACGTGCGGCTGGCGGCGGAGCTGCAGGAGGCGGCCGGCACGCGTGCGATCCCCGTGCACCTGTGGGGGACCGAGGAGGCCGACGGGCTCGAGGCGCGGATGGCGCGGCATCGCCGCCCCTTCACCGCCTGCGATACCGCGAGCGACGACGTCTGTCTGATCGCCTTCACCTCCGGGACCACCGGCGTCCCGAAGGGGTGCATGCACTTCCATCGCGACGTGATGGCGATGTGCGACGGCTTCTCGGCGCAGGTACTGCGCCTGACCGCCGCCGACCGCTGCATCGGCACGCCCCCCTTCGCCTTCACCTTCGGACTCGGTGGGCTCCTCTGCTTCCCCCTCGCCGCGCGCGGGACCGCGGTGCTGCTCGAGAAGGCGACGCCGGAGCTCCTCCTCGAGGCCATCGCCACCACGCGGGCGACGGTGAGCTTCACCGCGCCGACCTTCTACCGACTGATGGGGCTCGCGATCCGAAAGGAGCCGGCCCGCTTCTCGACCGTCTCGCTGCGGACCACCGTGTCCGCGGGGGAGGCGCTCCCGGACGCCACGCGGACGCTCTGGCGTGAGGTGACGGGACTCGAGATGCTCGACGGGATCGGCGCGACGGAGCTCATCCACATCTTCATCGCCGCCGCCGGCGCCGACGTGCGCCCGGGCGCCATCGGCCGGGCGGTGCCGGGATACGAGGTCGCGATCCTCGACGAGGCGCTCCGGCCGGTGCCCGCGGGCACCGTCGGTCGACTCGCCGTGCGCGGTCCCACCGGATGCCGCTATCTCGCCGACCCGCGGCAGCGGAGCTACGTCCAGGAGGGCTGGAACCTCACCGGGGATGCGGCCACGATGGACGCCGACGGCTACGTGTTCTTCAAGGCGCGCACCGACGACCTCATCATCTCCGCGGGGTACAACATCGGCGCGCCGGAGGTCGAGGCCGCGGTGATGCAGCACCCGGCGGTGGCGGAGTGCGCCGTCGTCGGCGTCCCGGACGAGGAGCGCGGCCAGCTCGTGAAGGCCGTGGTGGTGCTCGCGGCGGGCCACGCGCCCTCCGACGCACTCGCGACGGAGATCCAGGAGTTCGTGAAGCGCACCATCGCGCCGTACAAGTACCCACGGGTCGTGGCCTTCACCGCCGCGCTCCCCAAGACCGACACCGGGAAGCTGCAGCGCTTCCGCCTCAAGGAGTCCGCATGACCCTGCGCATCCTGCATCCCGAGGGCTGGGCCCCACCGAAGGGGTATGCGAACGGCGTCCTCGCGACGGGCCGCCAACTCCACGTGGCCGGGCAGATCGGCTGGGACGCCGAGCAGCGGATCGTCCCCGGCGGCCTCGTCCCGCAGACGCGCCAAGCGCTCGCGAACATCGTCGCGGTCCTGGCGAGCGGTGGGGCACGCCCCGAGCATCTGGTGCGGCTCACCTGGTATCTCACCGACCGCGCGACATACCTGGCGGCGTCGAAGGAGCTGGGGGCGGTCTATCGCGAGGTCATCGGCCGGCACTACCCCGCGATGACCGCGGTCGAGGTGTCGTCGCTCATGGAAGCCGACGCGGTCGTCGAGATCGAAGCCACCGCGATCATCCCGTGATCTCGCCTGCTCGCTCGTCGCTTCGAGACAGTCACGTTCAGCCTTCAGCCTCCAGCCTTCCGCCTTTTCTATGACCTTCGCTGCCATCACCGGCTGGGGCGCCTGCATGCCGCCGGCCGTCCTCACCAACGCCGACCTCTCCACCTTCCTCGACACCAACGACGAGTGGATCACGTCGCGGACGGGGATGCGTGAGCGGCGCATCTCGCACGTGAGCGCGGTCGAGCTCTCGACCATCGCGGCCCAGCGCGCCCTCGCCTGCGCCGGCCTCGACGCCGCCGACGTCGATCTCATCATCTATGGCGGCGTCAGCAACGAGGAACTCTGCCCGAACAGCGCCTCCGGCGTCCAGCTGCGCCTCGGCGCGACGCACGCCGCGTCGATCGACCTCAACACCGCCTGCACGAGCTTCTGCTACGGGCTCGCCACCGCCACGGGGATGATCCGCACCGGCGTGGTACGGAACGCCGTCGTCATCGGCGTCGAGCTCATCAGCCGATATATGGACTGGTCGAATCGGAACGTCGCGGTCCTCTTCGGCGACGGCGCCGCGGCGGTGGTGCTGCAGGCCTCCGACCAGGAGGAGGGGATGCTCGGCGCGGTGCTCGGTTGCGACGCCGAGGCCCGAGCGTCGCTGCGGGTGCGCGGCTTCGGGTGCGGCTACTCGGGCTATGGCATCACCTACGGCG
>CAZGIE010000025.1:0-16990 GCA_964526485.1 uncultured Gemmatimonas sp. | reverse complement strand
CCACCTCGTCCTCGAGTACGCCGTCGACGAGCTCCCGTTCACGCGGAGCGAGGTGACCGACGCCGCGGCCCGATGGCGCGAGGTCCGCATCACCGACGCGCAGGTCGCGACGCTCGTCGCCACGGCGGAGTGGCTCGGTGTGGCCTCGCTCCGCGCGCTCTCGTTCGCGGTGCGCGCCGCGCGCGCATGCGCCGCGCTCGACGGGCGACACGCCACCGCCGACGACGATTGCGCGGCGGCCGCCGCGCTGGTGCTCGGGCCGCGCGCCACCCGTATGCCGCCGAGCGCCGAGGATCGGCCCGTCCCCCCGCCGCCCCCGCCACCGGCGGCGGACGAGACGGACGGGCCGCCACCGGACGCGCCCGAGCCGCCGAACGCCGAGGAGGTGAAGGCGCTCGAGGAGCGACTCATCCAGGCGACGCTCGCGACCCTTCCCGTGGGTCTCACGATGGACGCGCCGGCGACGTCGTCGCCGGCGGGGCGCACGAGCGGTCGCTCGGGGATGGATCGCAGCGGCGGCGCCCGCGGTCGACAGGTCGGTACCCGGCGCGGCGACCCGCGCGCCGGCGGTCGACTCGACCTGCTCGAGACGCTGCGCGCCGCGGCCCCATGGCAGCGACTGCGGCCGGCGCCCGCCGCAGCAGGTGAGCGCGTCCGGATCCAGGTACGGCCCGACGACTTCCGGATCCGTCGCCTCATCGAACCGCGCGGCACGACGGCGATCTTCGTCGTCGACGCTTCCGGGTCGGCCGCCCTGAACCGGATGGCGGAGGCTAAGGGCGCCGTCGAGCTGCTTCTCGCCGATGCGTACTCGCGGCGCGACGCCGTGGCGCTCATCGCCTTCCGCGGCACCGCGGCCGACGTGCTTCTCCCGCCCACGCGCGCGATCGCTGCGGCCAAGCGGGCGCTCGCCGCGCTTCCCGCGGGCGGCGGCACCCCGCTCGCGAGCGCGATCGACCGCGCGCGCGAGCTCGCCGACCGGGCACGTCGCGACGGGAACGACACCATCGTCGTCTTCCTGACCGACGCGCGCGCCAACATCGCGCGCGACGGCACGCCCGGCCGGCCCGCGGCGGAGGCGGATGCCCGCACGAGCGCGACGCTCCTCCGACAGCTCGGCGGGACGACGCTGCTGATCGATACCTCGAGCCGTCCGTCGGCGACGGCGCAGCAGCTCGCGGAGGCAATGGGCGCCCGCTATGTCGCGTTGCCGCGCACCGACGCGCGGAGCATCCACGCAGCGGTCACCGCGGCCCGACCGACGACCGCCTGATGGGTCTCTGGCGCGGTGTCGGACTCGTCGTGGCGTTCTGGTGGGTGGCCACGGGCATCATCATCGCGATGCAGGCGAACGCGTGGACGCGGGGCGCCGGGCTCGCGCTCGCCACGCTCCTCGCCGTCGTGGGCTTCCTCGAGATGCGTGCGACGCGCGAGGACGACACCCCGGCGTCGGTCCGCCGCTCGTTCCTCGGTGGGGCGATGCTCTGGGGCTGGGTCTCCGCGACCTTCTACGGCGGGTTCCTCACCGGGATCGGACCGACCGGCCCGACCCCGCCGGCGCCGTCGTGGGGCGCGGTCCTCCCCGCGATCGCCGCCACACTCGTCAGCGATGCGGCGGCGCTCTGCCTGTTGATCGGCTCCGCGTGGCTCGACCGCGGTGCGCGGAACCGCACCGGGCTGAAGGCGCTCGCGCTCTTCTGGGGCGTGCAACAGGTGGCGAAGCTCAACGTCTTCTTCGGGGTCGAGAATCCGGCGGCGAACTTCCTCCCCCCGCATCTGGCGGGGCTGCGCCAGTTCTTCGGTCCGCCGGTCAACTCCCCGTTTCAGCTCGTGAGCCTCGTCGGCCTCGGCGCGGCGACGGTATGGGCGATGTCGGGGACGCGCGCATCGCACACCGCGGGCCGGCGCCAGGCCGCGGCGATCTACGCGACGATTCTGGCGCTCGCGGTGCTTGAAATCGCGCTGCTCGGCGTCCGTGTGGACTCGACGCCGTGGGACGCCTTCCTCAGCGCACGGGACCGCTGACGACGCGACCGGCGGTGTCGAGCAGGGCGAGGAAGCTCGCGACCTGCGTCGGCCCGAATGAGGTCACCGCGATCCGCTGGCCGGTCGTCGGATCCTCGATCGTGAGCCGTCCGTCATCCCATGCTGTCAGGAGGAACGGTTCCGCGGCGCCGTAGCCCGCTCGCCGACGGCCCGAGGCGAGGGCGCGCAGCGCGCCACGGACGAAGCCGTTCGTCCCGCTCGGCATCTGCATCGCCAGCGTCCCCGTCGAGGCGTCGACGACGAGAATGCCTCCGTCGGGGGCGTCGGAGAAACTGAGCGCGCGCTGGGCGACCGGCGTGCCATACGTATCGGCGGACTTGCCAATCCCGAATCGCGCGGCGAGGG
This sequence comes from uncultured Gemmatimonas sp., assembly GCA_964526485.1. GTDB lineage: Bacteria > Gemmatimonadota > Gemmatimonadetes > Gemmatimonadales > Gemmatimonadaceae > Pseudogemmatithrix. Next base: position 14,599 of record CAZGIE010000025.1, on the reverse strand, counting down.
TCGCGATGACCAACGTGAAGACGGCGAGGGCGACGGCCGCCCGGAGGAAGGCCTTCGGCGGCGTGATCTGCGGCATCGCCGAGGTCGAGCCCGGCTCCGCCTCGAAGTGGATCTGGACGCTCATCGGTGGCTCACTCGCCGAGGGTGGCGCGGCGCAGGATCGCGCCGACGGCGGCGGGATCCGCGAGCCCGCGGAGCAGCGGCTCTGGGCGTCCGATCCGCCATGGACGGACATGCGGGAAGAGCACGATCCACGCGAGCTTCTCCTTCGGATCGAGCTGCAGCGCGATCTGCCCGGTGCCGTCGCCGAAGGTCCGGGCCTGAGCGCCCTGCACGTACGAGAGGGGGATGTTCACGGTCAGCGGGAAGACGACGCCGAGCCGCATCACCAACCGGCGATCGGTGATCGCGTACGTCGTGCTCGCAGCGATCCAGTGTGCGAGCCCGTAGGCGCCGCCGAGGACGACCGTGACGAGCGAGAGCTGCAGGGCGAGTGGGCCCCAGAAGGCGGCACCCTCCGCGCGGGCGAGGTTGGCGAGCGTCCACCAGCCGATCATCGCCACGAAATAGACCGCGAGAGGCCGGACGAGCAGGAGGTGTCGGGCGAGGGCGCGCGGCTGCGGCGCGCCCTCCCAGAGCACCCGTTCCCCGGGGGGGAGGGCCTCGGCGACGCCGTGTACCCGCGCACGGGGGGAGGTCGCCGAGACACCGAGGACGGAGGTGGTCATATCAGATCCAGGGCTCCGCGCGATCGGGGGTCGCGTAGAGGTGCCCGCCCGCGTAGTACGCCATGATCTTGTCCTCCTCGAGGAGCGTGATACGGTCATCGCGCTTCGTGGTGGGGACATTGGCGAACTGCGCGGCGGTGATCGCCTTCACGATCACATGGTCGTTCCCCCAGAGCCCGAAGTGCGGCCACTGCACGAGCGCGGCAGGGAGGAGCCGATGCGCGCCGGAGCCGGCGAGCTTCACCTCGTAGTAGCGGATCTGCGGCTCCGAGCGGTCGACCCAGAGGTCGGCGATCGTGCCGGCGACCTGCCCGTCGCACGCCTTGACCGGCAGCCCGCGCGGGTCCGGGTCGCCCGCCGCGATCGAGAAGCTGGGCGCCACGCGCATCGGGATGATCTTCGCCTCGCCGTGCGCCGTGAGATCGGGGACATCCGCGCGGTCGGCGTAGGCGGCCGGACCGACGGCGTCGACCATCGGATCGCCGGTCGGGACGAGCGGGGACCCGTTCCAGTGGTCCACCGGGACTGCCTTGAGCTCCGACATCAGTGCGACCCTCCGTCCGTGTGCTGGGTGACGTGGATGAACTCCTTCTTCTTGGGGACCGTCGGCCACCCTTCCCGCGGCCCCTGCGGCGACTCGAGCGGGTATCCCTCGCGCTTGTCCTCACGGCGCAGGTAGATCACCAGCCCGATGAAGAACGCCCAGAACACGTACAGGGCGATCTGTGCACCATCGATGTACTCCATAGTTCCTCCCCCCTGGGATGAAAGACGACTACGCGGGCAGATCGGCGAGACCGAACTCCGCATCGGGCGCGCGCCGAATCGCGCCCGACCGGACCAACCGCACGAGCGGCCCGAGGGCCAGCAACGTGGCGAACAGCAACAGCGTCTCGAGGTGGTACACGACCGTGTACGGCACGCTGGGGTCGGCCCAGACGCCCACGAGCGCACCCGACCGGATGGCGGCGCCCATCACGTCACGGATCGCGCCGGCCGCGGCCATCGAGAGTCCCTCGCAGGTCGCGAAGACGGCCCCCCACGCCCCCAGCGCGATCCCGTGCTGGGTGACATCGCGGAGCCCCATCGCGGCACTCAACGTCCCGACGGCGAAGAGCCCCTCACCGAGTCCCATGAGCCCCGTACCGGCGATGAAGAGCCCCGACGACCGCAGCGGGGACGCGAAGATCACCGTGACGAAACTCACGACGCCGATGAGGGCTCCGAGCGCGGCGACGCGCACGGGGTCGTGCCCCCGCTCGAGCAGGGCGGCCGCGAGCAGGAAGGCCAGCAGCGCGCCGATGGCGGCGATGCCGGTGAGCGAGGTCGTGGCCCCGACGCCCCACTGCAGGATCTCCCCGCCGTACGGCTCGAGGAGGACGTCCTGCATGTTGAAGGCGAAGAACCCGAGCCCCGTCGCGACGAGGAGGCGCACCGCGTGGCCGCCGGCCACGAAGGTCCGCCAGGCGTCGCGGAACCGCGGACGACGATCCGTGGCGCTGTAGGGCACGCCGACCGGCCCGCGCGCCTCCTGCTGCCAGAGGGCGACGAGGTTGCAGCCGACGGTGAAGACCGCCGCCCCCTGGATGACCTGGATGAGCCGGAGCGGCGTGAAGTCGCGTAGAAGCCCGCCGAGGAGGAAGGCGCTCGTGAGCGCCCCGACGAGCATCATGACGTACATCAGCGCCACCACGCGCGGCCGCTTCGCCTCATCGGCGAGGTCGGTCGCGAGAGCCAGACCGCTCGTCTGCACCGTGTGCGCCCCGGCCCCGACGAGGAAGAACGCCAGCGCCGCCCCGACATACGGGAGCCACGCCGGTCCACTCGCCTGCTCCCCGGACAACAGGAGCAGCGCGAACGGCATGATCGCGAGCCCGCCGAACTGCATGAACGAGCCCACGTAGATGTAGGGCACGCGCCGCCACCCCCAGAAGCTCCGGTGCGTGTCGGAGCGGAACCCGATCAGGGCCCGGAACGGCGCCACCAGGAGCGGGATGGCGATCATCGCCGCCACGACCGTCGATGGGACGCCGAGCTCGACGATCATCACACGGTTGAGCGTGCCGTAGAAGAGCGTCGTCGCCATCCCCACCGTGAGCTGGAACAGACTGAGTCGGAGGAACCGCGAGAACGGGACCTCCGCGGTCGCGATATCCGCGAACGGCAGCCAGCGGGGCCCCAGGGTCTCCAGGGCCCACGTCACGGGGGAGCGGGAACGGCTCATGCCCTCACCACACCGGCTCGAGCCGCACGTTCGCGGGGAGCGGGGCGTGCTTCGCCGGCAGGAGCATCAGCCGGACGAAGGTGAGACCGTTGTCGAGCTTCGCGAGCGTCGACCGGATCGCTCCGCCGATCCCGCCGGCGGCGTCGGCGCGCGCCATCGCCTGCATGTTCTGGTGCATCCGCTCCAACAGCGCCCAGAACCGCGGGTTATCCGTGTCGATCGTCACGGGGAAGACCTGCCGGCTGATCTCGTTCGTCAGCCGGATGACCTTCCGGTCGAAGTCGTCCACATCGAAGCCGAGCGCCTGGAAGAAGGTCTGCCGCGCGTGGTCCCGCACGTACATCGTGGCGAAGACGGCGAGGAGGAAGAACCGGATCCAGACCTTGTTGATCCCCTCGAGCGTGTGCGGATTCGCGCGCATCAGGACGGCGAACGCCTCCCCGTGGCGGAACTCGTCGTTGCACCACTCCTCGAACCACTTGAAGATCGGATGGAACCGGAACTCCGGGTGCGCCTCGAGCTGCCGGAAGATCGTGATGTACCGCGCGTACCCGATCTTCTCGGACAGGTAGGTGGCGTAGTAGATGTACTTCGGCTTGAAGAAGGTGTATTTCTTGGCCTTGGTCAGGAACGACAGGTCGACGCGGACGTTGAAGTCGTTCAGCACATGGTTGATGAACCCCGCGTGCCGGCCCTCGTCGCGGCTCATGAAGCCGAAGAGCTCGCGGATGTCCTTGTTCGCGACCCGCTTCTTGATCTCGGCGTACAGGATGCAGCCGGAGAACTCCGCCGTGACGGAGCTCGTGAGGAACTCGATGAACGCCGCCTTCAGTTCGGGGGACCAGCCGGTCCAGTCGAGGTCGGCGAACTCGGGGGTCCGCTTGAAGTGATCCTTGTTGGGGTCGCGCCGGAATTCGGCGACGAGCTCGTCCCACTGCGCGCGGAGCGGGGTCACGTCGAGGCGGTCGAGCTCCGCGAAGTCCGTCGTATAGAACCGCGGGTTGAGGACCGCATCCTCGGTCGCGGCGCGGGTCGTCTCGTTCACCGTCTCGAGCGGGGGGGCCATCGTGGCATCGATCATCGATCAGCCCTCGAACCCGACTTCGTACAGCTCGGTGATCCCGCTCGTGCCGAGGACGCGGACGAGCAGGCGACGCGGCCAGCTGGCCTGCTGCACCGTCGCGGTCGCCCGCATCGTGCGGACCTCGCCGATGGCGATATGGTCCGGCGCGCCATGCACCAGGACGGCGTCCCCCTCGTTCACCTCGACGCCGTCGAGCTCGACATGTGCGTGGAAGTCGACCGGGGTCGAGGCGAGGTCGATCGTGCACGCGACCTCGCGCGTGCGGCGGTAGGCCAGCCAGCCGGCCAGTGCGGCGGCGGTCAACGCCGCCCAAGTCCATCCGTTCATGGGATCCTCCGGGGGGTGAGGGAGAGCTGCAGGCCCTGCGAGGTGTAGAAGCCGCGCTGGACGCGCGCGGTGCGACCGACGGTCCAACCGTCGGCACCGAGCAGGCCGTGCAGGCCGGCACGGACCGCGGTCTCGCGCATCGGGACGATGCGGGGCGCACGGTCGCGCCCGGGGAGCAGCCGGCCGACGCCGTGCATCACGGCGAGGAGGGGCGTCCACGGGGCGAAGGTCCAGACGATCGACGTCCGGACCCGAGGGGCGAGACGGGCGAGCGCCGCCAGCGCGTCGTCCATCTCGTAGTGGATGAGCGAATCCATCGCGATGACATGGTCGAACATCCCGAGCGCGGGGTCGAGCATGTCCCCGCTCCGGAAGTCCACCCGTCCCCGCAGCGACGACTGCGCGGCACGCTCCCGCGCGACCGCCACGAGGGTCGGCGAGAGGTCGATGGCGACGACCTCCGCCCCGCGCCGCGCGAGTTCAATCGACGCCATGCCGGTCCCGCAGCCGGCGTCGAGGACCCGCGCGCCCGACAGGTTCGTCGGCAGCCAGTCGAGCAGGGTACGCTGCATCTGCCCGCGCCCCTCCCGGACCGTGGCCCGGATGCGCCCGACGGGCGACTCCGAGGTGAGGGTCGCCCACGCGGCCGCGGCCCGGCGGTCGAAATAGTCGTGCAGCCACGCGCGCGTGCGCACGTAGCCGGTCGACTCGGGCGGCGACGCCAGATGCATCAGTCGTAGCCCAGCAGGTCGAAGATCTCGCGGTCACGCAACGGCGTCCCCGCGAGCGGCGGGACCCCGGCGGCGAGCGCCGCGGCGATCCGGAGGTACTCGTCCTGCACCGCCTTCACCTCCGGCGAGTCCTCCATCTCGAAGATCGTGCACTTCTTGAGCCGGCTCCGCCGGATGGCGTCGAGGTCCGGGAAGCGCCCGGTCAGGGAAAGCCCCGTCTGCCCGTTGAAGCGGTCGATCTGGTCGACGTCGGCGCTCCGGTTGGCGATGACCCCGCCGAGCCGGACGGCGTAGTTCTTGGATTTCGCGAGGATCGCCGCCATGATGCGGTTCATCGCGAAGATCGAGTCGAAGTCGTTGGCCGTGACGATCAGCGCCCGCTGGGCGTGCTGCAGCGGCGCCGCGAACCCACCGCAGACCACGTCGCCGAGCACGTCGAAGATCACGACATCGGTGTCCTCGAGCAGGTGGTGCTCCTTCAGGAGCTTTACCGTCTGGCCCACCACATAGCCGCCGCAGCCGGTGCCGGCGGGCGGGCCACCCGCTTCGACGCATTGCACGCCGTTGAAGCCGGTGTAGACGAAGTCCTCCACCCGCAGCTCCTCGGAGTGGAAGTCGACCGACTCGAGGACGTCGATCACGGTCGGGACCATCCGCTTGGTCAGCGTGAAGGTCGAGTCGTGCTTCGGGTCGCACCCGATCTGCAGCACGCGCTTGCCGAGCTTCGAGAAGGCGGCGCTCAGGTTCGACGAGGTCGTCGATTTCCCGATCCCGCCCTTCCCGTAGACCGCGAACACCTGCGCCCCTGTGATCTTCTCGTTCGGATCCAGGTGCACCTGCACGCTTCCGTCACCGTCCGCCCGCGTGGGCAGCACCGGCAGCTCCAACGTCGCCATCTTCACCTCCGTCCCTCCGACTCGGACCGGGTCGTCCCGCTGCGTGAGCCGAGTGCTCACGCCACCGCGTAGACGCCCTCGAGTCGGTCCTCCAGTTCCTCCGTGGCCTCCCGCAGCTGCGCGAGCACCTCATCGCTCGGCTGCCAGTAGCCCCGGTCGTGCGCTTCCATCAGTCGCTTCGCCATCCCCGCCGCGGCGTTCGCGTTCGCCTGCGCGAGCCGCTCCCGCATCGCCGGGTCGAGGACGAAGGTCGTCGTGATGTCCGTGTACACCCACTCGGGCACCTGGCCGGCGGTCGCCGACCACCCGAGCGTCGTCGCCACGTGGCCCGCGATGTTCCGCGCGCCCTCGTAGCCCTGCGCCAGCTGCGCCTCGTACCACTTGGGATTCAGCATCCGGGTGCGGGTCTCGAGCGCGACCTGCTCGCCGAGCGTGCGGATCCGCCCCTCCTTCCCGGTGTGATCCCCGAGATAGACGGGGACGTCGCATCCCTTCGCCCGCGTGATCACGCGGTTCATCCCACCGAGGGACTCCACATACTGGTCGATGTCGGTCGCGCCGAGCTCGACCGAGTCGAGGTTCTGGAACGCGATGTCGGCGCCACCGAGCGCGCGCTGCATCAGCTCCGGCATCGGACGCGCCCCCGGCTTCACGCCATACGCGTGGCTCTTGCGCCGGACGAACTGCTCGGCGAGCTCGTCCTCCGACTCCCACTGTCCGGTGTCGACGAGGAGGTTCACGTTCGAGCCGTAGGCCCCGTCGGCGTTCGAGAAGACGCGGAGTGCCGCGGTCTCGAGGTCGCAGCCGAGCGCCGCCTGATGCGCGAGCGCGTGTTTGCGGATGAAGTTCCGGTCCTCGGGTTCGTCCGCCTGCGCCGCCAGCCACGCCGCCTCGGCGATCAGCTTCACCTGGAGCGGCAGGAGGTCGCGGAAGATCCCCGAGAGCGTGCAGACCACGTCGATGCGCGGTCGCCCCAGCGTCTCCAGCGGCAGGAGGCGCGCACCGGCGAGCCGGCCGACCGCGTCGAAGCGCGGCACCGCCCCCATCAGGGCGAGGACCTGCGCGATCGGCGCCCCCTCGGTCTTCATGTTGTCGGTGCCCCAGAGCACGAAGGCTACCGTCTCCGGATAGGCGTGTCCGTCGGCGAGATGCCGGGCGAGCAGCGCGTCGGCGCGCGTGCGCCCGTCGAGGAGGGCGTACGCGCTCGGCACCTTGTACGGGTCGAACCCGTACATGTTGCGCCCGGAGGGCGCGACCTTCGGCGTGCGCACGAGGTCACCGCCCGGTGCGGGCGGCAGGTAGCGACCGTCCAACGCGCGGAGGATGCCCGGGATCTCATGATCGTCGGCCAACGCGGCGTCGAGTCGCGCGACCTCCGCCGCTGACATCGGCTCCGGGAGTGAGCTCTGGATGGCACGGATGGTGTCGGCGCGCGCGGACGGAGGCATTCCCTCCCCCACCACGTGCAGGCCGAGTGGGATCAGCGCGTACTCGAGCTCGAGGAGCCGGCTCCGCACCGCGGCGATCTCCGGCGTGGCGTCACCGACCCACCGGGGCGCGGCGGCGCAGAGGTCGAGAGCCGCCGCCTGCTCCTGCACCAGCGACACGAGCTGCGGGTCGACCGCGCCGGCCGCGCGCACCGAATCGAGACTCGCCTTGAGCGCGGCCAGGTCCTTGTAGAGGCCAGCCTGCGCGATCGGTGGCGTCAGGTAGGTGACGAGCGTGGCGCCACCGCGACGCTTCGCGAGCGTCCCCTCCGACGAGTTGTTCGACGCATAGAGGTAGACGTTCGGGAGATCGCCGATGAGGCGATCGGGCCAGCAGGCATCGGTCAGCCCCACCTGCTTGCCGGGCATGAACTCGAGCGCCCCGTGCGTGCCGAAGTGCAGCACCGCGTCGGCGCCGAAGTCGTCGCGCATCCAGCGGTAGAAGGCGGAGAAGGCGTGCGTCGGGGCGAAGTTCCCTTGGAAGAGGAGTCGCATCGGATCCCCCTCCCACCCGAACGCCGGCTGCACGCCGACGAAGACCTCCCCGAAGCGCGCGCCGAGGATGAAGAGGTCGCGCCCGTCGGTGAGCTGCCGGCCCGGTGCCGGCCCCCACACCGCCTCCAGCTCGGCGAGGTGCGGCTCCCGCGCCACGTGCGTCTCGGCGCTCACGCGCGCGTGCACGTTCGCCGGAGCGCCGAGCAGTGTCGCGTTCCCCTCGGTCACCGCCTGCCGGAGCGCATCGACGCTGGCCGGGACCTCCACCGCGTACCCCTCGCGCTTGAGCGCGTGCAGCACGTTGAAGAGCGACTCGAAGACGGCGAGGTAGGCCGCGCTCCCGGTGTTGCCGGCGTTCGGCGGGAAGTTGAAGAGGACGATCCCCACCTTCCGCTCCGCGCGCGGCGTCCGCCGGAGTTGTACGAGCTTCGCGACCCGTGCAGCGAGAAGGGCGATACGTCCCGGGATCGGCTCCGAGGGTGTCACCCCATCGGTGCCCGCCGTCCCCTTGCCCCCGTAGACCAGCGGCCCGATCGCGCCGTCGATCTCAGGGATCGCGACCTGCAGCGTCGCTTGGAGCGCGTTGAGCCCGCGCGGGTCACCCTCCCAGTCCGCGACACTCTGGAACTCCAGCGTCTGCAGCGAGAGGTACGGCACGTCGAGGGCGGTGAGCACCGCCTGCGCGGCCTCGGCATCGTTGTACGCCGGCCCCCCGACGAGCGAGAAGCCGGTGAGGGAGACGAGGGCGTCGATCGTCGCCATAGGACGGCCCGCGTCTCGGCGGCCGTCGTCCATGAAGAAGCGGGTGATCGCCTCGCGCGCATCGAGGCCGGACGCGAAGGCCGGGATCACCGCGAGCCCGTGTCCCTCGAGGGCACGGATCACCGCATCGTAGTGTGCGGTGTTGCCGGCCAGGAGATACGACCGACCGACGAGGAGACCGACCCGGCCCCGTCGCCCCGCCACGGGGAGGGCACGCACCGCCTCGGTCAGGCCGAGGCCCGGCAGGTCGGGATGGTAGCACCCGACCTCGGGATACTCGACCGGCTCGCCGACGGTGAGCGCGCCCTTGAGCGCCGCACGCGGACCGGCGGCATATCGGTTCACCAGCATCCGGACGAGATTCGCGAGGTTCTCCTCCGAGCCCGCGAGCCAGTACTGCATCGCGAGGAACCAGCTCCGCACGTCCTGCGCGGTGCCCGGGATGAACCGCAGCAGCTTCGGCAGCCGCTTGAGCGCGGCGAGCTGGCGCTCCCCGGCCGACCGCCCCTCGGTACGCTCACCACGCAGCTTCTTGAGCAGCGCGAGCGGCGACCAGGCCGAGGTCGACCGGTCCTCGTCGGCCATCGAATACTTCCCGAGGCGCGTGAGCTTCACCACGTCGTTCACGCAGAGCATCGCGCAGACGGCATCGCAGGCAGCCCGACGCGCGGCGATGGCCGCCTTCACCGGTCCGGCGGATTCCTCGGTGAAGAGCTGCCCGGCGATGATGATGTCGGCGGCGGCGATGTCAGCGATGGCGGCCGCCGTCCGCGTGGCGTCGTCGGCGTACTCGGCGGCGACGTGCATCGAGAGCGACAGGCCCGGGAGGTCGCGGGCGAGGCGACGGCGCGCGCCGGTGAACGCTTCGGCGAAGTGCGCGTCGAGCGTCAGGATCGTGACGCGGACGGGGACGGCGGCGCGCTTACTTGCCATAGTGCGCCTTCGCCTCGTACAGCGTGTCGACGGTGATCGTCGCGATCCCGCGGTCGGCAGCGAAGCGCTCTGTGTTCAGGCGCGCCTTCTTCCGGACGAAGAACGGGATCTTTTTGAGCTCCCGCTCGCCGTCGGCGCTCCACGCCGGCCCGATGACGGTGATTGTCGTCGCGTCGGGCGACACGGCCGCCGGGGGGATCGCGGGCGTCGCGGGGGAGGGCGCCCCACCGGACGTCACCCCGGCGGCCTCGGCCACGACGGGCGCGGCCTCACCCGCGGGACGCCGGCCCCCGCCCTTCCCGAGATGGCTCCCCGTCTCGTCGAACTCGAAGTCCTCGCTGAACATCGTGATGAGGTGCTCCTCGAGCCCCATCATCAGGGGATGGACCCAGGCGTCGAACAGCACGTTCGCGCCCTCCCATCCCATCTGCGGGCTGTAGCGCGCCGGCACGTCCTGTACGTGGAACGGACCGGAGATCGTGGCGCAGGGCACATGGAGCCGCTTCGCGATGTGACGCTCCATCTGCGTGCCGAGGACGAGCTCCGGTGCGGCGTCGGCGATGGCGCGCTCGACCTCGAGATAGTCGTCGGAGATGAGCGCCTCGAGCCCGTAGCTCTTGGCGGCATCACGCACCTCGCGCGCCATCTCGCGCGAATAGGTCCCGAGCCCGACGACCTCGAAGCCGAGCTCATCGCGCGCCACGCGCGCGGCGGCGATCGCATGCGTCCCGTCGGCGAAGATGTAGACCCGCTTCCCGGTCAGGTACGTCGAATCGACCGACCGCGAGTACCACGGGAGCCGCGAGGCCGGGCGGGCGAGCACGGGGGCGACGTCGACCCCGAGGACGGTGCCGACCTCGGTCAGGAAGTCGCGGGTCGCCCCGACGCCGATGGGGATGGTCCGGATCATCGGCATCCCATGGGTACGCTGCAACCAGCCCCCGGTGGTCTGCGCGATCTCCGGGTAGAGCACGACGTTCGCGTCCGCATCGGTGAGCGTCGCGAGCTGGTCGGGCGTGGCCCCGAGCGGGGCGACGACATGGACGTCGACGCCGACGCTGGCGAGCAGCTCGCGGACCTCGCGCACATCGTCGCGGCACCGGAAGCCGAGACTCGTCGGCCCGAGGAGATTCACGCGTGGACGCCGGCCGTCGCGGGACGGCCGCGGGCGCGCGGCGCTCCCGACCATCGCGCGGACCAGGTGATAGAGCGTCTCCGCTGCGCCCCAGTTCTCCTTCTTGGAATACGCCGGGAGCTCCAGCGGGACCACCGGCACCGGGAGCTGCATCCCGACGGCGAGTGCGCCCGCTTGGTCCTGGATCAGTTCGGCGGTGCACGACTCGCCGACGAGGAGCGCCTGCGGACGGAAGCGCTCGTACGCCTCACGCACCGCCGTGACCACCATGTTGGCGGTGTCGCCGCCGAGGTCGCGTGCCTGGAAGGTCGTATAGGTGACCGGCGGCCGCGCGTCCCGGCGCTCGATCATCGTGAAGAGGAGGTCGGCGTAGGTGTCGCCCTGCGGCGCGTGGAGGACGTAGTGCACGCCTTCCATCGACGTCGCGACGCGCATCGCGCCGACGTGCGGCGGGCCTTCGTAGGTCCAGAGCGTCAGTTGCATCGCGTCAGACCTTCAGCCGCCCGATGCGGTTCAGCGGGCGGGCGAAGAGCTCCGCGAGGTCCGCGGCCTGGTCGTAGCCCTGAATGGGCGAGAAGACGAGTTCGATGCTCCACTTGGTGCGCAGCCCCGCGGCCTCGAGCGGATTCGCGAGGCCGAGCCCGCAGACCGTGAGGTCCGGACGGAGGGCGAGGCAGCGATCGAGCTGCTTCTCCACGTCCTGCCCCTCGGCGAGCTGCGTGGCGGGGAGCGCCGCCAGGTCGGCGGCCACGAGCGTCCGGTCGAGATAGGGGGTGCCGACCTCGAGCAGCGTCATCCCGCACTCCGCCGCGAGGAAGCGCGCGAGCGGGATCTCGAGCTGGGAGTCGGGGAAGAAGAAGACCCGTCGCCCATCGAGGGTGGGCCGATGCCGGCCGAGGGCGGTCCGCGCGCGCTGCGCCGGTCCGGCGATCGCGCTCGCGAAGCGCTCGGGCGCCACGTCGAAGGCCTCAGCGGCGGCGCGGAGCCACCCGGTGGTGCCCTCCACCCCGAGCGGATACGGCGCCGAGAGCAGGGTCGCGCCGCGGGCCACGAGGGCGCGCGCGGTCTCGTTCAGGAAGGGCTGCGCGAGGAGCACGCGCGTCCCCGGGCCGATCGGCGGGAGCGCCGTCGCTCGCCGCGGCGGAAAGAAATCCACCCGCCCGATGCCGAGCTCGGCGAAGAGCCGCGCGAACTGGTCTTCGACGACGTCGGCGAGGGTGCCGCAGACGAGCAGTGCCGGTTCGGCGGTGGTCGCCGCCGGCAGCTCGGGAACGAGCGCCTTGAGGCAGGTGTCCTCGCCCTGCGTGAAGGTCGTCTCGATGCCGCTCCCCGAGTAGCTCAGGATGCGGACGCGGCCTTGGTGCGCGACCGAGAGCCGCGAGGCCGCCTTGGCGAGATCGAGCTTGATGACCTCGCTGGGGCAGCTGCCGACGAGGAAGAGGGTGCTGATGTCCGGACGTCGGGTGAGGAGCTCGCCGACGATGCGGTCGAGTTCATCGTTGCAGTCGGCGAGGCCGGCGAGATCGCGGTCGCTGAGGATCGCCGTCGCGAAGCGCGGCTCCGCGAAGATCATGACCCCCGCCGCCGACTGGAGCAGGTGCGCGCAGGTGCGCGATCCGACCACGAGGAAGAAGGCGTCCTGCATCTTCCGATGGAGCCAGACGATGCCGGTGAGGCCGCAGAAGACCTCGCGTTGTCCGCGCTCCTTGAGGACGGGGGCGTCGGTGCACCCGGTGTCGACGACGGGGAGGGCGGTGCCGGTCATGCGCCCACCATCCCGAGCGCCATCGCCCGCTCCTGCCGGCGGGCCGCGCGCAGCTTGAGGACGAATTGCACCGCGTTCACGACGTAGGCGGCGTAGGCCGCGAGGGCGAGCGCCATGAGTTGGCGCGCCGCGAGGGTGCCCGTCCAGAGACCCGCGACGTACGCGAGGTGTAGCGCGATGACCCCCATCGAGACCACGTCCTCCCAGAAGAAGGGCTTGGCGAAGAGCCATTCATCGAAGACCACCTTCTCCCAGATGGAGCCGGTGACCATGATCAGCAGGAGGACCCCGGTCTTGATGAGGACGGAGAGGTTCGCCGCGGCGAGCCCTTCGCCGGTCGTCAGGTACCGGATGACGAGGGTCGCGGAGACGAGGCAGACGGCGAACTGGAGCGGCGCGAGGATCCCCTGGACGAGGGTCCATCGCGTCGCATCGCGCCGGGCGCGCTGCTCCGGGGTGTAAAGAGAAGTTGACGGCGTTCGGACTGACACGCCGTGATATTGTGCCCCCGGCTTCGCTGTGTCAATAGAAGTTTACGTCATAGTGTCTTGACAGCGAGACACTCAGGTCCCACCTTGGGGATGCAGGAGCCGGGGTACGCCCCCCAACCTTGGTGGTGGTTCGCATGTCCTCTTCTGGTCTCGCCCGGGAAGAATTCCCGGCGACCTCGCAGGTCGTCACCGACTTCACCGACACCATCCTGTCGGCGGATGAGGCGGCGCCGGGCGCGTTCGTCCGCGCCCTCCTACGCGACGGCATGTCCCCAGGCGCGCTCCTCGAGCAGGTCTTCGCCCCTGCCGCCCGCATCCTCGGGCAGCGGTGGGAGACGGACGAGTGCTCCTTCTATGAAGTGACCCTGGCGTCCGGCCACATCCAACGCCTGGTCCGGGCGATCAGCCCCCTCTTCCTGTCCGACCGTGCCTGTTTCGGGACGATGGGCCGGATGCTCCTCACCTGCGCCCCCGGGGAACAACACACCCTCGGCACACTGATTATTGCCGAACATTTCATTCGGGATGGATGGGATGTCCATCTCATGACCATCTACGGTTCAGATATATTGTTGGACATGGTTAGGAAAACCGAGTATGATTGCCTCGGCGTCTCGATTTCGTGCACGCAGTACCTCTCGGGACTCCGGAAAGACATCCGACGTGTCAGGCAGGTGTCGCGCAATGCCGACATCCGCGTGCTCGTCGGTGGTCATCTGTTCGGTGCCGATCCCTCGCTGGTCCAACAACTGGGGGCGGATGGCCATGCGACCGACGCGGACTCCGCGGTGGTCATGGCCCGACGCCTTCGCGGTGTCACCGAGCTCCGCCTCGGATGATGCCGTCTCCTCGCCCATAGGGCAGATCCCATGACTTCCGGTCACTCCGCGTCCGACGCCTCGCGCGCTCCCCTCTCCGGTCTCGCACCGGACTGGGCGGCGAAGCTCATCACCGCCACGAGCGAGGTGGCGTTGATCGTCGATCGTGGCGGCATCGTCCGCCACGTCGAGTTCAGCGGCGCGGAGTCCCCGGTCGATGGCGCGGAGGGCTGGGTCGGCACGCCCTGGGTGGACACCGTCACACCGGAATCGCGCGGCAAGGTCGAACAGATGTTGCGGGAGGCGACGACGGCGGGGACGACGCGCCGGCGCCAGGTGAACCATCCCTCCCGCGCCGGTGCCGACATCCCGGTGGCCTACAACGCCGTGCGCGCCGAGGACGGCTCGGTCGTCGCGGTCGGGCGCGACCTGCGGGCGATCTCGACGCTGCAGCAGCGACTCGTCGACACGCAGCAGGCGATGGAGCGCGACTATTGGAAGCTGCGCCACGTCGAGACGCGCTACCGGCTCCTCTTCCAGCTCTCCACCGACGCGAGCATCGTCGCTGACGCCGATACGATGGAGGTCGTCGACGCCTCGAACGCCGCCTCGCGCCTCTTCGACCTCCCGGCCGAGAAGCTCGTCGGGCGCGAATTCCCGCTCGGCATAGCCGCCGGCTCGGCCCGCGCGATGGAGGACCTCCTCGCCGCGGCGCGCACGACG